>CAIYAG010000124.1 GCA_903924075.1 uncultured Bacteroidota bacterium | reverse complement strand
TTGACCATTTTTTAAAGCTTTGATTGCAGCAATGTTATAATCATCAGGCTTTTGCGAATGGATGGCTGCACAATCTATTCCAAAACTATTCATCATTTCTGCAATATGTTCGGCATGTTCAATGCCGGTTGCAAATATCATCCAACTGCGGCGATTGTGACCAATCTCTATTGCCTCTCTTAATGCAGAATTGGTAATTTCTTTTTTATCAACCGCTCTTTGCAATTGTTTTGCGATAAATTCGCCGCTCGCAATGCCGACTTCTGAAATGTCTAAAGTGGTTGCCGTTTTGTGTGGAATGAGTGGTGCCAAATAGCCATCGGTTATCAATTTATTGAATGCATTCATTTCGGTTAGATCATGCACAATGTCCGTGAACAACCCGCCTTCGGTGATATAGCCTTGACCGATACGAAATGGAGTAGCAGAAAGCCCGATAATTTTTAAATTTGGATTGATTGATTTTAAAACAGAAAAAAATCGTAAATACATACTCGCTTCATCTTGCGAAACTAAATGCGCTTCATCCACAAATGCAATATCGCGATGGCCAAACTTTTCAGGCTTCTTAATTGCGGATTGAATGCCAGCATAGATAATTGGTAAGACTGTTTCGCGCTTGCCTAATCCTGCTGAATGAATACCAAGCGGAGCATTTGGCCATACTTCTAATAATGCATCGGCATTTTGAGAAATTAAATCTGAAACATGCGTAGCGAGAATAAATTTTTGATCGGGCCAAGTTTGAAGTATTCTTTTTATAAAAATAGCCGGGATATGACTTTTTCCCGTACCTGTTGGATGCGCTAAACACGGATTACCTTTTTTACCTGATGCAAAATAATTCCAAATTGCTTGTAATGCATCCTCTTGGTATGGACGTAAAGTAAATGTCATTTGTTTTGAGCCTGTTCAGTTGCAACATTTAACCGTGCTGCCACATTCCAGTTTGGCGCATCCATTCTTCAGAAGAAGCCAAAAGTTTAGAAAAATAAACTTGTTTTCCTTCTTCTGGTATTAATGTTTTTAACATTTCTTTATCATGCATATTTAAAAATTTCATTGCTTCGGCTTTAGTCAAAATTTTTATAGTTTTTGGAAGTGATAATGGAAAAGTAGCACGATCAATACGCAATGCCATGCAATCTGATCCTATATTATAATCAATAATGTATCTTGTATAATAAGGATCAAATGAACGTACAGGCATTAAACTTGCCGCGCGCACAATCGACGGTGCAACAATTAATGTGCTTAATCCAGTTAAAAATTTTCTTCTATCCGTTATTAATGCTGGCATGTTCAGGACAACCTTTAATTATTTCTTCTTTCGGAATTATAGCATTCCAACGTCCACAATGCCATTCCGCATTTTCAACGGGAGTTGCATATTTACATGATCTACAATTTTTTTCTACCGGTTCGCCATCAAAGCAAACACCTTTGTAGGTACAATATTTGCAATCAAAATAACTTGGATTTTCTGCAATGCGGCTAGGTGGCACTTTGGAGCCAATAATATCTTGCGCTTTAAGTTCTAGCTCACTTCCAATATTCCAATCCAGTTCAACAATCTGTACTATCAAATCGCTATCATTTTTGTTTTAAATAATATAAACACCATATTTTAATTGATAGAAGTTGCCATAT
>CAIYAG010000123.1 GCA_903924075.1 uncultured Bacteroidota bacterium | reverse complement strand
ATAAACAATGCCCACCTGCTAATAATGTGATCAGCATTTCGTCGAGCACCGTATCTTGTCCCACGATAATTTTCTGTATTTCCTTTTTTAAAAGAGATAGCTTTTGAATTAGGTCTTGCATGTTTTTTTCGGTCAGGTCCAAAGTGCTTGATTTATAATGAAAATTTTAGATTAGATCTTTTTTGTAGGTTGAGCAAGGAAATTAGACAGAAAAGAAGGAATTTTAAAAAAAATTACACCTGCGGAAGAGTGGTGTACTAATTAATTCATGAGAGCAACAAAATTCGTTTTCACCAGATTAAGATATCATTCAGGAGATTGGGATACCGATTTGCGCATGCCATCCAACGTGCTCAATTCACTGATCGAGTATACAACGATCCCCGTTGAGGCTCAAGAACAGATCGTTGATCTGAGTAGTGTGGATATATTTTCTGCTCCTTTTTGTTATCTCAGCGGACATAAACTCGTACAATTTGATGCAGCCGAAAACGCCAACTTTATCAAGTATGTAGAGAATGGGGGCTTTGTTTTTGTGGATGATTGCAACCATGATATTGACGGACTCTTCGCAAAATCATTCGAAGCGCAGATGCAAAAAAGTTTCGGTGCGAACCGATTAAAAAAGATCCCAAATAACCACGCGATCTATCATTCTTTTTTTTCTTTTGAAAAAGGACCACCAAGTACCGGATTTGAATTAAACGGCTGGGGCGATGATCTGATTCATGATTACCTCAAAGCCATTGAAGTAAATGGGAGGATCGCTGTCTTATATAGTAATAAGGATTATGGCTGCGAGTGGGATTATGATTTTAGGAACAAGCGCTTCTTATCGGAAGACAATACCAAATTCGCAGTGAATATTATCGTGTATGCGATGGGTGCCTAACAGCTCACCTTACTTCAATTGTTCCAATCGAACCCGATTCACTTGGGATCAAATTCAATATAAAGGAAGGGGCCAGTCCTGCTTCCTTACTATGCGACACATAGAGGATCGCAGACTTACTCTCTCTTGCAATCTGCTGAATCATTCCAATGATCAATGCCGCGCCAGCATCATCTAAACTAGCGGTGGGTTCATCTAAGATTAAAAGAGGCGGATGTTTTACCATCGCCCTGGCAATTAATACCATCCGCTGTTGCGCCTGTGGCAAAAACTGGATGGGCTTATTTCTCAATTCATATAGTCCCAAAAAATGCAACCACTCCCCTGCCAAACGCAGTTGCTGGTCTGAAGGAACAATGTACAAACCAATCGAATCATTAAAACCAGAGACAATCATTTTCTCAATGCTATCGAGCCTGCTAAAATGCAGGATGATGGAAGAGTTGAAATAGCCAATGTTCTTTTTAATGTCCCAAACGGTTTCGCCGGATCCTTTCTTGCGCCCGAACAAATACAGTTCCTGACCATAGCCCTTGGGATTATCTCCACTGATCAGCGATAACAAAGTGGATTTGCCCGATCCATTCGGGCCCACCAATTGCCAAAATTCTCCATGCTTGATGGTCCATTCAATATTTTGAACGATGGGCTTTTCCTCGTAAGAAACCGAAACGCCTTTCATCTCCACCAAATTTCCCTGCAAGGGTGGATAGGGTTTGATGGGCTGAGGCAAGGGCAATTGATTTGACTTGCGTTCTTTTGAGCTGAGCCACTGATCCCATAAATCCTGACTTTCAAATTTGATCAGCTGATTCTCATCAAAAACGAACCACTGGTTTAAAAAAGGCAAAGCGTCTTTCCTGCGATGCAATAATTGGATCACGGGTTTGGTCTGGGCAATCAAACAAACGGTTTCGCAGATCGCAGCCTGACCGGCTATATCGATATGGTCGTATAATTCATCCAGCAAAAAATAATCGGCCTTCTGAAAAATGAGTTGGTTTAAAAGCGCTCGTTTTTGCTCCCCGCTCGACAGATGGTGGAGCGGCCTTCGGTACTCCGATTCTACCGCAGCACCTCCATGTAAGAATTCTTCCTCCAGAAATAGCTTCAGGGTGCGGTCTGAGAAAACGGCGGGTTGTAAGGATGGCAGATCAAGCCCCTCCAATAAAATCTTTCCAGTGAGCAAAGATTCTATAAGGATATTACTATCAGATGCTTGTGTGAGATAAATGCCTTGATGCTGCAATGAAATCATCCTGCAAATTAAAGAAGAATGCCGAAATCAGATTTAAAGCAATAGTTTCGCCGCTTATTCAAAATCCTACCCGGGTCTAATCTCTGGGTAAGATCACAAGCAAGAGTTATGAAAAGAATAGAACGTTACCGTAAACTGATGGGTGTAGAAGAGAATGCCGCATTACAGGAATTGAAAACCATGTATCGGACATTGATGAAGGATTGGCATCCCGACAAGTTTCACGACAACCACGAAAAGAAACTGGAAGCCGAAGACAAAAGCAAGAAGATCATTGAGGCATATCATTTTCTGGTGAGCATCGCTCCAGAAACAAGGGAGCAATTAAAAGCCGCTTATGAGGAAACAACTTCAAAAGCTTCGATCGACGATTTTGAATACAAGTCAGAGATCCTTAGGGTCACATTTTCTGATGGGGTGATCTATGAATACTTTGGAGTACCCAAAGCCATTTATGTGAAACTGCTCAATTCAGAAACACCAGGCCGTTTTGCCCGCAGACATATTTACGATACCTACCTATATAGAAGTACCACCAAACAAGTGGCTCCAGAATAATATTAGTCTTTAGCGGGTTCAACCAAGAGGAAATCTAAATACGCCAGGTTGGACCCCCTATTGTATTTCAGAGTGAGTAAGTTTTTGCCTGCCTTAGGAAAAACAATTTCCCCCACAGTAGCTTGCGTCCAGTTATGATAGCTACCGGTATTTTCAGGTAAGACCAAACTGCAAGCTTTGACTCCATTTAACCAGAGTTCAGAATGGTTGTCTTGATAACCATACACGGTAATGATCCGGTACTTGCCCGGCTTGTTCACTTGAATGGTGTAGTTGGTCCACTCTCCGTCTGATTGCCAGCCGATATATAATTGGTTTACTTTGGGATCTACTTTATTGGGATGATTGAAATCGGCCCAGTCTTTCGTGTAGGAAATATCCACCCCTTCATTTTCCCTGAAGAAGGCAATGTATGCCGGAACACCTGGGCGCCAGTGGCTCCCATATTCATGCACTTCGTGATTGAGCTTCGACCCCAGGTTCTCAGGAGTGGAATCATGGTAAGCCACACCCTCACCACCCAGATCATAATAAGCCAATTCCACTCGTCCCGGGACTTGCTGTGCACCAGCTTTATAGTACTTATCCTTAAATGGCTTGCCCTTATAGTCTTTCGGAATTTGCGCAATCACTAGATTAAGTAGGGCTAAACTACTAATTAAAATAATCAACAAACCTTTGTAATTAATTGATTTCATGATAGTTATTTTAAATTATTCATCCGAATCAACGATGGTTCCATAATCAATCAGTAATTCTTCGCCGCAGGCGATATCCCTGGTTGCTTCAAAATAAACCCCATCGTTTACTGAGATTATATTGGGCTGATCGGCGTGATTTAAGAAAATGACGATGTCGAGTTTCTTAAAACCATAGTCGGGCAGGTAATAATGATCCTCATCGAAGAGGCAATGTGTTTCAACCAGGTTCTTAGAATGAGCGGGTAGTGCATCTACTTCAGACCGGCTTACTTTGATCCATTCTCCAGATTCTTTCGAGAATATGTCCTTGGTCCCTTTGGGAATATCCCTGATCGCGAACACGCCGATCCCATGAATGGGCGATGGCTGTATTATTGCATACGTTGAATGATGCAACTCATTCATTAATTGTAATTTATCCATTCTATTGAAACTTTAATGATAAACTAATTTTAATCATATTTAAAATTTTCAACCCTTTTTCCCCTTTTTTACCCCTGTTGATAACTCCATTCCTTGCAAAACTGCCATTATT
>CAIYAG010000122.1 GCA_903924075.1 uncultured Bacteroidota bacterium | reverse complement strand
TAAACATATACTTTCAAGAAGCAGTAATAAATATCTTATTGGGAATGGAAAAAAATATTGCAATTGATCAATTTACACAAAAAATGAAATCCGAAGAATTCAATCCTAAACAAGTTGAAATTGTATCCCAACTATTAAATGATTTTACCATTAAGCGTATTTTAATTCAAATAAAATCTGGCGGATTCCCTAGTGCTGATGAATCTATGGAGTCTAACAACTAAATATTCTTTCAAAAAATCACCATTGCTGCTCAATATCTCTTAGCTTCCATAGTAATTTCATTAATATGGGAACAAGCATTGAAATACAGAAGCCTATTCCATTTCGTGTAGGCAAATGGCTCCATTCCGATCAAGTCATATTAAACAAATGGCTATCAGATTTAATAAAAGATGTTGAAAAGAAAACAACTCCATTGCTACCAGTTGTACAGGAATTCAAAGATCTGATTGAAAATGATGCGGAACTTTTCATGCTATTTCACCTGATGTTTTCTCAGATTCCTCATAAGCCTATATTTAACAGAGACCCCTTAGGAAAACCACAAGTGAAAAGTTATCTTGTAATGATTTACCTGATTAATCGAATCATTACCACATCCCCGGAATTTAATAAAAGTGAATTAGTGGGTGTGCCAATCAATGCCATCTTGGATTGGCCAATGGGAACCAAGGCCGGTCACTCCGCTTTTTTGAATGATAAAGTAAATCAGCAATTAAAAAAAATACTGAACGAATGGGCAAAATTTCTCTGCTCTGAAGATTCTAGATCTGTTTTAAATACAGACCCGAAAACTGGATGGTTCGGTAAAGAAGCCAAAGAACTGATGCCCAATTTTGAAGATGATTTTATCTGCGATCCATCTCAACCTTTTCACGGATTTAAATCATGGGATGATTTTTTTACAAGAGCATTCAAAGCCGGGAAGCGCCCAGTAGCAGAACCTGAAAATGACGCAGTGATCATTAACGCCTGCGAATCTGCGCCCTATCGTATTGCTCAAAACGTTCAATTAAGTGATAAGTTTTGGATCAAGACCCAACCCTATTCATTAGTTCATATGATGGCAGGAGATCCTTTGCATGAAAAGTTTGTAGGAGGTACCATTTATCAAGCATTTTTAAGCGCACTTAGTTATCATCGATGGCATAGTCCGATAAGTGGTAAAATCATTAAGGCCTATACGATTGATGGTACTTATTATTCTGAAACTCCTGCAGAAGGCTTTGATCCTGCCGGACCAGATGAGTCTCAAGCATACATCACTTCATTGGCAACTAGGGCTTTGATTTTTATACAAGCAGATAATGCCGCCATTGGTTTGTGTTGTTTTATGCCGGTAGGAATGGTGGAAGTATCTAGTTGCGAGATCACTGTTCTAGAAGGACAGCATGTTACAAAAGGAGATCAGTTGGGAATGTTTCACTTTGGGGGCTCCACACATTGCCTGATCTTTGGCCCACAAGTAAAACTTGAATTTGATTTGCATGGACAAACTCCAGGGCTTCATTCAGATAATATTAAATTGAATGAAAGGATTGCAACAGTAATTGCTTAATGCATAATAGGCTTTCTATTTTTTTACATCGCGGAATTAGAAAAAAAATATATTTTCCGATGAGCATTTACAATTCCCTCATCTCTTCAAAAAAAGGCGTCCGCTCCTCTTCCACACATTTTGCAGCATATAAATACAATGCGGCACTCCATGTCTGCCAGTCTTGTCCCATGGGCTTTCCATCCTGCGCCTTGATCCATTCATTAAACCCAAAATCAATTTGTTTGGCATTGGCTTTCTTAATGAGTTCAGTTAAAGCAAAGAGTTTTTCTTTCGCTAATGCATATTTTTTTGCAGCAACTAAAGCAGCAATATAAAAGCCACAGATAAACGGCCAGATGCCGCCATTGTGATAGTCGCCAGGATTATTATATAAAGTATATCGCGGTAACCAATCGGGATCTTCTGGTTGGATATACGGAAAAAAATTAGGAGGCAGATCTACTGTTAAATCTCCAGATTCCTTCATTGACTTACATTCAGCTTCGATCCAAGAGATCATATCATTGGCTCTTGTATGAGATGCAATACCAGAAAGGATTGCCATACTATTCCCAAGCAGATCAAACCGTTCACTACTATAAATTTTATACGACCATAAAGCATAATAAGGTTTATGCTTTACGGTAAGACCTTCATGCACATGATTATGCGTTGACTCAGCAGTGATCGTAAACTTGCTCATTTCACGATGGATCTTATCTGCTCTTTCGTTTTGATTGAGCAGTCTTAAATAACTGTAGGTAATTGTATTTACAAATAGTCCGTATCCTAAAACCCATTGTTCATCGCGCCAGTCACTCGTGGGAAGCTGTGCAACCAGATATCTATCTGAGGGACTTTGATATTCCATCCAAACCAATGCTTTATTCACTGCTTCTTTGAGAAAGTCTGATTCACCTGATACTTTTCTATAAATCCCTACACCCATTAAAAATAAAGGCGTAGTATCACTTGCACCAAGGTCTTCTTTGTCATTCACTAGCGAAGGAATATGTCCGCGTTTTGTTTGATTTTCTGCAAGTGTTTCCAGCACATTTCGAACGCTTGCAATCAATTTTTGATTTCCAGAAACACAGATGCCTAAAATTGAAAACATCAGGTCTCTGGTGTATGGCTCGGGATAACCCCATCCAGCTGTACGAGGCAATCCGTGTGATCCATGATTATTATGCAATAACACTTCTAATGCAGCTTTTTTTGCCTCTTCAATTTCTTCCCAATTTAAAGTTTGCATGACCCTTATTTTTTAAATTAATGGATGCCTAATTTGTCTTGCATGATCTGCACAAATTTTTTGGCAACTATGCGATAATCAAAGTTTTTCACGACACGTTCTCTTCCTGCTTCACCCATTCTTTTTCTTAAGATGGGATTGTCCATTAAAGTCAAAAGAGATTGCGCTATATCTTGCACATTGGCACGATAATCTACCGTGCGCGGCTCATTAAAAACCACTACATGTTTTTCTTCAAATCCAGATTCTCCTCCAAGCATCACTTCGTTCACTACAATTTTTTTTGCGACACTGGCCAAAAAAGCAGTTTCCCCATCCACCAATGTATCTAACATGCCCATAGCTTTAATGCTAACTACGGGTTTACCACATGCACCCGCTTCTACTTGTGGCATTCCAAAACCTTCCAATCTGGAAGGCGCCGCATAGATATCACATGCACCAATCAAATAGGGCATAAAATTTCTAGAGATCGTATTTGTTTCATAACTCACATTTTTATCAATGCCCAGATCAACAGCCATTTGCAGATCTACCAGATTTTGCAGTTTCGTTCTTGGTTGTGGCCACACTTTACAGACGTATTTCCAATTGGTTGCTTTACCATCTAAAATTGCAAGTGCCTGCATCACTTCCTGAGCTCCTTTTGATGCTGCATCACCTCCAACTGTGAGGATCATTAATTGATCTGGAGATATACCGAGTGATTCCCGTACAGCTATGATTTTCGGATCATCTTTTTGAAATGGTATAAAAGTATCTGTATCGCATCCCACTGGTAACACTTCAATATTATCAGCTTTGATGCCGTCTCTCACATACATTTCTTTTACCCAATTGGATGTAACCAAGATCAATGGCAATGCATTCAATACTTCCTGATAATTTGCGATATAACCATCTGCCACTAACCATGGAACTGGCTGTATACCAAATCTCTGAGGATGCAGTACTAATTGTGGTGTATGTCCCCAATAACCAACACCCACAACTACATCAGGCTTAAACCATTTATAATACCATTCTTTTTCTTGAGCTGATTCAAAGTGCACTGCATGCACATCAACGCCCAGATCCAGGAGTCCTTTGTATAAAAGATCTCCTTGCGTTGCTAGTCCACCGGGTGATGGTGGATAATCATATAATACCAATACTTTCATTTTAAAATTTCTCCTTTATTTATTATTTATTGAATTGTAATTCTATGAACGCTTCTTTTTTAGGAGTAGTTTTTGCTTCCCAACTATCCTTACTGAAGCCATAGGTATCTGTGATTATGCTATATTTTTTTTGCCATACTTCATTTGAAAGAATAAAATAAGAAGTAGCATTTTGAGCGGCCCTTGGATAATAGGATTTATTCCCATCCTCATATGCAAAAACCCAGAGCTCAGAAGTATTGATCTTTGCTTGATGCCATAATTTAATTACTGCTTTACTCGTTTCTTCGTGGCGTAGATGTTTGGTGTATTCTCCTTTTGGATTATGCGTAATAATTAAATCGAAATGTTGATGCGGCAATAATGTCAAAATCAATTGCTCTACAACTGTTTCTTCTAGAGGATGTTGATCGGGCCCATCATCTAAATCTCCCATTACCCCTTTAGCTAATAGTATTTTTAATGTATCGTAGAATCTGGGAGCACGGTCTTGATCATACTTCCGACTAAGACAAACAATAAAACAATCCCAGTTAGGGTTGTTCAAAATAAGTCCGCCAGCCCACAATGTTTCATCATCTGGATGTGCTACTATGATAGCAACTGTTTTTTTATTAACCAATGTGTTTTTGATGGAATAAATGTCCACCTATAAATTCTGTGAAGCATTACACTTGATTTGCCATTTGTTACGCGATTCACAGGTTCTGATAAAAAAAGCCCCTCATAACTGAGGGGCATTCCATTGGGGTACGGATTAAAAACTGCTATTGACAAAAATTACTTAATGCTAGAACAAACCTATTGATACATTAATGTAAAAAATATACCAACTACTTTGGATTTATTGGTTTAGCCGTTTGTAATTAATGAAAATAATTACCTCTGATCTTTTTGCTCATTTTGGGGAAAGCTGATTTATTACATCTAAAGCTTTCTCAAAAAACTGATAAAATATAAGCTTAAGCTGGCGCCAAAGCGAGGATTGATTTCTATAAGGAGCGGTTTCCGGTCAATCTCCTTGTAGTTGAAACAACAAATGCCTTCAAACCCTATAGCGATAAGAATTTCTGCGAAAATATCATCATAAGGGGATGCAACGATCCGCCTTCCAACAATTTCATCCTGACCTTTGATTGGAAAATCACTCCCAAAAATATATTCGACATTTAAAGAAGCAACTATTTTTTTATCCCTAAAAAGAATATGGGTTGCGTATTCTTTTTTCCCAAATACCAATTCCTGACAAAAATATTCTGAGCTATTAATAAAGTCTTTATACTTCTGTTCTATTTCCGGATTTGGAATGATATAATTATCAACGCCCCTTTCTGTTACTTTCTTTTTTAAAATATAAGGATAAGGTAAGTTGGTTGCTATTTTAGGTAAATAAGTTTCAAAACCTCTGGATTGCAATGTTTGATAAAACAAATATTTGTCATCACAGATATTGATAGACTCTAAAGTTGGAATAGGAATTTTACTGCTTTTTAATAAATGAGGCACTTCGGTTAACCTCTTTAGGTCTGGGATTGTAAGCGGAATTACTAAATCAGCATTGCTAATCCGTTCATCTGTGAACTCATTGAACTCAAGTTCAATGTTTTTTGTATATCGTAATCCTTTTCTTAAGTTTTCCTCCTGAACAGGTGCTTTCGAAAAGAGAATCTTTATTTTATCCCTATGACTTAATTTGTATAAAAGCGTTTCTTGTAATAGAAATCCAAATTTCTGAAATTGGTCATAAAAGTTGGCATAAGTTTTGGGCATACGCTGTTAATTTATAAGAAAGCGCTTGAAATCATTGACAATTTACGAATTATACTTATAAGTCTGTCTTAATTAGTACTCTTTTTGCAGAAAATAAATCAATTTTCAACCAATATTTATTAATTAATTTTAATCCAAGCAATCGTCCTAGCAGATAGACCAATCAAATTATTCATGCCAAAATACTACTCTCTTTTATTGTATATTTTTCTTTTGAGTAGTGTCATTTGTTCCTACTCCTTAAAAGCACAAACCACCCATTTTAACCAATTTTCGAACGAATTTGCAGATGCCGAATCTATTGGCAAAAAGTGGACCCTTGAGTTTAATATTGGTCAATCTTATACTAGCACTCCTCCTACCAATAATAGCATGTTTGCAAAAGCTTCTCAATTTTATTTGAGAGGTTGGGCACATTATTATGCCAGTTCAAGATGGAAGCTCTCCTATTTTCTGGCATTATTTGGAAATGTTGAGATCCCTGATATTGAACAGGCAAAAAACAAAGAGATCCGCTATGCTATTCAAGGAACCTACTATTTTCATAAAATCGGATACACGTTATTAACAAGACTTCGGTTAGAAGACCGAAGGATCCAAAATGAAGCAAATACCTTTGAAGCTTATTATCGGATTCGTACGCAGCTCAAGTATACTAAACCAATCAATGGTAAAGTAATTCGGAAAGGAATATATTACGGATTTGGAGCTGATGAATTATTTTTTAAAACGAATGCTGCAATAACAGGAAAAGAATTTTTTGATAGGAATAGAGCAACACTAGGTTTAGGGTATTCCATTACAGACGACACTCAAATTGAATTAGTTTATACCAATGAAATTCTACCAAGGAGCAGTGGTACTCAGATCTATAATGCTTATCAAATCAACTTTGCGTTCTCTGACCTCTTTAAAAAAATGAAGGATAAGAAAAAAGAGAAACAGCCTATAGAAAATGGAGATTAGTGCTCCGTTTTTTTCATAAAACAGGCAAACTGTTTTTTAACTGCATCTGGATGTAAAACCAATGTATAGGTAGCGTCTACTGCCGTTCCATCATTTAATACTATCCTCTTAATATCGTATTTCTGAAAGTCAGCGATGTCTTTTTTATCGAAAAGGAAGAGCATTTGAAAGCTACTATCCTTATCAAGGTACCGACTATCAAAATGTGCTAATTTATAGGATTTGCCATTACTCAAAAAAGCGATCAGATCCTTCTTTTGTTTCTCGCCTGCAGGTTTGGGCAAAAATGGACTAGGAGAAATGGATATGAAATAGTTTTCTTCATCTGTGCTTAGTCGCTCAACGATTTTTTTCTTAGATGTTTGGTACATCAAACTTTTCTCAGTTTGTTGATACATGGTACCGTCTGGGAATTTATCCTGACTAATTTTGCATTGTGCGATCACGCCAGTCAAACTGCTACATAAAACCAATAGAAATATTATCGCTCTTTTCATAAACTTTGATTTTAATAAAGTTAAATAAAATTGTTACTAGTGCTGGAAACATTCATCTGTAGCTAGTCTGCTTACTATTTAATTTGACCTTCCTTTAAACTCATCCATTGATCTGTGCATTCCAAACCAATTACCAATAACAATATCAAAAATAGAAGCAGGCAAAATGCCTTTGAAAAAAGGTACCCAATATATGATCCCTGGCATACGCACAAAGCGAAGATCTTTTTCTATTCCTCTTATGATCTTTTTTACAGCTACTTCAGGCCTCACGATAGGAACAATATTGCTTTTAACGCCATCGAACATACCTGTACTAATATAAAATGGGGTAACTGTTGTTATCTGTACATTGGTCTTTGCTTGTTTCATTTCCAATAACAAAGAGTCGCTCCACCCTACTACCGAAAATTTACTCGCCACATACACACTCATTTTAGGATTACTTACCATTCCAGCAGCCGATGCAATATTTACTATATGGCCCACTTTCCTTTGTACCATACTAGGTAAAAACTCAGTGGTAATATGCATCAATGCACTGCTATTAATACCCATTGTTCGGTCAATATCAGCATGTGTATGATCTAGGAAATACTTTCCAACAACAATTCCGGCATTATTGATCAGAAGATCAATAGTTGTGTTGGCTTCTTTTAGCAATTTAGCAGTTGCAATGACAGATTGAGTATCCATCACATTTACATTGTAAGCATCTACATCAAATCCTTCTGCCCTGAATTCGTCAATTGTTGATTTCATCAGATCTTCATTGACGTCCCAAATAATGAGCTTTGCAAGTCCCTTCAATAACAACTCCTTCCCCATCAATTTCCCAATACCGGATGCACCACCTGTTATCAATGCTATCTTACCTTGAATCTGGCTCATACAATCGTTTTTATTTTAAAAAGGGCCGCTATTTAGATAGCC
>CAIYAG010000121.1 GCA_903924075.1 uncultured Bacteroidota bacterium | reverse complement strand
GGATGGGGCAACGGGATCGGCTTTCTTGCAAACCTTGAAGAGCTTACTAGAATAGCCTTTGCGTATGTTAGTATAAATATTCTCTAGAATTGTTTTAGTGAAGAGTGAAGAGATAAGAGTGAAGAGTGAAGAGGAAGTTTTAAAGATAAGAGTGACTTTTAAAATCAAAATAATTTTAACCCGAGGCATACCCTCGGGTTTTTCTTTTAGCAAGACTAAGGGATATAAGACAACAAAAAAGCCTAAGTTTTACTTAGGCCTAAATGTATCAATAAAAACTTTCAAACTCAACGCTCCCAAACCACTCTTCACTCTTATCTCTTCACTCTTCACTTCTTCCTCCATTCTTCACTAAAACTCCTCGCATCCAATAGGCGCGCCGGGTGCGATGGTTTTTGCTTGTGGAGCAATAATGTCTTTTGGTTTATTGATCCTTTCCACCGCATAGCTGTAATGCGCTTTCAATGCTGGATTTGATTTTGCTTTATCTGTGGCGTATTGTTTTAGCGATTGTAAGCGATCAAAGCAGATCGATTTTACTTGGTAGTTGGCATTGTCGTTTAAACTCACTGAGATCAACCAACTCAACACCATTTGTTGTGTTTGTAAAGACACTTCCTGCTTCAAACCCTTTTCTACTGGGGCTTTCCAGGTTTTCTGAATAATGGCATCCACTACATCATCAAAACCTGGTGTACCTGCTGCAGCTTTGAATTGTACTAAGCGATTGGCTCTTTCTGTATTGAATAAAAATGCCAGTTCATAGTTTGCTAAAGCTTCGGCAGCCGCCAATGCATCGAAACTCATGCCGGTTCTTTTTTCAAATAATTCTCCTACACCGTAATACATCGGCGGACGAGGAGGGATCATTTGTATGATTCTGTCGGAAAGCGTTAATATATCCGGACTTAAACAATCGAGTGCTGCATTCAAAGCTTTGGTTTGAACTTCTTTCGATAAAATGGTTGGCTTTACTTGTGCATCACCTTTTACATTATAGCTATAGTTCATACCGCCAATTAATTTGCAATCAGCTTCTAATTGATAACGATGATAATTATAAACGGGTACCAGTACATCTTCCAACTTTGCAAATGGTGTGTTGGTTGCAATTGCATCTGCAGAGAAATGCTCTAGGGCAACTTTACGAACTGAAAGCATTTGTTTCAATGCATCTGCGGCATCAGTACCGTTATCCCATAAGTGCGCATAAGGATGTAATCCACCTGCTGCACGTGCATCGGCATCTGCAATAAAGAGCAATCCCATCTTATTATTTTCTTCTAATAAATTATTCAAAGCAACCTGCTCATTGGTGCCAGGTGCAAAATCTGAATAACCATATTGGATCGCACGTTTATCCCATGCGCCAATTTCGTTGGTATAAACTTCAGAAAAATCGATCTGACCCTTGCTATTCAACAACACATTTGGATGCGGATAATCCATCACCGAAGCGCGATTATTAAAACTGGATGCATAGTTGTGTTGAAGGCCTAAAGTATGTCCCACTTCATGTGCTGCTAACTGGCGCAAACGCTGCAGTGCTGCTAGTTTCATCGTTTCTGGAACTGGTTTGCCAGTTTCAAAAGGCGATAAGAGTCCTGTAAAAATGAGATAGTCCTGGCGGATGCGAAGGGACCCAAGTGTAACCTGTCCTTTAATAATTTCACCCGTTCTTGGATCTGTAATGGATGCGCCATAACTCCATCCGCGAGTAGAACGATGAACCCAGTTGATCAGGTTATAGCGAATGTCCATTGGGTCGGCCGAATCTGGCAATACTTTTACAATAAAAGCATTTTTAAAACCAGCTGCTTCATAGGCCTGGTTCCACCATTTAGCACCATCTAATAAAGCAGATCTGATGGGTTCTGGCGTACCATTATCAACATAGTAAATGATTGGTTTAATGGGTTCGCTCATAGCAGCAGAAGGGTCTTTCTTTTGCAGGCGATGACGGGAGATATACATTTGTTCGATTGGCTCTGTAAACGGACTACTATAGTCAAAATAAGAGATCCCAAAATACCCACTGCGGATATCATATTTACGGGGATGGTATTGGTTATCGGGCAATTGCACAAAAGAATGGTGCATGCGTAAGGTAATGGCTTCAGGGGATGGTGTAACGGTATTTACAAACCTTCCAGCATCAGCACCACCTGTAAAACTGATGGTAGCTTCAAATTCGCTATTGAGTGGAAAATTTTTGGTTCCGGCAAGGTAGATGGCCGAACGTGCTTCATTAAAAGTATAAGAGCCCTGTTTCATATTTCGGATCCTATCTGCCACACCTTGTGCATCACGTAGAAAAAAATTGGTGGCATCTACCAAAACTTTGCCGCCCTCTTCTTCCTCCACCACAAAATTTCCAATGATGGATTGTGCAAAAGATTGTCGAACTGCCCGCTGTTCATTGGTATTTTCTGTAACTGCGCGGTATTCATAATTGGGTTGTACCATTAAAACCTTTTTTCCAACCCGGTTAAAATAAACGATCCGCGAGTTGCCGATCAGGCCTCGGTCTAATCCAATATCATTTGAGCCAAGTCCGGCAGGAAGTGAATTCACATATAAAAATTCAGTGTCAAACTTGTCGATCTGCAACCATATTTTTCCAGCATTGGCATCCCACCAGAAATTAAAATAGCCTTCAAACTTTTGCATGTTTTTTGTTTTCTCAGCCATCTTTGAGTTGGATTGAGCAAAAGAAAACACAGTACATAAACATGCAATAAAAAAACTAATCAAACGCATATGAAATATTTTTTAAGATGATACCGGCAAAGTTTTTATAAATAAAAACTCCTGCATCATTCATTATGAACAAAGCAGGAGTATGATTATATAGTAAGGCTAGCTTATTCTGCAGCTGGTGTTGCAGGAGCTTCTGTGAAAGGAATTTCAGCAGGAGCTGCAACTGGTGCTACAACTGGAGCCACAACAGCTTTTACTTTTTTAACAGCTTTTTTCTTTTTAGGAGCAACTTTTTTTGCTACTGGTTTTGCAACCACTTTTTTAGCTACAGCTTTAACCACTGCTTTTTTTGCTGCTTTTTTTACAACCTTTTTAGCAACAGCTTTAACTACTGCTTTTTTTGCTGCTTTTTTTACAACTTTTTTAGCTACGGCTTTTTTAACTGCTTTTTTAACTGCTGCTTTTTTTACAACTTTTTTAGCTACTGCTTTTTTCGCTGCTTTTTTTACAACTTTTTTAGCTACTGCTTTTTTTGCTGCTTTTTTCACAACTTTTTTAGCTGCTGCTTTTTTTGCTGGTGCTGCTTTTTTAGGAGCGACTTTCTTAGCAGGAGCTGCTTTTTTTGCTACCTTTTTTTTACTTGCTTTTGCCATGATGGTATCAGTTTGAGTGATGGATTAATAATTTATTACGAAAGTTAGAAAATATATTTTTATAAACAATACGATTTTATTTTCTACTACTATTTTTTTTGCACATGATTATCACTTTTCTTTGAATACTAAACAGTACTACATGTCTAATTCAAAAAAAACGCTCGTAATTGGAGCTTCTGAAAACCCTGCTAGGTATAGTTATTTGGCAGTTGAAAAACTGAAAAAGTATGGACATCCTGTAGTGGCATTGGGTAATAAGTCGGGAATGATCGGTGATACCAAAATCATCACAGAAAAAAAGGAAGAGCAAGATATAGATACAGTAACATTATATATCAACCCTGAATTGCAAAAAAATTATGCTGATTATATCATGTTACTGCATCCCAAACGCCTCATTTTTAATCCGGGAACAGAAAACGAGGACCTGTATCAATTAGCAAAAGCCAATGGTATTGAGCCTTTGGAGGCTTGTACATTAGTAATGTTAGGAACCGGTCAGTATTAACCGTACAATTCTAGATGGATCGCTTTTTTATCGTATCCCATTGCCAGAATTCTTTGTTTTGCTTCATCAACCATGCTCTTCCAACCGCATAAATAAAAGTTTGCGGGAGTTTTACCATGATCACATAAAGCTTCATAAACAGGATGAACGTAGCCTTTGTAAGTTCCAGCAGGTACTTCAGCCTCTCTTGAATAACAAGGGTGGAAAAATATATTATTGCTATTCGCTTCTAATTCTTTCAATTCTTTGATGTACAACCCGTCTTCAAAATGACGGCATCCAAATACCAGGTGCACATTTTTGTGCTCAATTCCTGTATTGTGAATGTGTGTAAGCATGGAACGGAAAGGTGCAATTCCAGTACCTGTACAGATCAAGAACAGATCTTTATCCAATGGATTAGGCATAGTGAATTTACCCTGTGGTCCTCTTAAAAGGATCTCGGTTCCAACAGTGACTTTGTTGAACAAATAGGTTGTTCCCAAACCGCCTTCCAACAATACGATCACTAGCTCAAACACATTGGTACCATTAGGTGCCGATGCGATCGAATAACTACGCCAGCGTTTGTTTTTCTGTTCGTGAATGGGTAAATCTAGTGTTACAAATTGTCCCGATTCAAATTCAAAATTTGAAATCTCGGGGATCTCAATCCAGAATCTTCTGGTTGATGGAGTTTCGTTTTCAATTCTGATAACTTTTCCGTTGCGCCATGGTTCTATCATACAATCGTCGTTTAGGCAATAAAGATAATTCAACTACTTTATACCCGAGAAAAAATCGAAGTTTAAATATTGAATTATTGCCCTTTTTCTGCTTCAAGAACTGTGATCTGTTTTGCTGTTCTTGTGAAAACATGGTCATTTTGATCTACCAATCGAAGCACCAGCTCATTTGCTTTCACCTGATCTTCGATATCTTTTTTAGGAGTGATCCCTGTATGATCCTTACCGGTGATCTTCACCTGCCAAACCATTTCATCTGTATACTTTACTAAAGTGTCCTTTCTTTTGCCATTATCCAATACTACTGGCTTCTGATTAACCTTGGCAATTGTTGCGAGATAGAGTTGATTTTTGATCCAAACCCTTTCTATTTTTAGATAGGGTACTTTATTAGCCAATAAATAAATATAGTAAGTAGGCTCTTGCGATGCTGGAATTGTGCTTGTTTCCTTTCCACCAATTTCAACAACAGGAGTAGGGGCAACACCTGAAATATAACTACGCTGATAGGCTTTTAGTCTTAATGAAGGCGAAGTTTTCTGTGCAATCACTGAATGGATACTTAGAGCCATTACAATGCATAATACTACTTGTTTCATGCTGTTGTTTTATTGTTTGATAATTTGTTGATTGGTTTGGTATTTTCTGTTATCGCTAATGATCTGCACCATATAACTGCCTGCTGGCAAGCGATTCAAAGGAATTTGTCCATCTCCATAACCCGCTTGAGTTTGATATACAGCTTGTCCCAACAGATTCATTACGCGAATATTGATCGACTTAATGCCAGTGATAGTTCCTGCTTTATATTGATACAGTCCTGTACTTACAGTTGGAAATATTCGTACAAAATGCGCATCATTCACGATTGCCGGAGCTACTGCGGTTGTTAGATTAGGTGTATAATTCGGTGCACCTATAACAGTATAAAACATACCGTTTCCATGGGTGCCAATTAGTAGTGTATTATCTTCCGGACGATAATCTAATGATGACACTACTGCATAATTCAAGACTGATGCACCCTCTCGCGACCAGATGATACTACCTGCAGGAGTGGCTCCCAGTGTTTTCCCAATATTTTGCGTGGAATATAATCCTACAGATGTTCCTACATAATATTCTGTGTACGGATTATTACTAGCATCTTTTTTTGGAACAATAGCACAGGAACGAATGGAAGGCAATGTGAGATCTCCTTCTGCATTAGACCAACTTGGTGTTGCAGATTTGGCGTTGTAGGTCCACCAAATAGAAGTAACCCCATAATTCGAAACCACGGCCATGATCTCATTATCATCGTTCGGGTTTACAGCAATGTCAGCCAGATTTCCAGATATGCCTATTGGTGTAATATCTGCTGGAACTGCGGTTGCACTTGCATTGGCATAATCATCTAATCGATAAATTTTACCTGCATTTGTTCCAAAGTACATGGCATGCGTTGTTAAATAACTGCCCCATGAAAAATCCATGGCACGAATAGAAATGGAATTGTCTCCAACAATATTTACTGCGTTTTCAACACCCGTCATGCGTGTCCACTTACTACTATCCACGGTACTTGCCGATGTTGTTCTAAACAGTTTATGATAATTCGCATAAAACAAGATTTCTGTATTTGCATTACTCAATTTATAATTGGTAATGAAATCACCATATCCACCTGAGCCATTCGAGTTCATGTCTACGATCTTAGGTCTGATTAGTGCCCCTGGATAACTTGCATTATTGATTAATTCGTCGCGGATGATGGTTCCTGATTGCACACCAAAATAAGTGAGCTGTTTGCCAGCATTGATCTTTGCAATATCAACTGCAACCCCATCGCCCCCAAAGAGATTTACATAATCATTGACGTTTGTTCTACTGCCAAAATAAAAACTAGCATCCCGATACCATGTGCCATTATCTTGCGCGCCACCTTCAAAATTTAATTTCCCTATTTCAGGATCAAGTGCAACAGAATAATATTGTAGGGTTTGATAATTCGTGATCATCGTCCAATTAACTGTTGGCGCAGTAATATCATTGCAAATTTGAATTCCCCCATCATTGCCTACAAATGCCCTCTTGGAATTACTTGGGTCGAAAACAAGGGTGTGCATATCAGGGTGACTATTCGCATACATATTGGTAGAAAAATCTGTGCTATAACCACCGATCCATGCAGTAGTAGATGAGGAACTGAAACCATTGGTTGATCTATATAAATTCGTACCACCTACAAATACCATATCTGGATCATCTGGTTTTACGGTCAATAACATATTGTAACCACCCTGAAGTGTTAGCGGATCTGATCCTGTTTTATTATTACCGGGCATATCCGGCATATTACTAGAAAGATTGGTCCAAACTGGAGTGCCATTTGTAAAATCTGCTTTGAAGAGATCTGCTTCTGGTAAAAAACTGGGGCTAGCCTGACTTTGTCCATTTTCATACATCACGTACAAAATATTATCGTTTGATGGGGCTAATTGCAATAAAATTCTTCCCCAAGTCACACTTGTGCTGGTACTTGTATTTACTTGCCAGCCTGCAGGATTACCAGTTGCACTGCCCCCAATTGAGGTCCAAGATCCGGCATCACCAGTTGTAGATTGCCATACGCCTCTATCTACAGTCTTTAAGTGAAATGCACAATAAATTTTACTTCCATCTTTGGTGATAGCTACATCGGTATTTCCAGTTACATTATTTCCCAAAGTGCTACTTTGTTTTACAGCCGTCCAACTTGTACCGCCATTAGTAGAACGATAGATCACGCTCACAGCGGCAACATACACATCACCGTTAATTGGGTTTACCACAATTCGATTCACTAAATCAAATAAATTATCAAAGGTGAATAGGCTTCCATTTTGGGTACTTGTTAATGCAGTCCAACTAGCGCCATTATCGGTTGATTTAAAAATGCCATTACCCAAATAAAACGCACCGGCACCTGCACCCCCACCTGCTGAATTGCCCAGAGATTCACCTGTTCCTGCGTACCATGTATCTTCTTTTCCCGCTCTTGGATCCTGCGCAAAACAAGTAATATTATGCACTTGTTTATCTGGAGTAACTAGGGTCCAATTTGCCCCACCATCTGTTGATCGCATAATTCCGCCACTTACACATCCAGATAAGATCACTTTGTTGGTGGTGCCATTAAATCTTTTATCAAAAGCTAGTGCACGTGTTCTGCCAGAAACATTGGTTGGTCCGGCTGCTATATAAGTATTGGTAGTAGGTCCATTTACACCATACCCTGTGCGAATTATTCCATTTGCGCCAACGCTTGTTCTGCCCGATCCTGCAAGAGGCATACGCATTGCCTGTTCCATTTCAGCTTTGTAAATACCCTCGGGGATCTTTCCTGTTTTAGGGTCTTTCAGCATATCATATTCATACTGAAAACGGGCCGCATTCATTTCTGCTCTTTTAGCAGGATTCTCTTCCTCTTCTTCTTCAGCATCCTCCATGCCAAACTTGTTTTTATGCTCTTTAGATTCTTTATTCCAATGCCAGCCAGCAAAAATGATCCCTATAACAACAACAGTAAGAAGTATCTTTTTTTTCATTTAGTGAAATGATTAGTTCTCTAAGATATAGCATCTCTTATAAACAAAAAAGGCAACCTAATTGGTTGCCTTTGAAATGTTTTTGAAAACCTTATCGCTCTATCAAAATTTTCTTTGTATAGGTTTTGCTATTATGTCTAATCTTGAGCACATACATATCAGAACCATATGCACTTAGATTGAGTGTTTTATTATAGTTGCCAATAAATCCAGGATACGCTTCTTGATAAACTTTTTTTCCGGATATATTGAATATTTCAAGTGTCAGATCTTTTTTAACGGCCATTTCAAAACTAATATTCACCAAGCCTTTTGATGGATTAGGGGATGTGGTTAGTTTGATTTCGTCTACCAAAACATCATTCAATGCAGTTACTACATAGTTGATTGAATTAGAGGTTTTGATACAACCGCTTGCGTCTGTAACCACTGATTTATAAGAACCTGATTTAGTAGGTTTAAAATGATTTAGAGTGGCACCTGTCAAAGCCAATGTATCATTAAACCACCACTGATTCCCGTTTGCAATATTGCTCGTTAAAGAATCTGCCACCTGCGTGATCACAGGAGTTGGAACAGTTGTAGCAACAACAGCAGTTTGATCGCTTACACAATCACCTGTATTAAATCGCATATCATATAACCAATAATAATAGCTCTGATACTGGTTGGGATTTGCAACGGTTGCTGCACTATTTCCAGTGACGGTAAACAAATTGGTCAGACCAATAGGATAAGGATTATTAGTGATACTGCTATTTCTAAAAATAGAAGCACCATTCTGACAATCTATAATAATGATATGATCACCTGATGTTGGAATTTGAAGATTTAAATAATACACGGCACCTGTATCTGTTGCACTATTACCTACAGAAGTAGTTCCATCTGCATTTGCAGGTGTTGGGTTCGGTGTTGTAGGGTATACAACTACGTCAACACTATTGAGCGGTATATAATTATAACTTGTATGTGAAGCATCAGACCAACCAGAAAAATTTGCAACTGTAAAAGTAATTGTGCCCGCATTCGCAATATACAATCTTGCAGTTTCTATTGTGAGTGGAACACTATTGTTGATATTGATGAACTGACCGCTAAATGCATTATAGCCACCATTTGGATAGATCATTTTATTAGCCAAACCAGCAGATCCCCTTGTTTCTTTACCTACATAAAAAGTATTATTGGGAGGAATATTACTGGTACTTGCAGTGATGCCATTTGCAAATGGAGTGGTTGAATTAGCAGTAGTATACCAGAAATAATTTGATGCCAAAGAAGGACTATTTACTTTTAAAACTGCTGTACCACTACATACGATTCCCGAAGCAGTTGGCGCAGTAGGCTTACTGGCAGTGATCACGGTAGAAACATTACTATTATTGGCGCTGTTCTGGTCTGTCAACAAATTCACAGAACTTGTAATTGTAAATGTAGTTGCTGCAGCACTTGCAAATGGGCGAGTGAATGTATAGCTAGCCGAACTCAATGCAGGAATAGTGAGCGGATAGGTTGTTGAAATATTTAAAACAGTAGTACTGCCTTTTTGAACCAATAATGAAATGGGAACATTCGATTGATCAACTGTACCATTGTTTTTAATGGAGATCGTAACATACTGACTGTCTATTCCACAGTTTCCTGAAGATGGACTGAGCAATTGATCAATACTCAGATCGTTGGATGGATTAACCACACGCAATCTGAAATCTGATGTCTCACCATTACCATAAGTACCACAACCCGCAACAGCAGAAGGCGTACTGGTTTCTTGAACAATGATGCGCATGAGGTATAAATTACCCACTGGCAAATTTGATGCGGTTGTGATACTGCCAGTAAAACTGCCATTTGAAGAAGTTATAGCGGCACTTTGAGCAACTTTTTCTGATGCTTCAAATTGTCCGTTATTGTTATAATCGATATAAGCAGTTACCACACGTGCATTTGAAGAAGCATCGCAGGTTCCTGTTTTTACAAAGAATGGAATTGTTTGTGATGCTTCAATATTCGTAGTGATATTGGTATTATCAGTATAAGTGGTACAACCTGCAGGATTGGTATAGTGTAAGGTTTTGAAAGAAACACTATCAATTCTCGCACCAGCTGAACTAGTAGGATTTGACGCACAGGTTGCAACCCCACCTACGCCACTTACTAATAAAGAATAAGCTTGAGATCCTCTTGCCAAAGTTCCTTTGTGCGAAATTTTGATGGTATAAGTTTGTCCGGGTACAACACTATCCAACGAAATTTTCTCCACATTGTCGATGATATTATCTCCTCTGGTTGCTGCTAATCCAGGATTAGTTGGATCCAATACCCATGGGAAATAAGTTCTGCTCCCTTTAGTGATTCTTATATCCAGATCATTCACTAATTTTTTAGCAGGGTTATTTAAAACATTCACTGTTTCTACATCACCCTTTGGGTCTGTCCAGCAAATCGTAGCAACCAATGGACCTCTGCCTGAAGCAATTACATTATAAGATGTAGAACCACCGTTGGCTAAAGTGTTTTCGTATAATAAGTGATTACTAGTGTCTGCATTATTAGATTTAACAGCAGAATTGATGACTGCTGCAGCTTTGTCAACATTTAAAACACCCCAACCATATTGGTAATCCGGTCCGTCGGTTGGACCTGCTTCATCAGCAGTATGTATTGCCAAACCCTTTACAGTTGCTGATCGTAAAAACTGACCCGCTTTTAGTTTGGTATATAATTCTTGCAGTAACAAAAGCGATCCAGTTGCATTTGGAGTAGCCATTGATGTTCCAGAACTCAGTGCATAACTGGTATTGGTTGAAGCAATTGAAGAAAGTACATCAATTCCATCAGCAACAATATCTGGTTTTATTCTTCCATCATCTGTGGGACCAAAATCGCTGAAATAGCCTATGACTGGATCTGTTATTCCAGTGTATCCTCCAGGTATTCCAGAGATCGCTCCAACGGTCAAAATATTTTTTGCATTCCCATCCCAAGGAATGGTGTTATAAGAATCATTGCTACTTAAACTGGCAGGTCTATTTCCAGCACTCACCATATTTTGGTTATTGTCATAACGATAATATGGTTTACCAACTGCAGGTCCGGTCTCACCACGATTATTACCTGCAGCTTTTACAATTAAATAATTGGGTGCATTGTAGGCAATGGAATCTAACAATTGCGCATCACTGCTATAATAACCAAATTTATAATCTTCATTTTCATTGGGTCTTCCATAAAATTCCCAGCGACTTGCACTTGCATTGTAGCTCCATCCAGAAACAATTCCATAAGAGTGATTCGACAATAATAAATTAGATGCTTCACCAAACATTTCTGAAATATCATTATCAAAATCATAAGCCACAATTCCTTGCATGCCAAACGCCATACCCTTCGCCAAAGGATTCACACCTGAAGCAATCATGGTGCCGGCAACGTGGGTAGGATGGTCGTCGGTACTGGTTGGATTATCTTTTTGCGTAATTCTTCCCGCTAACTCAACGTGTGTTGCCAATGGTCTGCTTTCATCCCAGATCCCCATTTTATTTTTTAGTGCAGGAGTTGATCCACTTAAATTCAATCCACTGGTTCC
>CAIYAG010000120.1 GCA_903924075.1 uncultured Bacteroidota bacterium | reverse complement strand
GTAGTTTTAAAATACATGGCGATTGGCAAAGTATTATAAGGTGCAGCTAAATTAGACATTGCTAATAAAGCAGCCTTGGTATCGCTTAGCTTCTGAGCTAATAAATTCCAACGGATCAGATCAAATTTTCTTACACCTTCACCACCTAATTCTAAAGATCTTTCTTTAACAATTGCTGTAAAGAATGAAGCTTTACTCAAACCTGAAGGTAAATCAACAGTAGCATCAGCAGTTGTAATTGATTTACCATAACCTCTTCTTCTAACCTGATTTACTTTATCGTAAGCAGCAGTTGTTGGTCCGTTTAATTCATTCTCTGCTTCAGCATACATCAATAGCACATCAGAATAACGAAGGATCTGCCATTTTAAACCAAAGTATTGGATCGCATTGGTTGGAGAGAAAGTTGGATTAGTGATCCAGTCTCTTCTATACTTACCATCACAAATGGCAGTGATTGCCTGACCAACTTTAGTAATGCCATCAGCAGCCACATTATACACAGCGCAGGTAACATCTCTTCTTAAATCGGTTGAATCGAATGCGTAGAAATAAGTTGGCAACACATTAATACTTTTGTTTCCTAGTGCATTTACAGTAGGTCCATTGTAATAACCCAATTTATTATCTTCAGCACCAACACCACCAATACCACTTGCTTGGAACATCAATTCTCCCTGTGGATCAGTAACAGCGTGTGCATTTACTTGATCTCTCCAAAGTGCTTTAAAGCTTGGATTTAAACTGTGTTGGCCAGAGGTAATGATATCGTTACACTCATCTTTTGCAATTTGGTAGTAAGTAAGATAATCAGCAGAACGTTTCATGGTACCATCCTGACGAAGTGAATATCCGCCTCTGAATAATGCCACTCTTGCACGAAGTCCTTTTACTGTTCCTTTAGTGATTCTTTCATCCTGACCATCACCCATTGCAGCAAGTTCATTACGCCAAGGAACCAAGTCCTCTGCAATTTTCAGATCGTTCAAAATGTGATTATACAAAGTATCGCGGTCTGTTCTGCTTGGGAAAGGATTAGAGCTTGCCAATTCAGAGGCAGGGCTAAAGTGTGCAGGAAGATCTCCCCAGATCATGATCGCTTCTAAATAGAATTGCGCTCTCAATGTCAATGCTTCGCCTAACATTCTTTGCAATTGTTTTTTCTCTTGGTCGCTTCCACCTGTATACATGGCCATTTTAGGAATATTGGTAATACAGATATTAGCAAATTCAATTCCTGTAAACAACTGGTTAAATGGATTTGTTAATTGTGCATTTCCTGATGTTGCAGCATAACGAGCAATATCTCTTCTATCATTATCAGATGCACCAGTTGGTCCTTGCATTTCGTCATTGTCTACTGTGTAGTAAAGGCTCAAACGAATTCCAAATCCGGCATCACCTACCAATCTACTATAAACACCAGAAAGTGATTTATAAGCACTTGGCACATCATTGAATGCAACATCGGCGCTCACATCTGTGATGGGTTGCTGGTCAAGGAATTTCTTACAACTGCCCAGCAACAACAAGAATCCTGTTGAGGCTATTAAAGCGAGTTTATAAAAATGTTTCTTATTCATATCTTAATTTTTAGTTGGGTTAAATTAAAAGCTTGCGTTTACTCCGAAAATAAAGCTGCGGCTTTTTGGATACGCTGAGTAATCAAGACCCGGAGTTAGTGGGCTATTTCTTACACTTACTTCAGGATCATAACCAGAGTACTTAGTAAATACGGCTAGGTTATTCGCTGTGAAATAAAATCTCAGTTTACTGAATAATTTCATTTTAGCGGTTGGAATAGAATAGCCTAAAGTAACGTTATTGATCCTTAAGAATGATCCATCTTCAATTGCCCAAGAACTTGGATAAAACGCACCTGAACTTTTAATTGGCTGCCACATCGTTGCATTTGCATTGATCGCATTTAAAACATCTGGAGACATTCCTACTGCCTGGTTAGCAGAGTTGATCCATTGTGTTGTTTGACCTAATGCAGAAACTACTTTCCATCTGCCTTCCATCATTTGCAGCATATTCGCATTGTTTGTATATCCATTAGTAAACTCGATCTTGTTTGCATTGTAAATACTGTTTCCATAAACAAAGTTTACAAAGACACTCATGTCCCAATTCTTATAAGTAAACGTGTTATTTAACCCTCCTGTAAACTTAGGATTTGGATTACCAATAAATGTTCTGTCATTATTGAGATCTACCACACCATCATTATTCAGATCTTTGAATTTCACTGAACCCGGTTGAACTGTACCGATGATAGCTGCATCTGTTACTGTACCAGCTTTTAAAGTGTATACTGAAGTTGCTGGGTTATAATCAAAGTCGCCAGTTTTATAAAAACCATCACTCACTAAACCATACATTGAACCAACTGGCTGACCAACTTTCACGATATAATCGGTAGGCTGACCAGACACTCCCCAACTAGCTGCTGGATAAAATAGTGTTTGATTGGTACCCAATGCTTCCACTTTGTTATTATTGAATGCAATGTTGAAATTAGCATTCCAAGTAAAAGTCTTATTACGAATAATAGAAGCATTCAATTGAAATTCAACACCCTTATTAGAGGTTTTACCAATGTTTTGCAATTGAGATGTATAACCATAAGTAGATGCAATCGGAACATTCAACAATAGATTTTTTGCATTGTTAAAATAGGCATCCACACTTAAGCTTACACGGTCTTTAAAGAACGAGATATCCATACCGTAGTTCTGACTAATATTTGATTCCCACTGTAATGCTTCATTCACTAAACCAGCAGAATAATAGGATGTAACAGCTTGGTTATTGATACCATAGTAATAGGCTCCATCGTTTTTGAAAGTAGTTAAGAACAAATAGTCATTGATACGATTGTTACCAACCTCACCATAACTAGCTCTGAACTTCAGATCACTAATGGTTTTTGAGTTCTCCATGAATTTCTCATTCTTTGCTCTCCAAGCCACTGAAGCAGCTGGGAAATAACCCCATTGTCTGCCTGGTGCAAATTTTGAAGCTCCATCTGCACGAACGTTGAAAGAGAAATAATACTTACTTAAATAGTCGTAGTTAATTCTACTGAAGAATGAAAGATTGGTATACCTGGTTTTACCAAGCCTAGGATAGCCTGTAAATGGAACTCCTAAACCAAGGTTATTAAATGCATCGTCTGGACTAGTAAATTTTGGATAGTTTTTTACTAACTGGGTTCTTGATTCAGTGCTAAGATCATAGGTTTCTTCACCTACTAAGAAATCAAAATCATGTTTTCCTTTGTATTTGCTAATTGAATAGGTAAGTACATTGGAATTAGTGATTGTTTTTTTATTAACAGTATCTAACTGTGCAATAGGTTTTTGTGAACCAGATATGATAGAATATGGCGTAATGGAATCACTGAACTGACGATCAATGAAATCATTCTTATCATATCCAAATGTAGATTTGAAAGTCAGATTCTTAGTGATATTAAAAGTGAGCGCTGCTGTTACATTGAAAACATCTGTTGTTTTTTTCCTGTATTCAGCATCTGACAGCAAAACAGGATTGATCAAATTAAGACCGTTACCAACATTTGGATCGGCAATTGGATCCATCATAGTAATATCCTGACCTGGTGATAAATATGGTCTATATTTTACAGCATTACGTAACCTGCTATAAGATGAACCCTGATCAGAAGAAACACCAGCACCAAATACATCAGTATGCGTATATCTTACACCAGCAGATAATCTTAACCCATTGGTGATCCTATATTCAGATTTAAAGTTCAATAAATGTCTTTTGTAATCAGAATTCAATAAGATCGCTTTATCACCATTATAAGTATACCCGAAATTGTAGGTTATTTTTTTACTTCCCCCATTCATGTTTATGTTATGACTTTGTAATGATCCCTGTTGACCCATTACTTCATCCTGCCAATCAAGAGGAGCAACACTTTGATATGCTTTTAATGTATCCCAAGTACTTCCAAAATTTTTCAAGAAAGTAGTACTATCAGTTGCACTGCCTCTTGATCTTTCTGATTGATACAACACATATTCGTAAGGGCTCATTACATCTAGTTTTTTAGCTAGTGTTTTTATACCATAGAATCCATTATAGGAAACAGTTAATCTTCCAATTTTTCCACTCTTTGTGGTAATGATGATTACGCCGTTTGCACCTCTTGCTCCGTAAATTGCGGTAGCTGCAGCATCTTTCAATACGTCGATCGTTTGGATGTTTTGAGGAGATAATGAACTAAGTCCGTTTTCAACCTGCACCCCATCAACAATGTACAAAGGAGAGTTATCACCTGTAATAGACATACCACCACGAATACGAACTCTTACATCTGCATCGGGAGAACCTTCTGCAGTAGTAGCAGTTACACCGGCTAATCGGCCGTTCAAAGCCTCAGCTGCTGAGTTAACAGGGATATCTTTCAAATCTTTTGCACTAACGCTTGAAACAGAAGCCAACAAATTTTTACGTTTGATGGTTTGGTAACCAATTACCACCACTTCTTCTGATTCTTTTACTTCTGGAGTTAATTTCACATCTATCGCATTATTATTGGCAACTGCAACGGTTTTACTTGCATATCCCACATAACTAAATACAAGGGAAATATTGCCATTATCTACTAAAATGCGATAATGTCCTGTTGCATCAGTTGCAGTACCAGACTGGCCACCAACAACTCTCACATTCACTCCCTCTAGAGGTTTATTGTCTGCTGAAGTGACCGTTCCTTTTACTTCAAATTTTTTGTCCTGTGCAAGCAGGTTCTCCGACTGTATCAGTAGGAATCCCAACAGCAGTAAAATACACAGGTTTACTTTCTTCATAAGCATAAGCGCGCGTTTAAACAATCATTAATGGATATTTGACTAAAAAAGGTATAATAAATGGGTAAGTACGAATGTTGCGTGGACTCAACACTAAAAACAAGGCAATGTTTTTATTTTGGGGCATGACAAGCGGTTTAAGCATCAAATCGTTAGCAAGTTTAGATTCTTCCAGTAGTTTAACGGTTGCCTGTTAAAGCTATCTTAAAGTATTTCTACCCAATGCTACATTTATCTAGACAATTTGAAAGGGGAATTCGATTTTTTTTCTACGCAATCGTTCCCGGTAACGTTATCATTTTTAGTAATTTGTTGATATGGCCCGATTGAGGTTTTTTTTAACCGCGAAATCCCTATTTTTAGAAATACCTTCTAATTGCTTGCTATGTCATTTACCAAACCGCGTCTGAATTTTTCGCAGATCATTAATATGAATGTGGGTTTCTTTGGAATTCAATACAGTTTTGGATTACAACAGAGTGCCGTTAACCCCATTTATGATTTTTTAGGAGCTAGCCCCGATCAAATTCCATTACTCAATCTGGCAGGTCCAATGACGGGGCTTCTAATACAACCAATCATCGGTGCATTAAGCGATAAAACATGGCATCCGCGCTTCGGTAGACGTAAACCATACTTCTTCATTGGAGCGCTATTTTGCAGCCTCTGTTTGTTCATTTATCCCTTTAGCAGTAGCCTCTGGATGGCGGGCGGGTTATTGTGGGTACTAGATGCTGCCAATAACACTGCTATGGAACCTTATCGAGCATTTATTGCTGATAAACTGCCTCCTTCACAGCATGCTGAGGGCTTTTTAACCCAAAGCTTTTTTACCGGACTGGGTATTACCCTTGCCAATATTTCATTGTTTGCTTTTCAAAAAGTGGCATTTCTAAAACAGATGCACGGACAAATACCATACTGGGTTTTTGGTTCCTTCTTTTTGGGCTCTATTTGCTCCATTAGCTCTGTGCTTTGGTCAATCACTAAAACCCCAGAGATACCTCCTACAGACGAAGAATTGGCTGCTTTAAAGGCTAATAAACGTTCGGTATGGGGGCCATTTATAGAAATCTTCAGCGCCATACATGATATGCCTAAAGTGATGTGGCAATTAGCACTCGTTTATTTGTTTCAATGGTACGCACTATTTTGTTATTGGCAGAACGCATCAAAAAGTATCGCACAATCTGTTTGGAAAACTTCTCCAACAAAAGACCCAACGCTCTATCAAGAAGCAGTTGGCTGGGCTGGATTGGTGAATGGTTGGTACAATGTAGTTACCTTTTTATCTGCATTCGTATTGGTTGGGCTGGCAAAAAAGTATAGTCCGAAGAATGTTCACATCACTTGTTTGCTGTTGGCCGGATTTGGACTATTGGCTTTCCCACATATCGAGAATCAGTATTTATTATTTGTACCAATGACTGGTTTCGGGATCGCTTGGGCTAGTATGATGGGTGTTCCTTACCTCATGGTTGTAAACGATATACCCAAAGAAAGATATGGTGTATACATGGGGATCATTAATATGATGATCGTTATTCCGATGATCTTGCAAACAACCACTTTTGGTTTTATCTTGAATCACTTTCTGGATAATGATCCAGGAAAGGCGATAAGCTTTGGTGGAGTGTTATTATTAATTGCTTGCGCTGCAACTCTAAGAATGAAAAAAGTTATTCCAGCCGACGACTCAGTTGTGATGAGCGGAGGCGGACATTAAAATAAAAAACTCCAAATTGGAGAAGGAGGTGTTATGAAAATATTATGCATCGGAGAAGCACTGATCGATATGATCTGTACCGACAAAGGAAGCAGTTTATCTCAGGGACAAAACTTTTTAAAAAAACCAGGTGGTGCGCCCACTAATGTAGCAGCCGCAGTTGCTGCATTAGGTGGAAATGTAGAACTTGCTGCAAAAGTTGGTAAAGATCCATTTGGAAAACAATTGATCCAGGTGATGGAAGAATTTGGTGTTTCAACCAAGTATATGTTACAGGATGAAAAACACTTTACCACATTCGCGTTTGTATCATTAATGGAAGATGGTGAAAGAGACTTTGTGTTTAATCGAGGAGCAGATGGAGAATTAACCGAAGATGAGATCAACACTATTGACCTTACAGATATTTCGATCATACACTTTGGATCTGCTACTGGATTCTTAAACGGCCCCTTACAAAAAGCCTATATCGGATTATTGGAGCGTGCGAAAAAAGAAAACATCTTTATCAGTTTTGATCCTAATTATAGACACCTGCTTTTTCAACATAACACAGATAGCTTCATTGAACAGTCATGGTATTTTCTAAAGAATTGTCATTTCTTTAAATTGAGTGATGAGGAAGCAATGCTTATTACGCGAACTGCCACTTTGCAGGATGCCACTACCATTTTGAATAATGAGACTTCTGGAACTTATTGCATCACACTGGGTAAGGAAGGAACACTATTAGGTTTTCAACAAAATAACAGCATCATTGGAAGTATCGCTATCAAACCAGTTGATACCACAGGAGCTGGTGACGCTTTTGTAGGCGCTGTATTGTATCAGCTTTGCAATAAAAAATTTGATGAGATCCTGCATGCAACAATTGAAGATTGGAATGGAATTGTTACCAACGCGAACAAAGCTGGTGCAAGAACTTGTGAATACTTAGGGGCAATGGAAGCATTCAAACACTTAAACAATCAGATTTTTCAATAATACCTTTTAATAATAGTTAGGCGTGTATCAATATCAATTACATCAACAAATATCGCTACCAGTTTTAGAACATACCATTGATGTTGCTGGAAAGGACAACCTTTTTTACAGTAGATTTTTAGCGAACTCTAGTGAAATTGCTGACCTCTACCAATCTTTATATGGCAATCATCCAAATGCAAGCAATGCATTTACAGAGCTATTACAAACAATTACCAAAGCTTACGCAGAAAGATCTGAAGCGTTAAAATTAAAAGATGAAGAAAAGGAAGAATCTGGTAATTGGTTCCTGACCAATCAATTGGCAGGCATGAGTTTGTATGTTGATCGGTTTTGTGGCGATCTTAAAACACTGAATACTAAATTGGATTATTTCAAAGAACTCGGTGTTAATTTTTTGCACTTAATGCCCATCTTTGAAAGTCCGGCTGGTGAAAGCGATGGTGGATATGCTGTTTCAAATTTCAGAAAAGTTGACCCTCGTTTTGGTGATATAGAAGACCTTCAAAAAGTTCAACAAAGCATGAGCGATGAAGGTATGTTTCTAATGATCGATATTGTTTTGAATCATACCTCATTCAGGCATGAATGGGCTGAGAAAGCAAAAAAAGGAGATAAAAAATATCAGGATTATTTCTACATGTATGATGACCGTAGTTTGCCCAATTGGTATGAAGAAACTATGCCCGAAATATTCCCTGAATCAGCACCAGGAAGTTTTTCTTATGTTCCTGAATGTAACAAATGGGTGATGAGTGTATTTCATAATTACCAGTGGGACCTCAACTATCAAAACCCTGATGTTTTTGTAACCATGCTCGATACCATTTTCTTTTATGCCAATTTAGGTGTAGACGTTTTGAGGATCGATGCTCCTGCTTTTATATGGAAACAACTCGGAACAAGTTGTCAGAATTTACCTCAGGCTCATACCCTTTTAAGATTAATCAAACAGTGCGTGCAAGTTGCAGCTCCTGGCATGGCATTATTAGGTGAAGCCATCGTTGCTCCAAAAGAGATCATGAAGTATTTTGGTACGGATCGATTTGTTGCAAAAGAGTGCGATTTCGCTTATAACGCTACTCAAATGGCTTTGCAATGGGATGCTTTGGCAACGGGTGATACAAGGGTAATGCTTGCAGCGCAACATGAAATTTTACAAAAACCCTATGGTTGTTCCTGGATCACTTATACCAGGTGTCATGACGATATTGGATTGGGTTATGATGATAGTATGATCGCCGCTGCAGGATTTAATGCATACGAGCATCGTAGATTTTTGAAAGAATATTATTCAGGTGCACTGCCAGATTCTCCGGCAGCAGGTGCTTTGTTTTCTGTGAATCCGAAAACACAGGATGCAAGAATTAGTGGTTCATTAGCTTCCTTATGTGGATTAGAAAAAGCGATCCGAAAAAATGATCCTGAGGAAATTGAAAGATCGATCCATAAGATTTGTTTAATGCAGGCACAAAGTTTTTTTATTGGTGGACTTCCAATCCTATTTTATGGTGATGAGCTGGGCTATACGAACGACTATTCCTATTTAAGTGATCCCGCAAAAAGCTATGACAATCGATGGATGCACAGGCCTGTAATTGATTGGAGTAAATTGGATCGCATTGATCAACCAGATACTGTTGAATCAAAAGTATTTCATTCAACTAAGCGAATGATCGAGATCAGAAAAAAGCTTCAGGCATTCGGAGATTATAAAAACCTTACTTGGCTTACGCCTTACAATATTCATGTAGCAGGGTTTATTCGCTCCTACGGCAAACAAATGGTGTACTGCTTATTTAATTTTAGTGGGGCAGCATCCTATGTAACATGGTATGCTTTTAAAACACATGGCGCCACTTCCAATAAATTATATGATCATTGGACTGAAACAGAACTCAACATTGGAGGAGATCAGGAATACTTAATCATTCCCCCTTATTCATTCTGTGTACTAGAAGTAATGAAATAGAAAAAATATGAGTGATTAACAATTATTTTATTTTTCTGTCGGGATGTAGTGTTGCTAATATCCGCTGAACAATAGAGAAAAAAAGTGCAGAGGACCATCCGAATAATAAAATTCCATTCATTGCTTCAAACCCGCTCATAACGCGCCAGAATGGGATCAATACGATATCACCATATCCAACTGTGGTATAAGTTACCATTGAAAAATACATTGCTTGTTCGATGTTGTTGATCTGTTCAATATTTGGGATTATTAAAAAACAGATAGCCCAAATCATGATTTCAATGAAATGAAGAACAACCAAAAAAATTGCAGTAGAGCATAAGACCTTCATTGCCTTCGTGAATCCAAAAGACTCACCATAATTACGATGCTTCACAAACAGGTATTCAACCAAAAAAATGGATCCACTTCCGTGAATTAATATGGTTAGTGCTACTATTCCAAGACTAATTGCGATAGGTAAAAACATAGTACTGATAAAAATATAACTCTAATATACTTACAAGCACATAATTAATACATGTGAAAATAAAAAGTCTCCCAAAAGGAGACTTTTTAACGATTCAAACGAACGAAAAAACAATTAGAAACGAATACTGAAGCCGATGTTTACAGCATAATCAGCGAATGCGGCATCTCCTTGTGAATAAACACCGGTCTGCTGTGTTTTTAATATATCAGGAACGCTCTGTGGACGATTACGCATAACTGCGATCGGCACATATGCATAGATGTTACACTTATTCATTGTATAAGTAATACCTGGTTCTACTGTTAATACTTGTCCTGGTCTACGAAACCCTTCACTACCGCCGATCAAATCATGTACAGGTACACATTCAAATCTTACTCCGCCAGAAAATGTAACCTTGCCTGCCTGATAGTTTGCACCTGCTCTGATCAAATATTGATCAGGTACACTCATTACATCAGATGTATTGGCAATGGTTGCGGCAGAAGGTGTTCCCCCTCTTTGTGTTGATACACCATTTTGCTCTCTTGGATTTAGGAGATAATAAAAATTGCCATACAAATTAAACTTATGTGAAATGGCATAATAGGTATTTAATTCAGTTGTAAATCCTGTACCTCCATCACCTAACTGGATGGATTGATCAACTGGTCCCATCACTGTTGTTCCAGCAGTTCCAGCAGCTGTATAGAATCTATCTTGATATTTATAATCTCCAGTTGCAAATTTAATTCCTAAACCAGCCTGAATATTAAAGTTCATATGTTTTGCCGGATCCAATAACCAAGCATATCCAGCAACACGAATATCACCTAATCCAAAAGAATGAGTTTCATGACGGGTAGTACCACCATGTTCATATAATGATGACCTAGTGTTTGCTGTAATTGGAACATACACTGCAACACTCCATGTTTTATTCAATACACGTGTTAAACCAAAATCCATATTGAATGTATGGTTAATTACTTCAGTTCCTAATTCCTGACGTTGCGGTTGTTCTACTTTTCCAACAAAATGTTTGTACGATTTGAAATAACGGGTATTGGTAGAAAATAACCATTTTGAAGTATCGATATTTTTCATGTGGTCTAACATATTACATGTTGCACCACCTGCACCTCTGATTGCTACGCATCCCTGCGCATTAACCGATTTATTAACTAAAAGGCATACTACTAGTATTAAGAATAATTTTTTCATTTGTGGGAATTTGTGATTTCTTTAATGTGGTTTTTCTATTTTTTCATTTTTAGTCGATCAACGATCAAATCGCCGATTTTACGACCATTTTCTGAACTTACTAAGCATGAGTGATGGAAATGCACTCCGCCATAAAAACGAGCCCAGTTGAGCTCTTCAGCTGCTTTTCTAATGGATGGAAATGATCTGTTCTTGATTCCGAATTCCAATTCTGTTGAATCGGTAAATGCAAGATTATCTCCTACTACACTGGTAAGTGCTTCAGCTGCAGAAGCAGAGATCGTATTATGTCCGCAGGTATATTCAGGGAATGCGGGTGTTTGCAAATAAGGACGCCAGTTAGGATCTAGATATTTGTTGATTACAGTTTCTGGACGTACTGTGTTGTATTTATATTTTGTGTACCAAGCATGTATAAAAGCATCGAAAAAAGCAATACTGGTTTTTGCATATGCAGTTACCATGGTGCCGTAATCAACTTTAGCTTTCTGTGAAGTAATTCCAACAATACTCATCCAATGTCCTGGAGGTGAAAACTTTTTGCTTCCAAACATTACATGACCTGTAACGTTCATTTTAAAGGGATTGTCGTCCCAAAAATCAGCGATATGTTTTTGCTCTGGAGTTAAACTATCAATTGCATTCTTAATTAAAGTAACTTCTTTATAATAGTCACTGTTCTTATCTGTGATATTAAATGTAAATGGGGTTGGTACTTCAAATATGGAAGCGCTATCAATAACCATCGGACGAATTTCTCCCCAATGAGGTTCTGCTGCAGAAGCATACATTGGCGGTGTAGGGATCCATCTTCCAGGTATGTCTTTAACAGTATATTTTTCAGCACCTCTTGTTTCCAAATAATTGTCCTTCTTACTCCATCTAATGATGGAAGCAGAAATACTATCTGCAAAAGTTTGAGAAGCCATTTCAATAGATTTTGGCAATCCTTTTTCGCGTGCTATTTTAAGAATACTATCCTTATAAATTTGCATGCTACCTTCAGGGAATGTAACAGACTCTCCCACTTTTATAAAAGCTAAGATGGCTGATAACTCAGCATCTACATCTTTAGTTAATGGTGCATAGGAGATCTCTTTTAATCCATTTAATTGCCCAGCCAGTGATTGATAATGAGTTGAGTCGTTTGCAGCTATTACTTCATACGCAGCAATAGCTGCATAAGTATAATTCCTTGCTGCAACCATTGGAGGGAAGTTATTCCCCATTACTACATTATTCAATTCGTGAACTGTATTTGCAAATAATACCTGATCGTGTAAATAGGTTTTATATTCAGTATTGGTTTTACATGCAAATACAAATACCATCGCACATATGCTAATGAAAAGCTTTTTCATCTTAATTAGATTGTAATTATAGAAGGAAACCCACCAATACATTTCTGTTTGGCTTAGACCATTTCATTCAATTCTTTTGTGGAAAATGTTGGATTCAATAAAAAACATAAAAATACCTGCATAGCTGCTATACTATGCAGGCTGAATCTTGTTAATCATCTTAAGACTCAGCCTCTGGGGGTTGATCCAACGATTCGAGATAGATCGATTTAAAACGATGATATACAGCGATTGCGGCTGTATTCGATAAGAACCTTGACGAGGGGTTCATATCAATTAATTGTGTAGCAGTGTAATCCTGTACAGAAAATTTAGTAGTGTGGTTGTGGTTAGCATTAGATTTTTTGCTTGAGCTATTTGACACAAGGTCATTCGCTAAGCGATAAAAATCATTTCTAGCATTTTCCAAACCAGTTTTAGTTACGTTGGGAATACATAATAATTCAACTGAATCATTATACATTCTGCGCTTTACATATTTATAGTCAACACCATTGATATTGATCTCTCCGTTAACCCTTTCGTAGTTTTCTGAATTGGTATAATAAGGGAGGTTTGCGGGAACTTTAAAACTGATCAGTTCAGATTCTTTGTAATTATTGTCATCCAAACTTGCTTCCAATTGCTGATCTGCTTTGTTTTCCAGATAATCGGTAAACAAGTGATAGCCTCCCCAATTAAAGAGAAGTATGGCAAGCAATGATATGGATACAATCTTCCGCAAGTACGCTAAAGTAAGAAGAATTTTAATGAACTGAAAATATTTTCTTTTCAACACCAACACCAGTGATAGTCAGGCTTTTCCATTGTTTTGGCAGTGCAGATTTTATCTGAATAATCCCTTTTGGAGTTATCTCTAAACCACCAAAGCCCATTAATACACTTTGGATAATACCTCCTGCTCCTGTGGCAAAATAAGGGTTTGTTCCCCCTTTTGTCTCTGCAATTACCCTCAATGGTGGGTTCAAATTTGGCAGATAGGCATCCTGAAAAAAGTGATAGGCTTTTTCACCATCCCCCAAACGGGCATATAAAAGCGCAAATATTGCCTGGGTCATGGCTGGCGTTCCTTCATTAGGAACCCTTTTTGAGTAATACTCTAAATCTTTTCTAATACTATTCGTATCGGAAACCTCTTTCAAAGGATAGGATAACAAATTGGCATCAGCCTGTTTGATCCCTTCACCCTGATAACTTGCGTGTTCTTTTGTTACACCATTCTCCATTTTAAGGATCGGGATATTATTGGATACCACCATCCAATCCGGATCGGCAGTTGCCCCCACTATTTCAGCTGCTTTTGTGGCATATTGCAATGCTGCTTTTGCAGATGCATTGGTCCATGCATTATTGTCTACATTCTCAGCCCACTCATCAGCTGCAACCACATCTTTAATATCAAATTTTCCTGGACCATTTCTTTCCACCCTGCTAGCCCAAAAATCTGCTACCTCTTTCAAAACCGGCCAGCCCTTTTGTTTCAACCACTCCCTGTCTTGCGTTACACAATAATAGTTCCATGCTGCTATTCCTACACAGGCAGTAATATGATGTTCGAAGGGGCCGCTCAAAGCCCATACAGGCGTTTCTTCTACTCCTGATGCAGCACTCTCCCATGGGAACATCGCTCCTTTATAACCGTGATTAAATGCATTTCTTTTTGCGGCTGTTAAACGATGGTAACGATATTCAACCAAACTTTTTGCCATTTCTGGATGCAACACTAAAATGGATGGATACATCCATAATTCTGTATCCCAAAACACATGACCATTATAGCCCAATCCGCTCAATCCCATTGGCGACGGACTCATATCAGTTCCCTCCCGCACAAATGAATACAAGTGGTAAAGCATGCTATGGATGTCTTGTTGCGACTGATCATCACCTTCAATTTTAATATCGCTTTCCCAAAGTTTATCCCAGGCTTTGTTATGGAATTCGATCAACCGATCCCGGCCTTCCAGTTTTGCAAAAATGGTCATCCTTTCTGCTTCATTTAAAGGATCGTCATGTTGCGCAGATGTAATCGAACTTCCTGCTATTGAATAATGATAAGTTTCACCCGCCTTGATTTTTCTGGTGAATTTCATTAAGTGCATATTATTATCCCACATTTCATGGATCACCCTTGGTTCTTGTCCGTGCGCCTCACTAAACAAAAAAGTATTGGAGGCACACATCAATAATTTTCCGGTCGGACTTTTTGCGGATGAAGTCAACAAACTGATCACCACATGTGGCCGATCAATTTCATTATAATAGTTCTGAACATCCTTCAATGCATCTGGTGCTTCCATTACACTGGCGCTTCCGATTGTGATATCTTTCTTTGCAGTAACGGTTACATCCATCAACACAGTGAATGGTAATTGTCTAAGAGAATAATAAGTATAACTAATAGTGGCTTTATCGTTATAATCAAATGATGTTGTAAAGCTTGCATGATGCATGTCTAATGTTTGTTTCAAACCCTTAGCATCTGCAGCACCAAGCCTTTTCCCATCAATATCTATTTGCATATTCAGCAAATTAAAACTGCGCAAAAAATTACTGACCCTGCCTCGGCCATACTGGTCGTATGCACCAGCCAGCACCACGTCTTTTACTTTGAAGGGCTCAGGCGATGAAACGATTCCGATCATCCCATTGGCTACAGTGATCCCATAATAATTAGATGGGTCGATTTTGTCTGCACTAATTTTCCAGGCATCTGGTTTTGTTTGTGCAACTAAAAAATTTGAAGCAACAAAAAAGCAAAGAATAACAAAAGAAGTTTGTTTCATAAATCAGCATTTATATGGCGAAGGCAACATTTAGATCACTTGTTTTTTTCAAATAAATACAGCTTTTCATTGTTCATTGAAACGATCAAAGTTGTATTTCCTTTTGAAGTTTTTACGGTTACCATATCACGGGCTTCCCCGTTGATGAATAATCCGCTTTCTTTTACACCAAGATAGGTGAATTCTCCATTCCCTTTATTGATCAAGCTAGTTCCATACCCAGCATCTAATCTTCCAGTCTGGGGTTTTAAACAGTAGAAATTTCCACCCATAAAAAGATCGCTTTTACCATCTCCATTCAGATCCATCACCACTATTCCAAACATTGGGGCTATTTGTGCCATTACAGGTAATTCTTTAGCCGTAAAATTCCCTTTCCCATCATTCAGGAATAAAGTACTATTTGTTTGTTCAACTGTTAACACCGTTGACTTTTCTAATTGTTCTTTTGAAAAAACTTTTTCTATCGGCTTACCAGCGTAGTCTTCGTAGTGCAATAAAGTTTTTTTCAAAGATGGGATCTGTTGTTCCATTTCATCTTTTAGATAATAGGGATAAGCCTTATCGTCTACTTTAAAATAAACAGGAATACATTCAGTCTGACCATTCTTATCAAAATCAGAAACATATAATTTAGCTGGGTGATTTTGATCTGCTTTGATATTTGAATTCAATCCAAAATTGCCTCCAATAATATCTAACTTTCCATCCCCATTGACATCTGCGACTTTGATACAATTCCACCAACCACTTGAATGCGGGATCTCTCCTGTTTTGTGAAAACTATTATTTGAAAATTGAAAGAAACTGATTGGCATCCAATCACCGGCAATCACTAATTCCTTATTGCCATCTCCATTCAGGTCTGCCCACTGTGCATCTGTTACCATTCCTAATTTTTCTAGCTCTGGAGCAATGGTATGGGTAACATCCGTGAAATTGCCCCCACCCTCATTTTGTAATAATACACTTGAAGGAGGCAGTCCATAACTACCCGGAATATTTCTTGCGCCAATAAAAATATCGGGCTTACCATCCTTATTAAAATCTAAAATGCTAACACAGGAGGCATTGATACTGATAGTGGGCCATTTGGTTTTCGAACTGCTAAAATTTCCTTTCCCATCGTTGATATAAAGCCTTGTAAAAAGATAGGGGGATCCTTCTTTCACTTCATTTCCTCCAGATGCTACAACAAGATCCATATCACCATCCCCATCTGCATCTAAGAATGATGCTCCTACAGATTCGAAATAAGCATCTGCATTGAATGCATTCTGTTTGGTTTGTGTAAAATGCCCATTGGCATTTTGTAAAAAGAGTTTACAAGTATCTCCTTTCGCACCACCTACAAAAAAGTCTTCCAAGCCATCTCCATTCACATCTGCCACAGCTAATTTCGGACCTTCTGTAGAAAGTAATTTGGGCATTAAACGTTCCACATTAAAATCTACATACTCATTTTCTTTATGTTTTATATTGCCACTAATTGCTGTGGTAGTAATATCTTTAAAAAGATGTGAAGACGCTTTTTGAATTGTTCTGATTTCGTTTGCATTCTGTTGATTTAAAACCAAAACAGTATCTGCATGCAGATTCCTAAGTATCTGTTGTCTTTGATCGGGCCATTGTATCACTAAACTGTCTACAATCGTTTGATCATTCAATCCAAATAACAATTCGGGGTTTACACTACTCTGAAACCCTCTGGTAGACATTTGTTCTAACACTTGTTTGGTATTCCCTGTATAAATGGTTGCCCTCGCTCCATACCCAAAAGTATTGGGCGATTTTCCTTGCAATTTTATTTTTAAAAAATGGTGCTTCAATTTTTCAGTTGTAAGATTCTTATAAATTGAAGCTTCTTCATTTTGATTACTAACTACCAGATCAAGATCACCATCTCCATCCAGATCAGCGTAAGATGCTCCGCTACTAAACCCAAGTTTTCCCAAGCCAAGCTCTGTAGCTTGATTTTTGAACAACAGATTTTTTTGATTAAGGAATGCAAAATTCGCAAGTGGGGTTGAGGGCATTTTTTTGATGAAATCCATAAAATCATATCCCCCTTGCATCACTTTTGACATTACTTCCTGGCTATTGAAATAAGCAAGAAAATCTTGATTGGTTAGATCTTTCAGAATGCCATTACAAACAAACAGATCTTTATACCCGTCGTTATTAAAATCAAAACTCAATACCCCCCAGCTCCAACCGGTTGCATCTACGCCCGACAATTGGGCTATTTCACTGAATGTACCATCCTGATTATTTAACTGTAAAGTGTTGCCTGTAAACTGGTGATGAAAATCGAGTTGATTTTTGGCGTTTTGAACATCGTAGATATCAAACTTAATGGTGGTCTTTAATCTGTAATCATTTTCAGGAAGCATTTCAGCTGTAAACAAATCTAGATAGCCATCGTTGTTGATATCAGCTAGATCTGTGCCCATCGCACCATTACTGATATGCCCCATTGCATTGGAAATATTTTCTTTGAATGTACCGTTATGCTGATTGATATATAAATAATCACGTTCAAAGAAATCATTTGCCACATATAGATCTTCCCAACCATCATTATTGATATCCCCTACAGAAACCCCTAAACCAAATGCGATCTCTGGGCTATAAATACCACTTGAAGCTGTTACATCTGTAAACTTTCCTGCATCATTTCTATATAATCGATCCCCATTGATAGGATCTCTGAGATCCCTTGCATTTTTTTTATAACCGAAATTATCGATAGACCTTGGACTATTATTTACCACAAAACAATCAAGATCTCCATCATGATCATAATCAAAGAAAATAGCCTGAGTGGATGCGCCTTTGTCATCTAATCCGTATTCATGCGCTTGTTCTAAAAAAGTTCCATTTTTCTGATTGATATATAATTCATTGGCCCGATCATCACCAGTTAAGATCCCAGCGTTACAAACATAAATATCTAGCCAACCGTCTCCGTTGATATCTACCATGGTTACACCAGTGTGCCATTTGTGTTTACTAGTTATGTTTGACTTTGTTGTAATGTCCTCAAATTGGAAATCTCCCTTATTATGGTATAATTTGTTTTCACCTTGGTTTGAAGTGAAAAAGATATCAGGCTTTCCGTCATTATCAATATCGCCAATAGCCACACCACCTCCATTATAAAAATTATGATAATTGAGGATGCTCATTTCTTTTGAATCTGTTACCGTATTGCTGAATTTTATCCCTGTTTGTGAAGATGGCAGCAAATCAAACAAGGCATCGTTTGATGGATCCTTCTTAGAAGAGGAGCAAGCAATTAAAAATATAGAAGCAAATAAGAAAGCAGCAACTCCCCATTTAAGACAATTCGACATGAGCCTTGAATCTAGTATTAAATAATGCAGCAAATTAGCTCTTTTATAAAAGCGTTCAAAAAGAGAATTGCGTGAACTGCAAAACTGTTAAAATCAAGTTTAGAAAGCATTACAGCGAATTTTTTATTAATTTGCGGTATTAATTTTTAACTCCCTATGAAGAGACTTTTTTTGTTTGTTTTTATTGCACTTGTAGTTATCAGTTTGTCTGCCTATATTTTAATTCCTGGAACCATCCAAGTAGTTAGTTCCGCTGTAATGCAAACTTCAGAAAATGGCACTGAACGGATTATCATGAATAAAAAAACCTGGAGCAATTGGTGGAATTATAGTTCTAAGGACTCTCTTTCAAAAACCCCTACAAAGACTTTAGAAAACTTTACTTTAAATGCTGACAGTTTTGAAATAACAGAACTTTTATACAAAGCGGCCAAAATAAATATTAAACATAAATCCCAATCATTAGAAACTAAATTGATCCTAATCCCATTGAACGTTGATTCAACTGGTGTTCAATGGTCCTATTCAATCAAAAGCAGCTTAAATCCATATAGCCGTATTTTACAATACTTAGACGCTTCTAAGGTTAAGAACAATATGGATCAGGTATTGGCACATTTGAAAGATTATTTGCAAAAGGATGAGAATGTTTATGGGATACATATAACTAGAGAATCTACAAAAGACACTACGCTTGTATTAACTAAAGTGATCCTCGTAAACCATCCAACTACAAATGATATTTATAATACCATTCATCAACTACAACAGTTTGCAAAGAATAATAATGCGATAGCCACAGGGAATCCTATTTATAATATTTCACCTAAAGAGAATAATAAGTTTCAGTTAATGTGTGCACTACCTATCAATCATAAGATCGTTCCAAATGCGCAATTTTCGAATATCTCAATGGTTAAAGGAAGCTTTATGGTTACTGAGGTAATTGGAGGAGATTCAACGCTTAATGATGCAGCAAAAATAATGCGTTTATATTTCGAAGACTTTCATCGTGTAACTATGGCGGTTAACTTTACGATGTTAGTGTCAGATAGATTGTATCAAACCGACAGCTCAAAATGGATCAGCAAACTATATTATCCGGTTTATTAAAAATTGAAGCAATTACTTTTTAATTGCCTCATCCGTAAACTGAATCAACTGAGTACTATCATTATTTTTTGCAATAATTAAAGATGCTTTTCCAGCAATATTAATTTTGCGGATATGCCTGCTCTCTCCTTTCAATGGCAGCCCATGAACGTTTTCTGCTGTAAATACCCCCTTCCCTTTATTTAATAGGATGGTACCAAAATCAGCATCGTAGCGCCCCATTTGTATATTGTTTGCATAGTAGTTACCCACTAATAATATATCTGGAAGATTATCATGGTTGGCATCAACAACAATGGCATCTCTAAACGGACTCAATTGCGCTTTCCAAGGCATTGCTTGTAATTCAAAATTCAGATTGCCCTGATTGATTAATATGGCATTTGAAAAATAATTAGCTGTTAAGATCTTAGCATCACTCAGCTTTTGTTTTCCGAAAATATCAGCAAGGCTTGCTTGTGCAAAATCTGCTGCATACAAGAATTTCTTTTTGATAAATGGAATTTGTTTTTGCAATTCATCCTTATTGGCAAATGGAAGTTCTCGATCACCAATAAAATAAGTAAGGATCTGTTCTTTTTTTCCATTATCATCAAAGTCGTTATAATAAATTTTAACAGGATGCGCATCACTCGCTTGCAATCTGCTATTGAGCCCTAGATTACCAGCAATCAAATCTATATCCCCATCATTATCTATATCAACTGGCAAGATGAAATTCCACCAACCCTTCTTATCTGTTAATGTTTTTTTAGTGAAGACCCCTTTATTATTCATGAATGCATAAATGCCATTCCATTCTGTGCAAACTAAAAGATCTTGGTCGCCATCTTTGTCAATATCATACCAGATTGCCTGAGTTACCATTCCAATATCTGACAAGTCTTTTGCGATCTTTTCTGAAACATCTATAAAGTGCCCCTTCCCATCATTTTGCAAAAAATAGGATCGTGGATTTTCGCCGTATTGCATTGGAATGGACCTGCCTGATATGAATAGATCCATCGCTCCATCTCCATTAAAGTCTGCCGCAGAAATACTCGAGGCATTTACGAAAATGTTTGAGAAAGCTTGATCCAATTTTGTAAATACAGCATGCCCGTTATTTAGATATACTCTCGGATTTAAATGCGGGTCTGGCCCGAAGAATTCATTTCCACCGCTTGCGATCACAAGATCAAGATTCCCATCTTTATTTACATCCACCCAAATAGCATCTAAATCTTCATAGCTACTATCTGCATCTAGCGCAATTTGTTTTGATTGAATGAACTTTCCATTTTTCTCCTGCAAAAACAATCCAGGTTTTTTATCGCGGGAAGAGCCAATGAATACATCTTCTAATCCATCATGATTGATATCAGCCACTGCAAGAGCTGGCCCTTCAGTAGAAAGCATATGAGGCAATAAAGATTCTCTATCAAATTCAGGGAACGCGTTTTCTTCGTGTTTATAAGCCAAAGCAACTTCTTTGCTGATGTCTTTCATTTTCCTTGTTGGCTCAACCCAGAAACTGTGGTAGTGCTCGTAATCGAATTTTGGAAGTCCTTTTTGATAAGTGTAAGTATATGCTACTTTATTCTGCGAAAATTGCAAGGCTTGAAAACTATTATCTGGCCAAATTAAAAAGGCAGAATCAATTGCTGTATTATATAATCCAATATGAATGGGACCTTCCATACTCGATTGAAAACCTCTTACCGGATTCTTTTCGTAGGTACGAATACCCTTATCGGCATACACAATGATTTTAGCGCCCAGTGCATTAATATTTTTTTCAGGACCCTTTAATTTAATTTCTGCATAAGGCCTTTTATGCTGATCATTACTTTTGTTTTTATAGAGGGTAGCTGCTTCATCTATATTATTGACCAGTATATCCAGATCCCCATCATTATCAAAATCTGCATATACAGAACCGTTTGAGTAAGTTGTTTTATTGTTTTCAATTTGATCATTGATATCAGAAAATTGTAGCGCTCCTTTATTCAGAAATAATCTATTAGGTATTTTGATCTCAGGAATTTTATTGATCAGTGCCAGGTCTTTTTCCTCCACTCTATTTTCCGCGATCTTATTTTGCATTTCCTTATCTGAGATGAAGTTGATATAATCCATCTCGTTCATCCTCTTAGGAATTCCATTTGAAATGAAAAGGTCTTTCAACCCGTCATTATCAAAATCCATCCAGAGTGGAGCCCAGCTCCAATCGGTGGCATATACGCCTGAATACAGTCCAACTTCACTGAACATGCCATTTCTTCTGTTCAGTTGCAGGTTGTTTCTGGTATACTGATAATTGTAACCAGACCTGATTTTTAGTTGAAAGATATCATACTCATCCTCCCCCAACGACCTTTTCAAAATTGTGGGATCTGAAGGAAGCATATCCATTGAAATGATCTCTGGATAACCGTCGTTATTAGCATCTGCCACATCTACTCCCATCGAAAATTGACTGGTATGCATAATATGCTTGTCGATCTCTTCTTTGAATGTTCCGTTTTTTTGATTGATATATAGGTAATCATTTTCATGAAAATCATTCCCAACGTAAATATCAGGATATCCATCATAGTTGATATCAGCTACTACTACACCCAGGCCATAACTGATCGCTGAACTATTGATACCGGTTTCTTTGGTTGCATCAATAAATTTACCGTTGCCATCATTTTTAAAGATTCTATCACCAGATAATGCATCATAGGTACCTAAAAAGTTAGAGCGGGGTGCAAATACTCCATTACGATGAACGGAATGGTTCAGAAGAAAAAGATCCAGATCTCCATCCATATCATAATCAAGAAATACTGCTTGTGTACTAAACCCTGAGAAGTCTAAACCATACTGTTTAGCTTCGTCTTCATAAAAGGGCACTCCATTTTTATCAATGCCCTTGCATATCAATAATTGATTGTGTCCGTGCAGGGTTTCAAACTCACCTACTCTGCAAATATAAATATCCAGTAAGCCATCATTGTTGATATCAACAACCGAAACGCCAGTAGACCATCCCCCATCTTGCGGGATCTTTGCCTCTTTGGTAACATCAGTGAATTGCAAACTACCTTTGTTCAAATACATTTTGTTTTCACCTTGATTGGCGCTCATGAAAACATCGATCAGGCCATCATTATTAAAATCGCCAGAGCCAACTCCACCGCCATTATAATAATACATGTATTTAAACATATTAAATTGCTGCGTAGGGGTAAGTTTATTTGAAAAGATCAGACCGGTTTTGCTACTATCTAATACTTCAAATAAAGCATCCTGCTTAATGCTAGTACCTCTGCAAGACATTAAAAATATCAATGCACAAAAAATATATTTAGAGATAGATAAATTCATATAGAATTTGGTCAACGCTTTCGTTTATTTATTCGCTTTCACTTTAAAAAGAACAGGGTACATATCATTTCTCAAAAAGAGCATTTCCTTACCATTTTTAGTTTTGATTTCCTGAATATCCCGAACCTGACCATCAATTTCAACACCCGATTGATTCTTAGAAACCAATTGTAAATGCCGCTTTCCTTTATTTAAAAGTACCGAACCAGTTGATGCATCTAATCTTTCAAACTGAGGTAAAAATCCAAATTCATTTCCTCCGATCACGATATCTACTTTCCCGTCTGCATCCAAATCTGTACAGCAGATCGCATTAGCAGAAGAGAACTGAATTTCAGAAGGTAATTTTTGAATTGTAAAGCTATCGGTTCCATTATTAAATGCAACTATTGAAGCAGCATAAGTAAACTTGATCACCTTACAAGAATTAATTAACTCATTGGAGAAAAGCTCTTGAATAGGTTTTCTCGCATAGTCCATATGTTTTAAACTTTTCTTTTTTAACGAAGGGATCTGATCTTCCATTTCGTGTTTCATAAAGAATGGCATATCCCTTCCATCAATGGTAGTGGTGATGATCCTATCACTTGCCTGGTTTTGATCAAAGTCGTTGATCCATAATTTTACAGGATGTTCCGCATCGGGTTTTAAACAAAAATTTTCACCGATATTTCCAATCACCAAATCTTTTCTACCATCTCCGTCAATGTCGGCAATGGCTAACGACTGCCACCATCCATACATGTTGGTTAGGTTAGTATGTTGCTCAACAAAATGGTCTTTACTAAAAGAAAATATTCTTGGGGCCATCCACTCTCCTACAATGATGAGTTCTTTTTGATGATCTCCCATGATATCTGCCCATGCTGCTCCTGTTACCATTCCAATATTTGCTATATCAGGATTCTTTGTTTTAGCAATATCTGTGAAATGCCCTTTACCATCATTCACATACAAATAGCTATTTGGCGCAACACCATAATTGCGGGGATCTGATCTTCCTCCTACAAATAGATCAGGGAAACCATCCTGATTAAAATCTTCTGCAATTGCCACTGAGATATTCATTCCTGCATTTGGGAATGCATAAGGATCAATTTCAAAATTTCCTTTACCATCATTCTTAAATAAACGCAATTGCATTTGCCTGCTTTCAGGCTTGTTGTTATTACCCCCAGGGCAGATCAATAAGTCTAAATCGCCATCATGATCGTAATCAAAAAACAAAACAGCAACGTCTTCGAAATCTTTGTACATCTCGAACCCCTTCTCTGCCTTTTTACTAAAGTTTCCATTTGCTTCCTGGAGGTACAATTGTCCGGCATGCCCCGCAGTACCGCCAATAAATATATCTTCTAACCCGTCATTATTCACATCTGCTACGGCCGCTTTGGGGCCTTCGCGGGAAGTCATTTTAGGCAGATTCCTTTCATAGTAGAAATCAATATTTGCGTCTTCCGAATGTTTTTCAAAAATAGATTTAACCGAGTCCATCATTGGAACCAGCTTGTTCTTTGCAAACAAGTAGTCTGCTTTAACCGTGTTTTCTTGTTTTAAAATATGCACAGTATCAATAGCTGGATGCATAATTTTTGTAACAGAAAGGTTGGGCCAGATCACTAATATGGAATCGATATTTGTGTTTGTGCCCAAACCAATAATTTGTTTATAATCCATAGAGGATTGAAAGCCGCGGCTAGGATATAATTCTCTGGTGATTATTTCATCGCCTCTATAAAGATTGATCTTAGCTCCAATGGCAAAAGTATTTTTTTCACTTCCAATCAATTTGAATCCGATGTAATGGTTCTTATTGATCTCACGACTATTATTCTTATATACAAAAGAAGGTTGATTTTCATTATTGATCACCAGATCAAGGTCTCCGTCATTATCCAGATCAGCATAAGCGGCACCATTTGAAAAAGTGGGTTGTTTAAATCCCCAAGCAACTGCCATATCTACAAAACGAAGATCATGTTGGTTATGATACGCCTTATTTAATAATGGATTTTGTGGGATATGTTTTAATACTTCATCTACACTTTGTTTTTTTCCGGTTAACACCATTTTTTGGATCACATCATTTGCAAAGAATTCAATGAAATCAAGATCTGTAACATCTCTGTTCACCCCATTACAAACATAAATATCATTGTATCCATCATTATCCATATCAAACGTAAGGGCGCCCCAGCTCCAATCTGAAGCATTGATGCCACTATAATTTGCAGTCTCTTTAAATTTCCCGGTTTTATCGTTGATCTGTAAACAGTTTTTTACATACTGATAGTAAAATCCTGAACTAAGTTTACTATTAAAAAGATCGATATTATCAAAAGCCCCTGTGGTCTTTAAGCGATAATCGATATCAGGCAGCATATCTGTATTGAATATGTCTGGAGATCCATCATTATTCACATCTGCCATATCAGAACCCATAGAAGAGAAACTTGTGTGCTTGATACGTTCTTCGAATTCATCTTTAAACGTGCCATTTTTTTGATTCACATACAGATAATCCCGTTCGTAACTATCATTCGAAACATAGATGTCGGGGTATCCATCTCCATTAACATCTCCAACAGAAATTCCCATACCGAAACTGATCAGACTACTATGTATTCCTGCCTCTTTGGTAACTTCTACAAAATGTCCATTATCATTTCTAAATAAATGATTACCGCCCCCTTTTAAAAATTCTCCAACTTTCCATTCTTTTTCTGGAAGATCCCTTTTATTGTTAAAGCCAAGTTGATTAACCGGGATAGGGCTATTATCGATCATAAAACAATCAAGGTCGCCATCCATATCATAATCAAAGAAAGAAACTTGCGTTGAATAGGCTTTATGGTCTAGTCCGTATGCAGCGGCAGATTCAGTAAAAGTTAGATCATGATTATTAATGTATAATTTATTTCTACGATTTCCTGAAGCCATATGACCTGAATTGCAGACATAAATATCTAGCCATCCATCGTTATTGATATCTACAAAAACAACACCTGTACTCCACATACTATCCTGTTTGAAGCCGGCTTTATTTGTAATATCCTGAAATTGAAAATTGCCCTTGTTTAAATATAATTTATTATCACCCATATTGGAGGTGAAGAAAACATCTGGCAACCCGTCGTTATTAATATCTCCAATTGCAACTCCACCACCATTATAAAAGTTTCTGAACAAAAAACTGTTTTCAAGTCGGCCATCTGCAACGTCATTTCGAAAATTGATTCCAGTATTCTCCATCAATTGAAATAGCGTAGTTTCTTCTTTTTTGTTTTTGCACGAGCTATTTAAAAACAAAATGGATATCAACAAAAGCGCAGAAAAGTACTTCATCACGATCAATTGAATATGTAGAATTTAAAATAAAACAACCATCAAAATAAACTGATGTTCTAATGTTTCACGAAGATATATTCATACAAACAATTAGGAAAATCAATTCTAATGTAATCAGGTATGTCTATAAAAAAGGAAAGACCATGAAATCATGGTCTTTCCTCTAAAGAAATATTAAATCTTAGTATCCAGGATTCTGTTTCAAGTTTGGATTTGCAGCCAATGCTTGATTAGGAACAGGGAAAATTAAGTTTTTAGGATCATCAGAAGGTTTGTACTGCCAAGGTTTCAGATATACACCGAAACGCTCAAGATCAGTTCTTCTGCTGCTTTCCCAATAAAGCTCCCTACCACGTTCTGCTAAAAGTGTGTTTGGATCTTCTACATTAGCTGTATTTACTAAAGTAATGCTAGCAAGTGCTGATGCACCTCTTGCTTTACGTAAATTGTTTACTAAAGTTAAACCTGCTGCAGTTGCACCAGTTCTAATTTGAGCTTCAGCAACCATTAACAAAACATCAGAGTAGCGGAAGATCATCAAGTTGTTACCTGAAGGGCCACCGTAGTTAGCATAATCTGGAGCATATTTAACAACACGGATACCAGTTACTTCCAAATTAGCACCAGTTTCTTTCATATCTGAAGCGATAGCTGCTGTGTATGCCAAAGGAGCACCTTTTCTGTCTTTAATTGCTGCACCTTTTTCGTCATACTGTTGATTAACCAAGAATCCTGGTCTTACACCAGAAATATTAGTTGAACCCCAATAGTAACGACCTCCAATCCTTGGATCCAATAAAGTATCTGTAGGACCGTAGGCTGTAGGGCTAGCAGTAACATTGAAAGAAGAATAGAAATCACCAATTGTTGTAAATCCATTCCATCCAGCGTTTGGATTGTTTGGAGTCCAAGAATTGTAGTGCAATGTCATATTCCAACGACCAGCGATACCAGAGTTATTCGCACTCACACCTGATTGGTTAGGGTAATCGAAGATTGCTTCTGGAGAAGCGTGGTTGTTAGGGCTAAAGTTGTCGAAATAATTAGTAGAGAAACTGTATTTACCACCAGAGATGATAGTATTACCTAAAGAAATAACAAGCGCCATGTCTGCTGGATCAAATGTTGGAGCAGCTCTATTAGCCCAAGTACCTTTT
>CAIYAG010000119.1 GCA_903924075.1 uncultured Bacteroidota bacterium | reverse complement strand
TGATCTGGGAAATGTAAGTGCGACTAAGAATCCAATATTTGAAGCCAACTTAATTGATTTTGCTTCCGCTTTTACAACGATGCAAACCAGTTCCACAAGCATGTCTGGTTCGGTTGCAAATGCAGACCTTACTAATCCAAATGGAGATTATCACAATACTTCTATCAAAGCCATTTTAACGAATGCGCCATACGGTCAGGTTAAAATAAATCTTAAATCAGGTAATAATATTTTAAATGTTACTGGCGACGAATTGAATAGTTTACAAACATTTAGTTTCAATAATTCACCAGATGCAAGCCATGTATTAGTGATCAACGTAAACGCTGCTGGAACTTTTAACTGGACGCCTTGGAATACTAGCTCTTTCGGCGGAACTTCTAATTGTGCTTATATCTTGTATAATTTCTATAACACCACTACTTTAAATATCAATGGCGGAAATGCGGTAGAAGGCACTGTTTTTGCGCCTTTCGCAGATATCAGCAAAGCGAATAATAACAGTAATATTGAAGGTCAAGTAATTGGACTCTCTTATACGCAACAAGCAGGTGGTGAAATTCATTTTGCAAACTTCATTCCTACCATTGTACCAGTGATTGCTAAACCAACTACTGGATCTACTTCGGCTGTATTTAGTAACGTAACGATCAATTCAGCGAAATTGACAGTTACTGCAGGTAATGGAGCAAACAGAATCATCATTGTCAGCAAAACAGATCCTCTTAAAACAAATCCATCTGATGCAAAAGCTTATACAGCGAATACTATATATGGCAACGGCAATGCGATTGATAATGGATACGTAGTATATAATGGTACTGGAAATACAGTTACAGTTTCGAATTTAACACCCAACACCAAATACTATTTTACAGTCATTGAATACAACGGAACAGTTGCTACCACTACCTATGCAACTAGTCTTGCATTAAGTAGCGCTACTACAACACTTGCCGATACAGATGGTGATGGCGTTGCAGATATTTATGATAATTACCCTAACGATCCTAACAAAGCTTTTAATAATTATTTTCCCGCGTCTGGTTATGCAACATTGATGTACGAAGATATGTGGCCATCAAAAGGCGATTACGATTTCAATGATTTTGTAGTTGACTATAAATTCAACACCGTTACAAATGCAGCTAATAATGTGGTAGAAATAAACTATTCATTTTTACCAAGAGCAGCAGGTTGTATTTATAAAAATGGTTTTGCTTTTCAATTGGATGGCATCAGCGCTGATAATATCAGCAGTGTAACAGGCTCAAAAGCAACTGGGTTCACACTTAACAGTAATGGCACTGAAGCTGGCCACGCATCAGGCTTTGCAAATATCATGATCACGAATAATTTATTCACTTTATTCAATGGTAGATCAGGTAATGATATGGTAAACACAGTAACAAGTTTACCAAAACTTACTGCCGATGAAATCTTGATCTCTGTAAAGTTTTTGGTAGATGGTAAAGCACCTGCCGCAGGCCCTATCAGTTATAGCAGCTTAGGAAGCAATGTATTTAATCCTTACCTAATTGTTACTCAGGATGATCGTGGACACGAAGTGCACCTTGCAGATAAGATCCCTACTTCAAAAATGAATACCAAATATTTTGGAACAGCAGATGATAATAGTAATGCAGGTAAAGCAGTTTATTTTAAAACAGCCAATAACTTACCATGGGCTTTAAATGTGGTAAATAGTATTCCATATCCTTTGGAACAAACCGATATCACAAAATGCTTTACCAATATCATAGCATGGGCAATCAGTGGCGGCGCAACAAATGCAGACTGGTACACCGATAAATCTGGCTACAGAACAACCTCTAATCTCTACAATAAATAAATCACTAATTATAGCATCAAGGGCGCAGTCAAAAAATGGCTGCGCTCTTTTTATTTTGACCCACTCCCGCCCCCCAATAAAGGGATTCTCCATTTTTCACTTTTCACTTTTCACTCCTTTCTTCCTCACTCCTCACTTCTCACTTCTCACTTCTCACTTCTCACTTCTCACTCCTCACTTCTCACTTATTCTCCTCCCTTCACTCTTATCTTTTATCTTTTATCTTAATTTTACCGCATGCAGGAATTGAACGATGAATATTTTATGCAGGAAGCGATAAAAGAAGCGCAGAAAGCCTATGATGCAGACGAAGTGCCTGTTGGAGCTGTTGTTGTCATGAACAATAAGATCATTGCACGCGGACACAATCAGGTAGAGTTACTCAATGATGCAACTGCTCATGCAGAGATCTTAGCCATTACTTCTGCTTTTAACTTCTTAGGAGCTAAATACTTGCCCGAAGCAACGCTTTACGTGACCATAGAGCCCTGCTTAATGTGTGCTGGAGCATTGTACTGGGGAAAGATTGGCAGAATCGTTTATGGGGCATCCGATGTTAAAAATGGATACCTCCATCATACCAAAGAGCCTGGCCCCTTCCCGGCTAAAACCGCAATCACCAAGGGAATTCTAGAAGCAGAATGCGCATTTCTGATACAAAGTTTTTTCAGAGAACGACGTTAGCCTTGGGCTTCAGTCTGGGGTTTGAAAAGATTTTGCAATACCTATTAGAAATTGTTACATGTTTACGAGTTCAGAAACAATTAACAAAGGCAAGGCGTAATTTAGCTGTAAGAAACTAAATTTGTTTCTCATAACTTTTAAAAAAAAATCTATGTCATTTACACTAGCACCACTTCCATACGCATATGATGCTTTGGAACCACATATCGATACACTGACCATGCAGATCCACCATGGCAAGCACCATCAGGCTTATGTAGACAATTTGAATAAGGCGATAGCCGGCACACCTAATGAAGGCAAAACACTTGCTGAATTGGTAGCGGTAGCTGGAACAATTAGCCCTGCAGTTCGTAACAATGGTGGTGGTCATTGGAACCATACTTTCTTCTGGGAAAGTTTAGCACCACATGCTGGTGGAACTCCAACTGGCGCATTGGCTGATGCGATCACTGCAGCATTCGGATCTTTTGATGCATTCAAAGAAAAATTTGCCGCAGCAGGTATGACACGCTTTGGTAGCGGCTGGGCTTGGTTGATCGTGAAAGATGGTAAATTAGAAGTTTCTTCTACACCAAATCAAGATAATCCTTTGATGGATGTGGCTGATGTAAAAGGTCATCCAATTCTTGGTGCAGATGTTTGGGAACATGCTTACTATTTAAAATATCAGAATCGCAGAGCAGATTATTTAGCTGCTTTCTGGAATGTAGTTAACTGGACTAAAGTTGCTGAACGTTTTACTGCAGCAGTTTAATCTTCGATAAAAAGAATTAGTTTTAAACCCGTAAAGCCCATTCGCTTTACGGGTTTATTTTTTAAATAATGTTTATGAGAAATTCTGCTGCCATTTTATTTGCTCTTGTATTATTTTCTTCTTGTTCAGGAGGACTTAAACGTATTTATGTAATGAGTAAAGGACCGGCTCAGTACGACGAAGCAGCAAAGACCATTACTGCAAAAGATGGTAATGGACACGAAGAGAAAGTACTGAATATTTCAAGTGCAGAAGTTGCTTTAAAACTAAACGGACCAACTGGTGAAGCTTCTATTAATTTGAAGGAAAATGGTTTGTATCTATTGAATATTAAAAATGATACCATCATCGGAAGCTTACAGAATTATGTTTCTACGAAGAAACAAAAAGATATGATGAGTCAGGATGAATTGAAAGTGAAGATCGATTCTTTACAACAATTAGTTGCTGCAAAAAATGTAAGTGCTGCCAATCATAATTTCTTTATCCTCCCTAATCAAGCAGTAAAGATCACTGATAACCTAGACGCAATCATTGTAGGGCCATTTCATCAAATGACCACTGCAGAAAAAGTTGATGGTAAAGCACCTGAAGTGTATCGTTTTTATAGCATCCGCGAAATCAGAGAAACCATTACCAAATTAGAAGGTTTTACAATTGCACAGCCAGCTAAATAACTAGGGAACAGGATCATATCCGTGTCCACCACCTGGTCTGCATTTACTGATTCTTTTGATAGCTAATATCAAACCTTTAAAAGGCCCATGCTTTTTCAATGCTTCTGCAGCATACTGCGAACAAGTGGGTGTGAATCTGCATTTGGGTCCGAGTGCAGGCGAGATCACCCATTGATAAAATCGAATGAGTATTATAAAAGGCAGGATCAAAATTTGCTTGACGATGGTCATTAATTTTTCCATATCAATTTTTATTTTGAATACTGTTGGCCAATTTGTCGAGGATCAATGGCATTTTATCGGAGATCAATGCAGTCTCGCTCATATCTTTTCCAATAAATAAAAGGAAGGCATTCAATTGTTTTTTTTCAGGAATCAGTTCTAACAAACGATGTTTCTGCAAGCGGTATGATTCACGCAGTAATCGCTTGATCCGATTGCGATGTACCGCTTTTTTGAAATAGCGAGAACTGGAACCAACTCCTACTTGTGCAGCACTAATTGTTTCGACTTCCTTCAGAGTGAATGTGATCTTTATGGGATAGACATTAATCGACTTACCCTCTGCAAAAACCCGATTCAGCAGTTTTCTGCTTTTCAGTTTTTCTGTGGTGGAATAGGTAAATCTTTTTGTTGTCATATCTACAAAACTAAAAAACCTCATCCCGATTTCTCTGGATGAGGCTAAATATTTTATGCGGTGGACCCGAATATTATTTTAATCCTTTCTCGCTAGAAACAGAAAGTTTCTTGCGGCCTTTCGCTCTGCGGCTTGCTAATACCTTGCGGCCATTTGCAGACTCCATACGTTTACGAAAACCGTGAACGGTTTTTCTACGGCGTTTGTGTGGTTGGAATGTACGTTTCATGTTATCGATTTTTTACTAACCCGGTAATATTGTTTCGTTTCATGCCTGCAGTCACCATACTGCTGCTTGTGAAAGGACGGCGAAGGTAAGGATTGTGAGTGAAAAGGCAAAAGAATCAAAGAAAAATATGTTGCGATTTAACTTCCTTTCCAAAAAACAGGCTTGCATGATTGTCAAAATCAGGAGCAGCGTCGGTTGTGAAAAATTGCAAACTACCCGTTTTACTGATCGCATCTGCCATATCAGGGTGATTTTCAAGGTATTGCACCAAGCTTGCTGCTACAATAGTTCCTTGAGACACCACCGTAATTCCAGCAGGCAAATACTGTTTTATTTTATCGATCAAAAGTGGATAATGGGTACATGCCAATAAAATAGTATCTATTTTACCTGATTGTGCTAGTAACCCTTCGAGATATTTTATTACAAAGTAGTCGGCTCCTGGATGATTGAATTCGGCATTTTCGATCAAGGGTACCCACATGGGACATGCTTGTTGAAATACATTGATATCGGGAAAAAACTTACTGACCTCAATTGGATAACTATTGCTCAATACCGTTCCAGTAGTGCCTAAGATGCCAATATCTCGGGACTTTGAATAATTCCCAATGATCTCTGTACTAGGTCTGATCACACCCAGTACTCTTTTATGAGTCCCCATTTTTGGAAGATCCTTTTGTTGAATATTCCTCAAAGCTTTTGCTGATGCAGTGTTACAAGCTAAAATAACCAGTTCGCATCCTTGTTGAAAGAACCAATCTACACATTGTAGGGTATATTGATATACCGTTTCGAATGAACGCGGTCCGTAAGGTGCGCGCGCATTGTCGCCTAAATACAAATAATCATATTCAGGTAATTGCTTCACAATTTCCTTGAGTATGGTTAATCCACCATATCCACTATCAAAAACACCGATGGGGCTCTTCTTCATGTACCAAAAATAAGAACCCCATCGCATGGATGGGGTTCTAAAAAATATTTATTGTAGAAATTATCCTTTTTTAGGAGCAGGCTTGGTAGCTGGTGCTGCTGGTACAGTACCGGCAGGAACAGGAACACCCTGATTCTTTAACTCATCGATCACTTCTTTAGGAAGGTTCAATTTTAAGTCTTGTGCAACTTTAATAGAAAGGTTGTCACCGATCGGAGATTTCAACAAAGCATCGCTACGGAAAATATGGGTATATTTTTGCTCACGAATGATCTTTTCCAAAGAAGCATAGATCTTTTGTTTGTAAGGCACCAATAGCTCTTCTTGTTTAGCTTGAACAGCTTGTTGTTGGTATTGTTGCCAATTCACTAATTGGTATTTGATCTGGTTTAATTCTTTCACAGCTTGCTCTCTAGCTCTTGCAGGCATGGTAGCAGAATCTTTTTTAAAGATGCTATCTCTGCGAGTGAACTCGCTTACTTTATATTCGTAATCAACTTGCAAAGAATCTTTTGCAAAGCTTTGTAAAGCTGCTGTTACTTTATCGATATCTGGCATCAAACCCAATACACTCTCTTCGTCAAAAGTTCCGATTTTGGTTTGAGCATTGGTGTGATTTGTAAATAAAAGGCTTGCAAAAACAGCCACACACACAAATAATACTTTCTTCATTTTAGTGAATTTATAATTGATAGTTGTTTAAAATTTAATACCCATTTCCTTCAGCAATTCATCGCTCTTATCCAGTTTCGGGTCGGCAAATATAATGGTAATTCCTTCACTTTTATCCAATACAAAATCATAAGACTTGGCTAATGCCATTTTCTGGATAGCGTTGTATACTTTGTCCTGTATGGGTTTAACTAATTTTTGGCGTTCTTTAAACAAATCGCCCTCATAACCAAATCTCCTTTTCTGAAGATCTCTGACCTCTTTTTCTTTCAGAAACAACTCGTCTTCGCGTTTTTTCTTGAGTTCGTCGGTCAGCATAAATTGCTCAGCATCGTAGTTCTTATACATTTTGTCTAACTGCACCTGACGGTCATCAATCTCTTTTTGCCATTGCTGGCTAATTGCTTGTAAACGTTTATCAGCTTCCTTGTATTCAGGAATTTTATCCAACACATATTTGGTATCGATCACCGCATAACGTTGTTGCCCAGAAACGAATCCAGTTAAACCAATGACAGCTAAGAGAAGAACAATGATCTTTTTCATACAATGTTGTTTAAGCTTTGTTTATTCCGGTTCGAAGCCCAGCATGAAGGTAAATCTTGCAGCATCTTTCATACTATTACCCGGTGTAAACCTATCCAATCCAATACCATAATCAAATCCAAGTAAACCAAACATCGGTAAGAAGAAACGCATACCCAATCCAACAGACCTACGCAATTGGAATGGATTATAATCCTTCATAGAATACCATCCATTAGCAGCTTCAAAGAATCCTAATGCATAAATAGTACTGCTCGGATTCAAACTCAATGGATATCTTAATTCCATTGTGTATTTATTGAAAATGGTAAAGTATTGACGTGTTGATTGCTGATCAGGATTCACTTTCGGATCTGAAGTACTATAAACAGGATATCCTCTGTGTGCAATGATATCATATCCTAACAAGGCAAACTGATTACTCAAACCTGCATCTCCCACTTGGAATCTTTCGAATGGTGAAATTTGAAGATCGGAATTATAGCGGCCCAAATAGCCCAATTTAACTGAGGTTCTGATTACAAACTGTTTGTTATGTTCTGGCCCACCTGGTTTACCAAGAGGAATGAACCAATCACCATTGAAACGCCATTTATGATATTCGATCCACTCGTAAGGGTTTGCAGAATTTGCAATGTTACTACTGATCAAAGAATAGGGAGGTGTTAACTGCACACTCGCCATAAATGTAGACCCTGTTCTTGGGAATAAAGGTTGGTCAACTGATGATCGTTGAATAGTAAATTTAACATTGACATTATGCGCATATCCATTTGTAAATCCAGGTAAGTTAACCGGGTCAATGGCATAGTTATTCAAATTATATCGCGTAAAACTCAACGCTGTTGTTAATGAGAAATAGTCATCCGGCCATTTCAACTGCCTTGCCAATGCAACAGTTGCACCAGTTGTTGTGATCGAACTTTGATCAGAGTAATTCGGATCATATAATCCAGTGGTAGGGTTATAGGTCTGACCATACTTCGTATTATAAATACTGAATGTTAGTGCATTTCTTTTCTTTCCACCCAACCATGGTTCGGTGAATGAGAAGTTATAAGAACGGAATGCCTTACCATTACTTTGTACACGGATGCTCAATTTTTGTCCATCTCCCATTGGTAAAGGATCCCATGCAGATTTCTTCCAAATATTACGGATCGAGAAGTTGTTGAACGAAACACCAAGTGTTCCTGTTAATCCGATCACACCACCCCAACCAGCACTCAACTCCAACTGATCACTGGATTTTTCTTCCACGGTATAATTAATATCAACAGTACCATCTTCCGGATTTGGAATAGGATTGATCCCGATTTTTTCTTGGTTGAAATAATTCAACTGGGCAATCTCACGATTAGAACGTACAAGATCGGTGCGACTGAATTTCTCACCCGGAATGGTACGCAATTCTCTTCTAATTACATATTCCTTAGTTCGATCATTTCCTGAGATACGTACGTTTTTGATGGTTGCCTGTGGCCCTTCCACAATTCTGATCTCGTAATCGATCGTGTCGTTATAAACTGCAGTTTCAACAGGATCTGTACGGAAGAACAAATAACCATCATCTTGGTACAATCCGCTGATATCGCCACCTTCAGGCCCTGCATTCTTACCCAATTTCTTATTGAGGATATCCATGTTATAGATATCTCCTTTTCTAATTCCAAGGATTGTAGTAAGTACAGAATCACCAAATTTGGTATTACCACGCCATGTGATATTTCCGAAATAATATTTGCGTCCTTCCGATAATTTGATATCAATATTCAGGTCACCTTTTTTAGTATGATATATGGTATCTTTTAAAATGGTTGCATCACGATAACCCAATGTGTTATAGTATTCTAGAATATTATCAAGATCGGAAGTGAATTTTTTATCATTATATTTTGCAGAACTGAATTTAATTCGAACATAGGGATCTAATACTTTTTTTGTTCTGCTAAAAGTTAAATACCCTTTCTCTTTCAAATAATCATCGAATGTATAATGTTTCGCATCAACGATCATTCCTTTATCATAGGTAGGAAATAAAGTTAATCGAGATTGTTCATGCGTATCTTTTAATTGCTTTTTCAATTTCGATTCTTCAACTGTATTATTTCCACCGAAATTGATATTATTGATATGCACTTTGGTTCCTTTGTCGATAAAGAAGTTCAGCGTTAAGGTATTATTTGAAGAGCTATCTTTTCTTTCAACGATCTTAACTTTTGCATCCTGGAAACCCTTCTCAGCATAATATTTTTTGATGGCTTCTACCGCAGTGATCTTCATGTTCTCTGTAACTACGCGATTAGGAACCAACCCGGTTTTACCTGAAAGGTCTTCACTCTGACTTTTACTGACATCTCTAAAATAAAATTTAGATAAACGAGGGCGCTCTGTTACTTGAATTTCAACGCTTACATTTTTTCCTTCCAGGTTGGTCAGATAAATCTCCACGTTGCTAAAATAATTCTGAGACCACAATTTAGTAATGGCTTTTGAGAAATTATCTCCACCCGGAATTTTGATATCATCTCCGATATTGATATTGGCGATCGATATTAAAAGGTTTTCATCAAAGAAACGATTACCCACCACTTTTACACTGGCAACTTTATAAGTTTTGGCGGCTTTCTGATTGAAGATATTCATCAAATCAGCATCGATAGAAGTGATAGTAGTATCTTTTGAAGATTGCGATTGAGCCGAAAAACTCACCAACAAAATAAGAGAAGCCAACACTAAATATTTGTACAATTTCTGCATCCGGTTCGTTTTGTTAAATTCCAGTCTGAAAGTCAATTCCATAATACTTTCAGCGATTCTATTGGTTTTAAGTTGGGCAAATTAATGGGAATAATTAAAAGTGTTTGTTAAATCACCTATTTAATTGGCATTCCGTCATAAATAGTTGTGATTAAGCCGTGGGTTTCCTCCTGAATTTGTTTGTCGGTTTTTCCAAACCGCCTGTTTCTACCCTGAAAATCTAAAATGGCCTCCACCAAATTTTCCTTGCGGAAATCAGGCCAACGGGTATTTGTAAAATATAATTCAGCATAAGCCAATTGGTATAATAAAAAGTTACTGATCCTGTACTCTCCACTGGTTCTGATCATCAATTCCGGATCAGGGAATTCGCTAGTAGCTAGATAGTGTTCTAAAACGCTTTGATTGATCGATGCAGCTGTAATTTTGCCAGCTTCCACGTCCAATCCAATTTGTTTTACAGCATTTACTAATTCCCAACGACTACTATAACTCAATGCCAGCACTACATTGAGGCCCGTATTATGGCTGGTTAATGCCAGTGCCTCGTGCAATTCTTCATGCGCATCTTTGGGTAAAAGGCTCAAATCACCGATCACGTGTAACCGAATGTTGTTCTTGTTCAAAGTAGGCACTTCTTTGCGAATGGTTTCTACAAAAAGCGACATGAGTCCTTCCACTTCTTTCTGCGGTCTATCCCAGTTTTCGGTACTAAATGCATACAAAGTCAGGTATTCAATACCTAATTCTGCACAACCTTCCACAATAATTCGAACACTTTCAACACCATGAAAATGTCCATATAAACGCTCCTGGCCTTTTTCTTCAGCCCAGCGTCCATTACCATCCATTATGATTGCGATATGTCTTGGCAAACGATCCTTATCAATTTTGCCAATGAGGCTTTCCTCCATGGTATACCTGCATTTAGGCTGCGAAATTAACAAAAAGGGCGGGGTTGGAAGGATTTAATTAAAAGAAAAACTGCCTATAAAGGGTTAAAATCAGATAAATTTTAAAAAAATCACTTAGAAGTTGGGCAGTGATAGGATTGGATATTGAATGAAAGGCCAACTTGTAAGGTTACAAATGAATCCTTTTTAAGGCTATTGCCTCTCTGGCGGCCCTTTATTCCAATAGTGGTACCTGTTTCATAGCTTCTGTCCTGTAACAAAAAAGCTGGCGATGCAGATCCATCGGGCAATGGCGGAAAAGCGTCTGGTGCATAGCTAGTACTCACATCATCCAAATAATCTGTATTCGTAAACCGGTAGGAGACCTCACCAAATACATTCATGCGCTCATTGAGCGCGTATTTCATGCCTACTCCAAAGGGAATGCACATCGCAATTGGGCTGTAGGGTTTTCGATCTGGATATAGGGCACTACCCTGGCCTTCTGTGCCTAATGGGCGGAGTAGGTATTTTTGCCCTCCTAAATAGGCATAAGGATCAAATGAAAACACGCCAATACCAAGACTAACATAAGGTGTGAACCTATATTCCTCGAAACCTGGTACAAATTTGAAAAAATTAAAATCTCCAGAAACACTCATTTCCCAAACATTGGTATTAAAACTAAGGTTTCGTTGCTGCTCAACAGGATTTGAGCTATACACATCAGAATAGCCTAAAAAAGTATAATTACCTGAAATCCTGACACCTACATAATTATTGACCTGCTTTCTAAAAAAAATTCCTCCTGCAAATTTTGGTCGGTTGATCTGAGTACTGGTATTCAGATCTCCAAAATAATGACCCAAGCCTACAGAAAAACCATACTCAGCCTGATGCGAGTAAGCCTCAAGTGTTTGTGCTTTGGTTGAAACCAAAGAAATACTCAATAAAATAAATAGTCCAACTTTCTGTAGCATGAGTTTTTACATCTAACTATTGTAAAATAGCATCAATTTTCTCTAAGGTAAAAGTTAATTTCTTTTATCTAGGCCCCAAGTAAGCTTCGTTCTAAGTGTAGAAAGGAAATTATTTTCATTCAACCTGGCCAAATTGATATAAAAGTTTTCTTTCCGAACCGCCAGCTGGATGGTTTTTGTTACAATTTCTCTTCTGGCATCTAAAGCACAAATGAACTGATCTGCCCGTCCTTCCACTTCAAATGAGATCACATTTGAATCAGGTACTACAATGGATCGCACATTTAGGTTGTGTGGCGCTACAGGTGTAATTACAAAACTGGAAGATTCCGGGAAAACAATGGGGCCATTACAACTCATATTATAGCCTGTAGAACCTGTAGGGGTTGCAACGATCAAACCATCGGCCCAGTAAGTGTTTAGAAATTCGCCATTCAAGTAGGTATGAATTTTTACCATCGGCGAAATATCTCTTTTATGGATCGCAAATTCATTCAAAGCAAATGGTGCATCACCAAACAATGATTCATTTGAATCCAAATGAATCAAGGTTCTTTTTTCGATATGAAACGATCTGTTGATCAATGCATCCACCGCTATAGAAAGTTCATCTCTACTAATGCTGGCCAAGAATCCAAGTCGGCCAAAATTGATCCCAAGTATGGGAATATTCTTTTGTTTTACCAATGTTACTGCGTCCAACATCGTTCCATCTCCACCAAGACTGATGAGTATATCTATATCTTTTGTAAGTTCTTCTGATGTTGTAAACGGAATGAGTTTTTCGTAAATATTCGCAGTAAAAGAAAATTGTTCTAATAATTGGCGATAGATAAAAATCGTAGTGTCATAGCGCATTAACTCTTCCAACAAAAGTTGGATTGGGTTTTCTTGTTCAAAATCGAGACCCCGACTATATATTGCTACTTTCATATTTTTATTATTAGAAGTCGTTTCTACTCTGTAAATATAAGCCTTCCTTGCCCAGTTGGTTAAAGCTGTACTCAATTTTAAATACAAAATCGTAGATCGAAACAATGTCCATTCCAAAACCCCAGGTATGCAATACCGTATTGTTTAGGGTATTAGAAGCGATTGAATTGGGGAGCTGCGCATATCCAAAATCAGCATAGGCCTTCATGTAAAACCTGAATGGTATTAGGTCGTGGGTTTTACTTTTAAAAGGATTCTTAACAGTAAAATGCACCAATTCCCGATGGATCGTACTTTTCAGCATGATCCCAGACATGCCATCAACTACATTATATTCTAATCCCCGCATTTGAAAACTTCCATAACCGAACATTTTTTGATCGATATAGCCATTGCTGGGTGGCGACTTTACTTGCGCCATCGCTTCGAAATGCAAGAATGCTTTTTTTGAAACTGGAACTGCATAAACAGCTCTTGCATTCATCATCCATAAATTCGATGCTTTATCAAGTCCTCTTTTATAAATGTTGCCCTGAAACAAAAATCCATCTTTGGGATAGGCATTATTATCGGCATTGTAATATCGATATCCATAATTGAAATCAATATAGTTGAAATGGGTTCCGTTATTGGTGAAATAATTCGGATTGATCTTATTAACTGTATCAGCAATTTGTTCCTGATTATAGGAAACTTTGAAACTATGGCGTTGTTTGATATCTGGTCGATAAGAATAAGTGATATCGTAACGTGTTGCTTTCTTTACAAAAATATCGTCTTGCTTATAAAACAATTGTTTGTTATCGCCAGTTGCATAATTCAATTCTTTCTGACTGGCATACACAAAACCCACGTTGAATCCATGTTTCAGCTTTCGATCTACAAATGGCAGGTCATATCTTAATGTGATTTGCTGCGTGTATCCAGTAATTAGCCAAACATCCAGATTATCGTTTCTTCCTGTTACATTGTTCTGAATAAATTTGATCCCATAGTTTACACGATCAAGACTTCTGTGTTGCTCTACCCACCACTGGTTAAAGTTTCGATCCACTAATTTGAAATATAAAAGCGGGAACAAATACCATCTCTCTTTTACATTCACCTGGATCTCAACTGTGCTATCTTTTATAATAGGAACTAAATCAACATCTACAAATAAAGCAGTATTCATCAACTGCTGTTTCGACAATTTCAGCTTTTCGTGCAAATCTTTTTTTGATAAATAATCGCCATTAAAAAAAGATAATTCACGAAGTATCACCTGTCCCTTTGTTCTTTTATTTCCATTCACGGATACTTTAGAAATGGTCAGAGAATCGAATGTGCTATTATTTGAGGCAATTTCATTTTTCTGAAAAACAGTATCCTTTACTGAAATCCTTTGAGCCAGCAAATTGCCAGAACAAATGAGTGTGATTAAAATAAGGATATGCCAATGCTTCATTACAGAACCTTTTTGATTAGATAAAAATAGGTTTTGCAATTATACATTCAGATAGGCCAATAAATGATTGTAATTATCTTTTAGCTCATTGGCGTAATTCTCTTCACCAAAATAATACCGAACGATATATTCGTAGCGCTGAAATGTGGCCACGATTGCAGATACTTCGATCTTATTGATCTTTAAAGTAATGATCACCAGGCCGGTTTCAGGTTCTGTAAATGTATTACACTGCGTGATCAACGCATCATTGGTTTCAACCAACCTGCTGATCTCGCCAAATGAGAAATTACGTTTTGAGATCTCCAGAACAATGATCCCACCAGGCTCATTATTGCCTAAGAAAATGGAAAGATGTTGCACAAGTTCTGCAATGGGAATTACTCCCAACAATTCAAACTGTTCATTGATCACAGGGATCAAAGAGATCTCTTTATCTGAAGCCAGTTTCAATGCAGCTAAGAAATGTTCTTCGCCTTTAACTGAATAAGGGTGAATGAGTGTGGTTTCAGAAGCAAGTGTTTGTTCTTCTGAAAGGTCTAGCAGGTCTTACTTTGCAACCAATCCCAAATATTTATCTTCTGCAATTACCGGAAGGTGTTGTACATCATAATCATCCATTAACTGCAATGCAAGGGATGCACTATCATTGAGATGTACAGTAGGAAATCCGGAATTAATTAATTGGGCTACTAGCATACTGATCTTCTTAATTGTTCACAAAAAATAATGCCAGAGGCCAGAGGCTATGGCAATTTTTGCAAGAACCCATCCAATATCCTATTAAATTCATCAGGCACTTCCATCATTGGGGCGTGACCACATTTGTCGATAAAATGCAATTCGCTATTAGGAATTAATTTTTGAAATTCCTGACCAACAAAAGGAGGCGTGATAATATCGTTATTACCCCAAATTAAAAGGGTAGGTTGTTTTATTTGATTCAACTCTTCACCAAGATTATTTCTGATCGCACTCTTCGCTAAAGAAATAATTTTAATGACTTTAATTCTATTATTGGTGATCTCAAATACTTCATCAACCAACTCTGTAGTTGCCATTGCGGGATCATAAAAAGTAACCTGTGTTTTCTTTTTAATATACTCGCGATCGCCTCTTTTAGGATAACTATCGCCCATACCATTTTCGAATAAGCCACTACTTCCTGTAAGGATGAGCGATTTAATTCTTTCTGGATGTTTCAAAATATGAACCAATGCCACATGCCCGCCAAGTGAATTGCCTAATAAATTGATCTTGTCATAGCCTCTTATTTCGATAAATTTTTGAACATGTTTTTCCAAACCGCCAACAGTTGTATGGAATATATCCAATTCAAATAAAGGCAATAGGGGTACAATTACTTTATAGGATTTTCTGAAATATTCAACCAGATCGGCGAAATTGCTCAGTGCACCAAAAAGTCCGTGAAGCAGCAATAGCGGCTCACCCTCTCCTTCTTCAATAAACTTAAACTTATCCTGATGTTTAATTTCGTAATCCATGTTTATATTTCTTAAGCAAGCAGTCGACTTTCAAAAAATAACCATTCTAATTTACTAATATGTAAGTTTTAAACGGTTGGGTTAATGCAAAATACAGATTTTTAAGGTACTATAATCAATAACCTCTTTACCAATCTTTTACCTTTTGTTTATTATTTATTCAATCCCTCAAAAAAAGCAGTTAATTCATTAAATGCTTCTTTAAAAACAGGCAATATTCGGCCAAATAATTCCATGAATTTGGGTCCCAATGGCTTTATGAAATCGTAACTCAAAGAATCGCTGATCATGTATGATTTCAACAAATGCAGCTTATCTGCATAGAATAAAACGATACTATAAACAGTGGCATATATTAAAGCATACAACAATATACCAGCCACCCTATTCAGCCATCCAAGTAGTACTAGATCTAAACTTGTTTCAATGAGTTTGGATACAATCCTAACCAAGATCCAGACCCCTATTAAAATAATAATAAAGGCAATAAATGGAAGCCAACCAACTGCAGTGTGTGTATACTCTTTTAACCAGCCAGCAACCATTGCAGAGAACTTTACTGCAGCTGCTAATCCTAGAAAAATTCCGACAAATGAAAATGCAGCAAGCACCAGACCTTTGCGGTATCCCTTTATTAGCGCAAGCAATAACAATATCAGTAATACGATATCGATTAGCATATATCGGCTTTAGAATTAACCCAATAAAGCTTTGACTGTGGATGAAATGGCTTTACCCTCGGCCTTTCCAGCCAATTGTTTAGAAGCCACACCCATTACTTTTCCCATGTCTTGAGGACCAGTAGCACCTACCGTAGCAATAATTGCTTTTAATGCTTCTTCCAGTTCAGCTGCAGACATTTGTTGTGGTAAGAATTTTTCGATCACAGCAATTTCCTCCAACTCCTTCTGAGCCAGGTCAGCACGGTTTTGTGTCTGATATATTTCTAAAGAATCTTTGCGTGACTTAACCAATTTTTGAAGAATTTTAATTTCTCCATCAGCAGTAACAACACCGCCTGCACCTGGGTCTGTTTTTGCCTTAATGATCTCGGCTTTGATCGCACGCAATCCCCTCAAAACTGCTTCGTCTTTTGCCTTCATGGCGTCTTTCATCTGACTCATTACTTGTTCTTCTAAACTCATAATTGCTATTTTATTTATTCTCTTTCAATTGTGATTCTCTGAATTTCTTGTAGAAATCCTTAGCATTTTGTTTCATTTCGTTTACCAGTTCCTGGTTCTGGGTAGCCCTTAAAAAGGTATCGGCCATCCCCATAAAAGTCTGATAATAAAAGTCTGCCATCTCATCAATCATCATGTCCTTGGTCCAAAGATCGATCCTCAAGGCAGCTTTTTCCTGTGCATCCCAGAAAGCCACCATCATTGCTTTTGCCGGTTGCATCATTTCTGCGGTACTATCTGTGGCCGACCAGTTGATCTGATCAGGTACTTTTTGTTCATCCAAGTGAATATCAATCGTAATAGTCGATTTGCTCATAGTTCTTTAATTGTAAAATGGGTACAAAACTACGATTTATTAGCCGATGATGGTTATTTGACCGTTTTGAGGATGGCATTCCAGACCTGATCTGCTGTTTTTTCCCAACTAAATGCAGCTGCTCTTTGCAGACCAGATTCAATGAGTTGATTGCGTAAGTATTCGTCTTTATAGAGGGCAAGCATTTGCTTGGCGATCGAATCTGTATTGTTCGGGTCGGTTAATAGCGCTGCATCACCAGCGGTTTCGGGCATGCTACTCACATTTGAACAGATCACGGGCACACCAGATTGCATGGCTTCCAGGATAGGTAAGCCAAAACCTTCATACAGAGAAGGGTATACCAATGCATACGCTGAGGCAGTGATCTTTGCTAATTGTTCATCTGAAACATAGTTCATCATCACCACATCATCACGATATTTATAAGTCTTCAGTTTTTCGATCAGATCTTCATAATGCCAGGCCAATCTGCCAGCAACCACCAGTTTCATATTACTTTTCTGCCATTTTTTAAATAACGAAAAAGCTTTGAGCAACTGCATCAGATTTTTACGTGGATGAATACCACCTATGAAAAGAAAATATTCAACACCTCCACTATGGGCAATTTTAGTTGCCACTTTATCTGACCACTTCATGGGTGCAAAGTTTTCTCTGGCTGCACCATACACAACATCAATCTTGTCTTCCTTGATAGCATAATGAGCCAGTATATCTTTCTTGGAAAATTCTGAAACTGTTAAGATCCGTTTTGCTTTTTGTAAAAATTTTGGTGTGCCCCATTGATAATACAATTGTTGGTGCCAGGCAACTTGCTTCGGGAAATGTTTAAATGAAATATCATGGACCATCAATAACTGAGGTATCCTTGATGTTAAACTGCAAAAGCCATATGGCTGAACCCAGCAATCAATTTTGAGTTTACCAACAACTGCAGAAGCAGAAAAATCGTACCAATATTTAAAAGCCACCACATGCCTCGCAGCAGGCTTGATCACAATGGCTGTGCAATTTTTCTCAAACACAAAGGAAGGATCAAAGGGCCGATCAAATAAAAAAATGAATTCGTGTTCTGGAAACCTTTTTGCCAATCTGCTAAATACTTCCTGCACAAACCAGCCATAGCCCTCCAGCTTATCTTTTTGTAGAAATATGGCATTCACGGCTATCCGCATCTGGCAAAAGTAATTTGTCTTGAGGTTTGAAAAACGCTTTTCACTTATTTTTTGGGATAGTCATAAAATCCTTTCTCGGTTTTTCTTCCCAATTCATGCTGCGTTATCTTTTGTTCCTGTATGGGTGATGGCTTTAATCGTGGCGGTTTTCCTAGTGCATCCCAGACTATATTGCTTACGCTGAAATTGATATCAATACCGATCAGGTCCATCAGTTTAAACGGCCCCATTTTAAAACCGGTTGCTTCCAGCACGGTATCGATCGTTTCTATATCGGCATTTCCTTGCTCGATCATTAATAAAGACTCGAGATAATAGGGACGAGCCACACGGTTCACAATAAATCCTGGCGAATCTTTACAGATCACAGAGGTCTTACCCAACTTCAACACAAAGTCTTGAAGAATTTTGACCATCCCCTCACTTGTTTGATCGGCTTTTATCAATTCTACTAATTGCATTTGCGTAGCAGGATTAAAAAAATGCATGCCCGCAAAACGGAAGGGATCGTCCAATTTTGCAGCAATCGAATGGATGGAGATCGAGGATGTGTTACTTACAAATAAAGTATTGATCGGATTGATCTCTGCTAGTTGTTGAAACAGATCGATCTTAGCCGAAGCTTTTTCAATGATCGCTTCTATCACCAGATCGGCCCTACAATCATTGATATTGCTGCTAACGCGCAAGTTCTTTTTAAATGTAATCAGATCATTCTGACTGATCTTTTTTTTGATTTCCAATCCCTGCCAACGCTCGTGGATCGTGTTTTCGCTATTTTGTACAATCGCATGATTCAAATCAAACAACAAAGTGTCGTAGCCCGATGCTGCACATAACTGTGCAATACCTGTACCCATGGTACCCGCGCCACAAACACAAACTGTTTTGATCTGATGCATAGAACAAATGTAGTTAGTCTATCCCCATATATAGCCATCTTTTCCACCAAAACGTTTGCCTGTCTAAACGCTGCGATTCTTGTGTTACTTTTATGGTATGTCAGGTCCATTGCAACAATTAGACTTATTCGGATTCCCTATAGAACCTATTACTCCAAAAGTAAAAAAGGAGAAGCAGGTTAAAGAGCCCAAAGAAGTACCCATTCCTGTGGCTGAACCTGCTGTTGTATATACCGATAAAACGATCTCAGTTAGGATCAAACAAAAAGTAGAAGCGCCAAAAGCAACCACTACCCTTGTTGAAACTAAAAAGCCAAACAAAAGAGGCAGGAAAAGTTTTCGGGATATGGATACCGAGGTTGATCTGATCGATGTTCCTGAAGATGAAATTTTAAATAAGAAATTATATTATAGCATTAGCGAAGTAGCCGGTTGGTTTAAAGTAAATACTTCTTTGCTTCGTTACTGGGAAAATGAGTTTGATGTTTTGCAACCAAGAAAAACCAGAAAGGGAGACCGTCTTTTCCGTGTGGAAGACATTAAGAATCTACAGCTCATTTATTTTTTATTGCGACAGCGGAAATTCTCGATTGAAGGTGCCAAGAATTATTTAAAAAATAATAAGGCACAAGCCGATATGCATTCGCAATTGGTTCAATCTTTAACTAAATTCAAATCTTTTCTTCTGGAATTGAAAGCGAATTTAGGGGTACAATAATCTTCAAAGAATTACATTATTTTATGCGTTTACTGCTCCTTGCTTTTGTAAGCACTACACTATTTGTTTCCTGCTCTAGTAGCAAGATCTCAGCAAAAAATGACTACGTGCTTGTACCAGATGATCGCGCTAAGATAGTGAGTGGCATCATTAATCGCTCGGTCTTAGAAAACGATACGGCATTCGCATGGTTCAAAGAAAACATGAAATGGGGGGAAGCTGATGTATCTGCAATTGCAGCTTTCAAAAAAAATGCGTCAAAATTTTCGCTGGTTGTTGTTTGTGGAACCTGGTGTCATGATAGCAATAATCTCTTGCCCAAATTTTATCGATTATTAGACAAAGCAGGCTACCCTGAATCAAAAGTTTTATTGATCGCTGTAGATAGAACCAAACACGCCTACAAACAATACGAAAAGAAATATAGCATCACCAATACCCCTACATTTATTGTGATACAACATGGTAAAGAAGTGGGCCGTGTAACAGAGTATGGCAAGACAGGTGATTTCGAAAAAGAGCTTGGAGAAATTATTGCTGGCTTATAACAACATCCATATTGGCAGAAGCTAATTCCAGACCTGATTCTTCCATCTTTTTAATGATCGATAAATTGATCCTTTCTCTTAAACTATTGAATTCCTCAATTGTCATTTGCATGCCGGCGAAATAATCAATAGCAATGAGATGTGCATTCTTTCCAGTATCAGAAAGAAAAACACTTGACACTTCGATTGTTTGATTTTCCTTCAACATTTGCCTGATAGATTCTAAAAAAGAAAGTAGCTGATCACTTTTTGCCTGTACACTTATTTCTAATCTTACTTCTGCCTTTCTTTGCGTACGCAGACTAACATTGTCGATAATGGTATCTACCATTTGCTTATTGGGAACTGAAATATATGTTTTCTCTAAAGTGCGGATTCGCGTACTTCTCAAACCGATCTTCTCCACATTACCTGTAAATGTATTCCCTTTCACTAGATCTCCAGTCATAAAGGGTTTATCGAAAAATATGATGAATGATGCGATCAGGTTCTCCATGCTCTCTCTTGTTGCCAATGCAATGGCAGCACCCACAATGCTTAATCCCGTTAAAAGATTACTCACATCTTTATTAAATGAAAAACGGAAGATCATAAGAATGCCAATGATCACTAAGATCACTTTAAAAAAATCTTTGAAGAATACAATCAACTGATTGTCTGATGGGTCAATGGTATGATTTGCTTTTTCTTCCAAAATGATTGCAACAAAATCTATGACCCGAATGCATAACCAAATAAAAACTGCAATCAATGTGCCATTTGCAATAGAATCTAATAATTGTTTGAACGTGATATGATAGATACTAAAGTCGAGCGACTTAGGAAAGGTTAATTTATCAACTGCGATCAATGAAACCAATAAAACAAGAAAAACATCTAGGGGTTGCACTACTAATTCAAGGAACGATTTTCTGCGAATAGCATCCGTCTTTTTCCCAACTAGTTTGTATAATAGTGTGGCAAAATATTTAGATACCAAGCGCTTGCAAAACAATGCTAATAAGATAGAAGCAAGTACTGCTAAATAACTGCCAATGGTATTACCCAAAAAATCTTGTTGTAAAATCTTTTCCATGAAACTCAATTAGAACTTTTCCTTAACGTCCACCCAGTTTTTCAATTCCATTTCCTTGCCATCAAAACAGGCATAAGTGAAATTGCGAATCCAATCGCCCAGATTTATATACCTACTCTCGCTATTCAAAGTAAAGTCAATAGGATAATGTCGGTGACCAAAAACAAAATAGTCAATATGTTGCTTTGCCAGATATTCTTTTGAAAACACAATCAGCCATTCTTTATCTGCTCCAAGAAATAATTCGTCTGAATTGCCTGTTTTTTCTCTGCTCTTTCTGCTGAAATAATTCGCCAATCCAATTCCCCAATTGGGATGGATCATACCAAATAAAAGCTGACAAACAGGATTGCGAAATATTTTTTTGATGAACTTGAATCCATGATCGCCCGGACCAAGACCATCTCCATGTCCAATAAAAAATTGTTTGCCATTCCAAGTAAAAGTTTGCGGCTCGAAGTATACAGGGATATTTAATTCTTGCTGAAAATAATTGTTCATCCACATATCGTGGTTGCCAACAAATACATGTAGTTTGATACCCGCATCAGAAAGTTCTGCAAGTTTTCCAAATAATCTGGTATAGCCTCGCGGCACCACTGTTTTATATTCGAACCAGAAATCAAAAATATCTCCAACTATAAAAATTTCTGCTGCATCCTTTTTTATCGATTCTAGAAAGGCAACTACTTTTTTTTCTCTGACCAAACTATTTGCCTGATCTGGAGCGCCCAAATGAAAATCTGACAAAAAATATATTTTTTTACCTGCCTCGAGCTCCATGCTAGCCTTGATTTTTCTTTTGTTGCATATATTCCAACACGTCTCCCGATGGAATAATGGGATGATTTAAAATTGGTTCGTTAAACCAATAAATCCATGCCGTAGTTGTGATTTCATTTGTGATATAAACAGTTGCAAGGTCTCTTCGATAAGGTAATGCACCATCCTCAGGATCTGCATGTATGCCTTCATAAGCATCCAATTGTTCCATCGCCCAGTAAAATTCTTCTTCGTTTTTGATACGGTATAATTCGCCGATCAGATAAGCCTCATCATGGGTAGGTAATGCCGCAGGGTATTCGCCAAGATCATATAAATAGCCCTTCGCTTTTGCCTCGCTTACCAAGGTAAAATAACGACTGATATATTCAAACGCAGGGGCTTGAAAACCACTTCGAAGTGAACCATAAACAAATATTTGGAATACAGGCTCTTGCATATAGTATAAAGGTACAAGCTATCTTTTATTGCCTATCAATCAAAAAACAAAAAACTTCTTTGGGACCGTGTACACCCACTACCAAAGTTTTCTCAATATCGGCGGTTCTACTAGGGCCAGATGCAAGGGTAATTAATGAAGGAAGTTCTAAACGGTACTTATCTAATAATTCGTTCACCCCATCCGAAATATCGTAGACCAATTGATTGGTATATGCCACACAAATATGCACTGGTGCGTAGACGCTAACGGTTCTTCCACTTGGCTGACCGCTACTTAATAACAGGCTTCCCGTGCGGGCAATGAGTTGTTCGCAGTAAGTGATACTTGCTTCACAGTCGGCCAGGTCAGTAGAACTGATATTGGTAAACCCTTTTTCGATCAAAGTGGTTTTAAGATCTTCTTCCACACATAAGATCTTAGACCATTTTCTTTGAGCAGCAAGTAGGTTTAACTGCACTGCTAACTCTGCTTCATTTGCACAAAATGAAAAACGGCCCTGAAGTTTGGTAAAATTCTCCGCGAACTCTACTTCCAATTCTTGTGATAAAGGCTGAAAAGGAAAACTATTGGATTCACTTTCAGGAAAGGGAACAGGCACTGTTTTTTTCAGTGCCTGTTTGATCCTTGTTAAAATATTATCTCTAGAACTGTTAGACATGTTCTACTGATTAAGTTATGGAACAATAGTGGTAGTTGGTTCTTCCGGATCATTCGATACAATTGGAAGAATAGGCAGATCAGTTGGAACCGGAGGGATTGGAACTTCGAGAATTTTTTTCTCCTCGAACGGACGTTTGCCGATCAATTCTTCCACATCTGATTTATGCAATACTTCTTTATCTAATAATTCTTTAGCTAACAATTCTACCTGTGCTCTTTTCTCAGTAAGTAACGCAATGGTTCTTACATAAGCTTCTGCTACCAGCTTACGAACTTCATCATCGATCATTTTTCCAGTTTCTTCACTAAATGGTTTAGTGAAAGTGTTTTCCTGTGATGGATCATAGAAACTGATATTTCCGATCTTATCGTTCATACCATAAGTAGTAACCATTGAATATGCCATCTTGGTGATCTGTTGCAAATCGTTTGCAGCACCAGTAGAAATTCTACCAAAGAAAATTTCTTCGGCAGCCCTTCCACCCAATGTCATACACAATTGATCGATCAATTGTTCAGTGGTATATAGATATTGTTCTTTAGGCGTATACTGCGCGTAACCCAATGCAGCCGTACCTCTTGGAACGATGGTAACTTTTAATAGTGGATAAGCGTGTTCTAAGAACCAGCCACAAATAGCATGACCAGCTTCGTGATAGGCGATCACTTCTTTCTCATCCGGAGAAATGATTTTGTTCTTTTTCTCCAATCCGCCGATCACACGATCGATCGCATCTTGGAAATCGCTCATATCAACTGCTAACTTATCTTTTCTTGCTGCGATCAATGCTGCTTCGTTACAAACATTCGCAATATCGGCTCCGGCAAATCCAGGAGTTTGTTCAGCTAGTTTATGTATATCTAAAGTTTCTGAAACTTTGATAGCACCTAAATGCACTTTAAAGATCGCTTCTCTACCCACTACATCCGGACGATCAATTGAGATCTGACGATCAAATCTACCTGGACGAAGTAAAGCTGAATCCAATACATCAGGGCGGTTAGTTGCTGCTAAGATGATGATACCAGTGTCTCCACCAAATCCATCCATCTCCACCAACAATTGGTTCAAAGTATTTTCACGCTCATCATTACTCATCATCGCATTTCTGCCACGAGCACGACCAATTGCATCGATCTCATCAATAAATATAATACAAGGTGCTTTTTCACGAGCTTGCTTAAACAAATCACGTACGCGGCTTGCACCAACACCCACAAACATTTCAACGAAATCACTACCACTCAAGCTAAAGAAAGGCACTTGTGCTTCTCCCGCCATGGCTTTTGCCAATAAGGTTTTACCGGTACCTGGAGGTCCGATCAACAACGCACCCTTTGGAATCTTACCACCCAGTGAAGTATATTTTTTCGGATTCTTTAAGAAGTCAACAATCTCCATCACTTCCACTTTGGCCTCATCCAAACCAGCCACATCAGAGAACGTAATATTTACTTTAGCACCCTTATCAAATAGGGTTGCTTTAGATTTTCCAATGTTGAAGATTCCTCCCGGACCACCGCCACCTGGGCCACCGCCACCCATTTTGCGCATTAACAATACCCAAGCTGCAATGATAATTAATAATGAAAGGATGGTATTGGCAACTGGTCCAAACCAATCGCCTTCCTCAATGATCTTAGTTCTAACTTCTTGAATATGATTCGTAGTATAAAACTCATTTAAACCATCGTTGAAGCTCTTCCAATCTGTTACTTTGAATTCAAATAAAGGAACACCTTTATACTTTTCTTTAGACAGTTTGGTTTTGAACTTTACGGTATAGTATTCTTTTTCAAGGCTATCGGCTTTGATATAAATCCTAACTACTTCTTTATTTCTTACCAGATCCAAACTCTCCACATCGCCTTTCGCCAACATCTCTTGTTTGAATTCCTGTTCACTTACTGTACTTAAATCTGGAGACATTTTCCAGAAATTGGCAGATAATAATACCATACCAATGATCCCATAGATCCAGTAAATACTGAATTTGGGGCCTTTCCGTGGAGCATCACCTTTATCGTTCTGAATGTTAAATTTTGGAGCTTTATTTTCCTGTGACATATCTGTTTCCTCTATTATATATAATGTTTCAAACTATGATCTACAATAACTAATTCTACTTTTCAACTTCATCGTGCATCACCGAACCTGCGTCGCTCCACATTTCCTCGAGCTTATAAAATTTTCTCGCATCTGGCTGCATCACATGAACAACAACGGTCACATAATCGATCAATGCCCATTGGCCAGTTGGTCTGCCTTCATGTTTATAAGGGTTTTCCAAACAAGCTTTCTGAACCTGCTCTTCCACAAAATCGCAGATGGCACGCACCTGTGTTGTTGACGTAGCTTCGCAAACTACAAAAAAGTCGGCCGCTGCTTCAGGAATACTTCTAAGATCCAGACTAACAATATTCTCTCCCTTCTTATCCAGAATGGCTTTAATAATGGTCTTAAAAATTTTGGAATTCCGGTTAATACGAGTAATTCTAGTACCGGTTGTTGCGGTGCTTTTGTTTTGTACGGAGAGCGTTGCCAATAAATTATGTTGTTTAAGTGTGATTGATTGAGCAGCATCGTTGCTACCTTCGTCAAAAATAGTAATTCTTTGTTACCAATAAATGCTAAAACTCCTATTGGAGAACCATTTTTCGAATTACATGAAGTTGATAGCACCAACATCTATGCCATTGACAAGGTTCAGGCTAATTTGGCTGCTCATGGAACGGCTTTCTTTGCAAACCGGCAATTTGCCGGAAAAGGGCAGCGGGGTAAGGACTGGATTTCCGAGAACGGTTCAAATATCATTTTATCGGTAGTTATCGACCCTTCGTTTCTTTTGATTAACCAGCAATTTGCACTGAGCGTGATGGCAGCACTGGCTGTTTTTGATTTTTTTTCGGCATATGCCGGTGAAGAAACCAAAATAAAGTGGCCAAATGATTTATTTTGGCGTGACAGAAAGGCAGCAGGAATCCTCATCGAAAACCATCTTCAGGGTAATAAATGGCAGTATTCGATACTGGGAGTTGGAATCAATATTAACCAGACTCAATTTTCACCCCTCATCAAACAAGCTGTTTCCTTAAAACAAATTACAGGTAAAACGTACCAGCCAGTAGTATTGGCTAAAGAATTTTGTACCTGCCTTGAAAAAAGATATCGGGAATTAAAAGCGGGTCAATTGAATGAACAACTGGAAGAATACAACACTCATTTGTATAAAAAAGGCGAAACTGTAAGGTTCAAAAAAGATGCGATCGTTTTTAAAGCACAAGTAAAATTGGTGAATCATCACGGAGAAATTTTATTGAAAGATGGATTACAAGAAAGTTTTCAATTTGGAGAAATTGCCTGGATCCATTGAAAATGAAATGCCGATCAATTGAACTTAATTTGCAAAGAATAAATAAACTATCTAATGACTGAGTTCCGTTTAACCCAATTTTCGCACGGTGGTGGTTGTGGTTGCAAAATTGCACCATCTGTATTGAGTACTATTTTACATTCCAGTTTTCCTGCACCGGAGAATAAAAATTTGTTGGTAGGAAATGCGAGTAATGATGACGCTGCTGCATATGATCTTGGAAATGGAACTGCACTGATCAGCACTACAGACTTTTTTATGCCAATTGTAGACGATGCTTTTTCTTTTGGAAAAATCGCATCTGCCAATTCGATCAGCGATGTTTATGCCATGGGAGGTAAACCCATTATGGCCATCGCCATACTTGGATGGCCTATCGAAAAAATTCCTGCTGAAGTTGCTCAGAAAGTGCTGGAGGGCGCTCGCAGCATCTGTTTGGAGGCGGGAATTCCATTGGCAGGCGGACATAGTATTGATAGTCCGGAACCCATTTTTGGTTTAGCAGTTAGTGGATTAGTAGATATAACAAATCTCAAAAGAAACAATACTGCTCAAGAAAACGATTTGCTATTTATTACCAAACCAATTGGTGTGGGTATCATGGCAACAGCACAAAAAAGGGAAAAAATTTCAGAAGTACATCTTCAACAATTACTCAAACAACTAAGCACTTTAAATAAGGCTGGAGAAGCATTAGGAAAAATTGCAGGGGTTCATGCAATGACTGATGTAACTGGTTTTGGTCTGATTGGTCACCTGACAGAAATGGCCGAGGGAAGCGGACTCAGCGCAGAAATCAACTATGCAGATCTTCCTATTTTAGAAGCTGCCATTGAATACCAGAAACAAAAGATCGGACCCGGTGCAACAGCCCGCAACTGGAATAGCTATGCTGCTAAAGTGAGCATTGCAGAAGGAATTGATCAAACAGAAGCCTTACAATTATTGCCAGATCCACAAACCAATGGTGGCTTACTCATATCAGTGGCACCTGCATCTGTACCAGAAGTGATTGCTGTTTTTGAATCATTTGGTTTAGCTGCTTATGCAAAACCAATTGGGAAAATGGTGGTGCAAGGAGATAAGGTCATTCGAGTTTTATAATTTCTAAAAAACCATATTTCCTTTATTCTTGATCTGCTCGTTGGTGAGTTCAACTACCAATTGCACACCAGCAATTGTATTGATGGTTTGCTTGATCCAAGTGCATTTTTCATCGTCTACAAAATCGCCCTTCATCAGCCATAGAAAATCCATATGTCTGAATTCGGGCAAGAGATATTCGCCATCGAATTGATTGTGGTAAACATAGTGACTCAAAAAACTATTGGGCTCAATGGATTCGTACACAGAAAAATAATAACTCCGATCTTTTTTTCTTAAATGAATCTCAATATCGTTGTTAAGCCTGAACTGATAGCCCAATAAATTATTTAAGTGCCAGCAAAACTGATAACTCTTGATGGGCGCTGTAATGCCCAACAGACGGGTATCTTCGAAGAAATCTTCATTCAATTCATCCACATTCAAACGAAGCTTCGACATAGTTGGCAGATTAAAGTTCTATATCAAAAGTTTTTTCTTCTTTGCCCCTTAAAATGCGCAATTTAGTTTTATCGCCCTTATCAAATTTTCCAAGAGCATCCATATAACTATGTACATCTACAAATTTCACATCACCTAATTGCAATAAAACATCGCCTGCTTGCAAACCAATTTTTTCAGCGAGTTTGCCTGGACTAACACCATCAATTCGCATTCCTGTTCCACTGTATCCATAATCAGGAATCACACCCAGCGTCACTTTTAATTTATTATTACGGCCTGCTGCTGCTTCCCTGGTTTTTGTAAATACGAGTTTTCCTTTTGCATCATTTGCAATGATGAGTTGGTGAATCATTTGCACAATATTTTTCTCGCCATCGTAATTGATCTTGTCCCAATCGTCTGTTGCTTTATGATAATCAGGGTGACTACCAGTGAAGAAAAATAAAACAGGCATGTCTTTTCTATAGAAACTTGCATGATCACTTGGGCCACTACCTGAACTATCAAACTTTATTAAAATTTGAGGATTATTGACTGATGCAAAATATTCTCCCCAGGCGGGTGAAGTGCCATATCCGCCAATTGTTAATTTGTGAGAAGTGTCGTAACGCCCTACCATATCCATATTCAACATATAGTTAGGTGTGATTGCAATAGTAGGGTCATCAAGCCAATGCTTGCTACCAAAGAGTCCTAGCTCTTCACCAGAAAAATGTATGATCAGATAATTGTTATTTTTTGGAGATGACTTCACTAAGATCTTTGCAAGTTCGATTAATGCAGCCGTTCCACTTGCATTATCATCAGCACCATTGTGAATGATATGGCCTGTGTCTAATGCATTCATGTCTTCACCATAACCTAAGTGATCATAATGCGCACCAAGGATTACGGTATTTGCTGCATGGTTATCGATATAGCCAATGATATTGCTGGCAGATCTTTTCTGCTCAGCGATCTGAACGTTTACTGCAAGGTCTAGGCTTGCAGCATTATCAAAGAAATAATGTTTGTAACCTGCTTTAGTAATATAGATTACTGGAATCACTGCTTGTTTAGAAGTGTCATTTTTATTGAACTGTACATTATCAGTGATTGAAGAACTATTGTATAAGAATAAAGCAGTTGCACCTTTGGCAGAAATGGCATTGGCTTCTTTACGAATGGTTTCGTCGATATCAAAATGCGGGTTGGTTTTATTTTCTTCAAGAACCTCTTTTAAGTCCTTGAACCAAGGCTGTCCGTTTTCGTTCAAAGCCATGGCAGGGTTGCCTTTTACAGATTTTTGTGCGCTATAGGTTAATGGAAAATATTCTGTTTTTTGTTCCAAAACATGACCATTGATCACTAAACTGGTAGCACTGGTATATTGCTTTCCTTCATTGATTTCAAATGTTTGCACATATCCATCTTTGCCCTTTGGTTGTAATCCAATTTGTTGGTATTGCTGAACGATATATGCTAAAGCTAATTGCTCACCCTTGGTGCCGGTACGTCTTCCTTCCAATTTATCATCAGCTAAATACTTGACATGCGATTGTAGATTTGCTACTAGTTCTTGATTAGCTTTTTCTTCAGCGATTCTTTTTTTCCTTTTACTTTGCGCATTCGCAACAGTTGTAAAGAGTAATACTACCAGTAGTAGCTTTTTCATATATGTGCTTATTTATGTTTGCAAAAATAACCGTTTTAGGCATCCATTATAATGATTCCCATTGCGTTTACAAGGTTTTGATAAGATTCTGTTCCCAATCTCGTAACAAAGCGCTCTGATAAGCGGTTACTTTTGCAATTCAATTTTAAAATTTGTTGAAACAGGAATTAAATATTGCATTAGTGGGGAACCCCAATAGCGGAAAAACTTCGCTATTTAATGCATTAACTGGCCTCAATCAAAAAGTGGGGAACTTTCCTGGAGTTACAGTTGATAAAAAAACGGGGGTCCTAGATCTCGGGAATGGGATCCATACACGCATCATTGATTTACCTGGAACTTATAGTTTATATCCTCGCAGAGCAGACGAATGGGTGGCTTACAAAGTACTCATGAATGCAGATCAGGATATTAAAGCCGATATGGTTTTATTAGTGGCTGATGCAAGTAACCTCAAACGCAATTTGCTTTTTTGCAGTCAGATCATTGATCTAAAAATTCCGGTAGTGGTTGCTTTAACTATGAACGATCTTGCTGCGAAGAAGGGAATCATCATTGACGTAAAAGGATTGGAAGCTGAATTAGGTGTTCCGGTAATATTAATCAATCCAAGAAAAAATAAAGGTCTTACCGAATTAAAATCGGCGCTTACACAATTTGTAAAAAATCCAGCTGCTTTTAGCAAAACAGATTTTATTGAAAATAAACAAATGGCTCCGGCAGCCATTGAAGCAGTTCAACAATTATTTCCTGAGCTCAGCGATTATGCTGCAGTGCACTACTTGATCAATCACGAAAATTTTCCGTTGACTCTGCAAATGCAGGAAACGGTAGAACAGATTGAAATTGACAACCATTTCAATCCTACCAAAACTCAGGCAGATGAGATCATGCAGCGCTTTGGACATATCAGGAAGATCATGAAAAAAAACGTGACCGAACCTGATCCGCTTGAACAAAAACATTTTTCAGATAAACTCGATGATCTGTTATTGCATCGTACCTGGGGTTATTTGATCTTGCTCGCGGTATTATTTCTTCTCTTTCAAAGTGTTTTCTGGTTAGCACAGTTTCCAATGAATGCCATTGAAATTGTTTTCAAACAATTTGCAGGTTGGCTTGCAGCGAATTTGGCACCAGGATGGTTGGAAGATCTAATTGTAAATGGCATAGTTGCAGGGATGAGTGGCATTTTTGTGTTCATCCCTCAGATCATGATCCTCTTTGGCATCATCACAATTTTAGAAGATACGGGCTATATGGCGCGTATCAGTTTTTTGAGTGATCGATTGATGCGTAAAGTAGGACTCAACGGCAAGAGCGTCATGCCCATGATCAGTGGCTTTGCATGTGCCGTGCCTGCGATCATGTCTGCAAGGAATATTGAAAATAAAAAAGAACGACTACTAACTATTTTGGTAACACCTCTGATGAGTTGCAGTGCAAGACTTCCGGTTTATACGATCTTGATTTCTTTGGTGATTAGTAATAAATATTATTTTGGTTTTCTAAGCTTACAAGGTCTGGTAATGATGGCCCTCTATATATTAGGTGTGGTAATGGCATTGATCGTGAGTTATGTAATGAAGTGGCTGATCAAAATTCAAGAGAAAAGTTTTTTTATTTTAGAGTTACCCATTTATCGTGCGCCAAGATGGGCCAATGTGGGCATCACCATGATAGAAAAAGCAAAGATTTTTATTACAGATGCGGGAAAGATCATTATGATCATCAGCGTGCTATTATGGTTTTTGTCATCGCACGGCCCTGGTAAAAGAATCGCTGATGTGGAATCAAAATATGCGTTGTTGATCCAACAACATCCAACTGATTCTAAATTATTGAACAAACAACTTTCTTCAGAGAAATTGCAAAATTCTTATGCAGGGATCTTGGGAAAAGCTATTGAGCCAGCGATTCGTCCACTTGGCTATGATTGGAAAATTGGTATCGCCATTATTAGCTCCATTGCTGCAAGAGAAGTATTTGTTGGAACAATGGCCACATTATATAGTGTTGAAGAAAATGATGATACTTCGCTACGTGAAAAATTGCAGGCAGCAAAACACGAAGACGGCACCATCGTTTACACTTTACCCGCTGCTGTTTCTCTGATGATATTTTATGTACTTGCAATGCAATGCATGAGTACACTGGCAGTTGTAAAAAGAGAAACAAGATCTTGGAAATGGCCGATATTTCAATTCTGTTATATGACGGGCCTCGCTTATCTGATGAGTTTATTGGTGTATCAGATCTTCAAATAAAATGGAATCAACTAAGCTTTATTTTGATTTTGCCGGGATCTTATTCGGGAAGCGCATGTATACCGAAGTTCCTTTGCCCATCTCACTTTCAACAGAAATAGTTCCTCCTAGCATTTCAATATAATCACGCGTAAGTATCAACCCCAGGCCACTTCCTTTTTCATTGAGTGTGCCCGCTACACTTTCGTTCTGTTCGCCATCAAAAATGTGATTGGTTGTTTCTGGGTCCATCCCTACTCCATTATCGCTAACGGATAATAATATAGCATCTGTTTCAAGAGATGCACAAACAGTAATGACGCCGTCTTTCGTGAATTTATTTGCATTACTGATTAGGTTGCGCAAAATAAAACGAAGTGCGTTGATGTCTGAATTGATAAAAAGATCGTCATCTACAAGGTTTGCAAGGATATTTGATTTTAAAGAAGCCATCACCTCAAAACTTTTGTACATATTGCTGATCAGCGTATACAAATGGATCTTCTCTGACTCAAAACCCTTACCCTTCATTTGCATCGAACCCCAATCTACCAGGTTATTCAACAACTCCACAGTACCATCGATCTGCTTTGCAGCCATCTGCATTAAGGCAGCAGAGTCTTGTTTACTCAGCAATTTTTTACCGCTTAATTCGATGATCGATTTTACAGCACCAACCGGATTTCTTACATCGTGTGCAATGATGGAGAGAATTCTATTTTGCAATTCCATTTGTTGCTCCAACTTTTCGCGCTGCTGGTGCAACTGTTTATTCAATTGTTTCTGCTCTAGTAATTTGATAATCTGCCGAGCTAATGTTTGTAGAAAAAAAATTTGTTCCTCATTCAACTCATGCGATTCAGTATCCATGATCGAAAGCGCTCCAACAGCGTACCCATGCTTATTTAATAATCGAATGCCAGCAATAAAACGAATATTGGGTTTACCAGAAACCAGGGGATTGTCTGAAAACCGATCCTCAGCAATGGTATCAGTGACCTCAAAAAAAATATCTTTTGATGCTAAAAAATATGAAGCGATCGAAAATTCTCTGGGGAAGCTATTTTGTTCTAATCCAATTTTAGCCTTAAACCATTCTCTCTCCTGATCAATAAAAGAAATGGTAGCGATCGGTGTTTTTGCAATACTTGCTGCCAAAATCACAATATCATTGAACTCGTCCTCAGATTCGGTATCCAAGATCTCATAACTATACAACTCCTTTAATCGCTGTTGGTCGTTTGAAGGTATTTGAGGCGTAGCAGTAAAAAGAGATATCTGAGCTAGGGGCTCTTTTCTTTTTTGCATGGTTATCCCTGTTGGGTAAGTAAAGAACGTTAAAATAATGATTTTATTATAGACAGGTATGCCATTCTGAGGTGTTTTAGTGAAGAGATAAGAGTGAAGAGTGAAGAACGGACAGAGATTGTCTAAACGATTAACCCTTGGCGCTGCCAAGGGTTGCGTTTAACGATAGACTTCTTCCTAAAGAAAAATCCCCGGCCTGCCGGGGATTAAAAAAACATTGTTAAAAGGCGATTGCCCGTTCATTCTTCACTCTTCACTCTTATCTCTTCACTAAAAACTCCCTATGAACCCCAAGCTTCTAAAATTTCCGCTGTATGATTTTTAGTATCTGGTTTCGCGATGATCTTCACGATCTTACCAGTCTCGTCGATCAAGAAAGTAGTTCTTGTGGTGCCCATATACGTGCGCCCCATGAATTTTTTCTCGCCCCAAAGATTGTATTTGTCTACAATTTTCTTGTCCTCATCAGAAACCAATGGGAAAGGCAATTCAAATTTTTCTTCGAATTTTTTGTGGCTAGCCACGCTATCTGTGCTAACACCAACCACTTGAAAACCTTTCTTTATTAATAATGCATAATTATCCTTCAGGTTGCAAGCTTGCGCTGTACATCCTGGTGTATCATCCTTTGGATAAAAATATAATATGACTTTCTTCCCTTTAAAATCAGCCAATGAAATCGTCTTGCCATTTTGGTCAACCGCTTTGAAAATGGGTGCTTTACTTCCCTCTTTTAATACTGCCATTTTATTTTATTTAGTGTACAATCTATTTATATAAACCCGATAATTCACTTTTTGTTCCATTATCGTGCCAAGTTTCAAAAAATTAATCCCCTTTTTCGCGCATGGACCTTACATTTGCACAATTTATTTTTTTGCAATTATGCCTAAAGACAGCTCGATACACTCGGTTTTAATTATCGGTTCCGGACCTATTATAATTGGCCAAGCCTGTGAATTTGATTATTCAGGCACACAGGCCGCCCGAAGCCTACGTGAAGAAGGGATCAAAGTGATCCTTATTAACAGTAACCCTGCCACTATCATGACCGATCCGATGATGGCCGACAAGGTTTATCTGCTCCCTTTGACGGTTGAAAGTATCGAAAAAATATTAGATGAGAACCAGATTGATGCTGTACTGCCTACAATGGGCGGACAAACTGCCTTAAATCTTTGTAAAGAAGCTGACGAATTAGGGGTTTGGAATAAGTACAATTGTCGCCTTATTGGAGTAGATATTGCCGCAATTGATACTGCCGAAGACCGTGAAAAATTCCGCCAGTTGATGGTGAAAATCGGGATGGCTGTGGCCCCAAGTAGGGTTGCCAACAGCTTCTTAGAAGGAAAGGAATTTGCACAAGAGATTGGTTTTCCGTTAGTTATACGTCCTTCATTTACCCTTGGTGGTACTGGTGGTGGGTTTGTTCATACCAAAGACGACTTAGATGCAGCCCTTGAAAAAGGATTGAAAGCATCCCCGATCCACGAAGTATTGGTTGAAAAAGCCGTACTAGGTTGGAAAGAATACGAATTAGAATTATTACGCGATTGTAACGATAACGTAGTAATTATCTGTACCGTAGAAAATTTAGACCCAATGGGTGTGCACACAGGAGATTCCATTACCGTGGCTCCTGCCATGACCCTTAGCGATACCGCTTTTCAGGAAATGCGAAACAAAGCTATTCTGATGATGCGCTCTCTTGGAAACTTTACTGGAGGTTGTAACGTACAGTTTGCTCAGAATCCTGAAAATGAGGAGTTGATCGCTGTGGAAATTAATCCTCGTGTGAGTCGATCTTCCGCTCTGGCTTCAAAAGCAACTGGATACCCTATTGCAAAAATTGCTGCCAAACTGGCTATTGGATACTCTTTGGATGAATTAAAAAATCAGATCACTAAAACTACCTCAGCTTATTTTGAGCCTGCTTTAGACTATGTGATCGTTAAAGTTCCGCGCTGGAACTTCGATAAATTCAAAGGCGCGAACGATACTTTGGGCTTACAAATGAAGAGTGTGGGAGAGGTTATGGCCATCGGCAGAAGCTTTACTGAAGCCATCCAAAAAGCTTGTCAGAGCTTAGAAAACGAAGCCCTTGGTTTGGGTTATTACGGCAAAAGCCTGATGAAGAGCGATGAGATCGTGGAATATATCAAGACCCCGAAATGGGATCGGATCTTCCGGATCAAAGATGCGCTGATGCAGGGTTCTACCGTAAAATCAATCGCTCATGCTACTGGTATTGACCGTTGGTTCCTTTATCAGATCCAACAGATCTGCCATATCGAGAAAGAAATTGCTCAATATACTTTAGATACAATTCCTACGGCGCTATTAAAAGAAGCCAAGAAGAATGGGTTTAGCGACCTGCAAATTGTTCGGATCATGAACAATACTTGTACAGAAGATGAGGTATATGAAAAAAGAAAAGCCCTTGGCATTACCCGTGTTTACAAGATGGTAGATACTTGTAGCGCTGAATTCGAAGCTAAAACACCCTATTTCTATAGCAGCTTCGAAGGTTAGCCTTTTAATAAATATTAAAAATTGCTTTTTAGTCAAAGGCCGCTTGTTAAAGGCGGCCTTTGTATTTACTTTGCAAGTCTAGCATCCTTTTTGCTAAGTAGTATTGTCCCATGGAGAAGAAACATTCAGAACAAGTATTTCAAACAAATAACCCCAGCCGATGGCAAAGATTTAAATGGGGTGGTAGATTATTGCTTTTTATTTTGATCTTGGTGATTGCAATCATCACCATCGCGATCAAAAATATGTACCTGCCCAATCTGCCGATGATGCAGGGTCAGGCGATGAAAGAAGTATTACAAGCCGAAAAATCAACCAGTAAACTCGCCAAAAAATACCAGGGCTTTCGAAAATTTATTGATAATAGGTGGGCAAAGGGCAAGGGCTGCGGACAAGAAGATAGTGTTCTGAATCTTTCCAATTCTGCACTTTTCAGCGATAGCCTCGGAATCCGCGCGGCATTCTATGTGGCCTGGGATGCACAATCTTTTTTCTCTTTAAAGAGGAATATTGCTAAAATGAATCTGGTGATGCCCGAGTGGTTTTTCCTGGATCCAAATGGAGATTCGGTTTATACTAAAATTGATGAACGAGGTTTTGACGTCATTAAAGCTTCTGGTGTTCGAGTGATGCCAATGATGACAAACAACGTGAAATCTGTTTTCAGGGGCGACGTGGTGCATCGTATCATCAACGACCCTGTTAAGAAAAATAAATTGATCAACGACCTAGTAAAGCTGATTAAAAAATATGGCTTCGTTGGGATCAATATCGATTTTGAAGAACTGATCGAAACCAAAAATGAAGTACTCACTAATTTTCAAAAAGAATTATACAACCGTTTTCATAAAGAAGGATTGCTTGTTTCACAAGACGTGATGCCATTCAACGAAGACTACGATTATAAATCTTTAGCGAAGTATAACGACTATCTTTTTTTAATGGCCTATGATGAGCATTCTAGCGATACCAAACCTGGGCCTATTAGTAGTCAGAAATGGATCGAAGCGGCTGTTGATCAAATCGCAAAAAAAGTTCCTCCTAGCAAAATTGTTTTGTGCTTAGCGGCATATGGATATGACTGGGTAAAAGGTGGACAGGGTACAGACGTTACCTATCAGCAAGCATTGGTTATCGCAAGAGAAAGTGAAGGAAAAGTAAAGTACAATAATGATACTTATAATTTGAGTTATCAATATTGGGATGATAATGATAAAGAACACGAGGTTCATTTTACTGATGCAGCCACCAATTTTAATACAGTAAGATTTGCAACAGAATATCCATTAGCAGGAACCGCATTGTGGCGGCTTGGAAGTGAGGATAGTAGGTTATGGGATTTTTATAATCAACCCATGACGCGTAAGCAATTGGCGAAATTTAATTTTACAGAATTCAATAAAGTGGAAGCAACAGATGATGTTGACTTTATGGGCGATGGTGAAGTATTGGATGTATTATCAACTCCAAGAGAAGGACACATCACTCCAGAAATTGATTCTTCTTTGATGCTAATCAGTGAAGAAAGATATGATTCATTGCCTAGCATGTTCGTAGTAAAACAAATGGGCCGTGTTGATGCCTCTCAAAAGAAATTAGTACTCACATTTGATGATGGTCCCGATCCGGTTTATACACGACAGATCTTAGACATCCTTTCTAAATATCATGTACCTGCAAGCTTTTTTGTAGTAGGTATTGAAGCAGAAAATAATATCCCTTTAATCAAAAGAATTTATAACGAAGGCCACGAATTGGGTAACCATACATTTACCCACCCTAATATGGCTAAAGTGAGTAAACAAAGGGCTTTCCTTGAAATGGATGCCACGCGTTTATTACTGGAATGTATTACAGGGCATAGTACCATTATGTTCCGCGCACCCTATAATGCAGATGCACAACCAGAAAAAATGGAAGAGCTGGTACCAGTTGCATTGAGCAGAACAAGGAATTATTTAACCATTGGAGAAAATATTGATCCCGAAGATTGGGAAGCAGGTGAAGTGCCAAACTTCAATGCAGACACTGTATACAATCGGGTAATGGCATTAAAAGATCGAGGTAATATTATTCTATTGCACGATGCAGGTGGTGACAGAAGTGCAACCGTAAAAGCGTTACCAAGATTAATTGAGGACCTTCAAAAACAAGGTTATACATTTATTACTGTTGCCGAATTATTGAATAAGAAACGAGATGACATGATGCCGCCAGTTCCTCCAGGAAGTGGTTATAATTTAATTCAGTTCAACAACTTCATTGCAGAATTTGGCTACTATTTAAGTCAGATTTTATTCGCGCTATTCATTCTGTTTTTAATCCTGGGATCGATTCGATTAATTATGATGTTGAGTCTTTCTGTTTTACAAAGAAGGAAGGAAAAACAATTAGCACAAATTCCATTCACAGGAAATCCATTGGTATCCATTATCGTACCTGCATACAATGAAGAAGTAAATGCAGTTAGTTCCATAGAAAATTTATTGCGTTGCGACTATCCCAATTTCAATATCGTTTTTGTGGACGATGGTAGTAAGGATAGTACCTACGAAAAAGTACACAACGCTTTTGCAAACCATCCAAAAATTAAGGTGTATACCAAACCAAATGGAGGTAAAGCATCTGCATTGAATT
>CAIYAG010000118.1 GCA_903924075.1 uncultured Bacteroidota bacterium | reverse complement strand
TCAGGCATCCATTTAAAAGGTTTAGGATTAGAATTTACGATTCCCCAATCTCCATCCCCACTTATCTGACATCCAATTCTGCCAATTGCATAACCCAACATTAACACAGGAGCAAATGCATCAGCTAAGTGAACAATTGGTAATTTAATTTTCTTTGCATACAACATGATTGCAGCTCCTGCACAAATCAATCCACCATAAAATGTTAGTCCGCTAAATGAGATCAAAGCGCCAATTGGATCTTTAATAAAGTCGCCCCAGTTTTCTAGGTTATGAAAAATTTTCGCTCCTAAAAAACCAAAAGCAGCTGCATAGATCAAAAGATCACTCACGCGATCTTGTGGCCAAATTCTTACAATACGCTCTTCAGGATTTGCTAATTTTTCTTTATTCTTTTCATACCATTTGATTCCTCCAAAAACCAATCCCACCAATAATCCTATCCATAAATTACCACGAGAAGAAAGAATAAAAGACTGCGGATCATTTAATGCATCGGCAATGGTGAAAGCCCCAATGATCTTATACCCGAAAATGAATCCTAAAATAAAATTGATCAGCAGTTCTGCAATGGATGCAGGTGCTCCAATCACGATTTTTTCTTCTGTATAAGTCAATAAACCTTGCTGTTGTTTTCTTTTCAATTCGAGGGTTAATACCCATGCACTGATGATAAAACAAAGTGCTACAAAAAAGCCAAAACTGTTGACGAGTTTTAATCCCGACAATTCAACACCAAACAAATCTTTAAAAGCGTAATAGAGGTTGGGATACATGAAATAGTTGCTTGTTTACGTTAAAGCGATCTCAAAATATGAGCTACAATGTTAGTCAGAAAATTCGAAATAGCATATGATAGAAACCATTCGAAATAGTAAGGCCCCACTTGCGTGAGGCCCATACTTACTAACCCATCTGTTGCGAAAATACTAAAACTTAGTTACAATGTTCATCAAAAACAGAAATTAGATGTTGGGCAATGACCTGAGCCGGACGACCCTCGATCTGATGCCTTTCAACAATACTTACTAATTCCCCATTTTTAAACAATGCAATAGCTGGTGAAGAAGGTGGATAAGGCAATAAATGCTTACGAACCTGGTTCACGGCTTCTACATCAAAACCTGCAAAACTGGTAGTTAACCTGTCTGGACGCACTGTTGCATTGGCAACAGCCATCAACACTCCTGGTCTACAAGTGCCTGCTGCACAACCACATACAGAATTAATAACTACTAATGTGGTACCTTCTTTTGCTAAAGTGGTGTCAACTTCTGCTGAAGTCAATAACTCGTCAAACCCTCCGTCTACCAATTCAGCTTTCATTGGTAATACTATCTCTGCTGGATACATATTGATTGTTTTATTTGATTGAAATACAAAATTAAGATAAATGGATAAACATCAATCTCTTAAATTGTCGCCATTGTGTCATATTATTTAAAATATAAGCGCCACAATGGCACTATTAAAATATTATGATCCGCAAAGCTGACAGCAAAAAAGCCTGAATATTCAATTGGTATAGACTTTGAAATGGTATTGGAAATTTAAAAACCTAAAAATCTAATACAATGACATTAACAAAACAACACCCCGTTCAATTAAACAACCTTTTTGACGAACTGTTCAACAATATCCCTGCTAATTGGGGTAAAGACTTTTCACATCAGATCGGTACCCCCAAAGTAAATATTCATGAAACTGCAGATGGTTACCATCTTGAATTGATCGCAGCTGGTCGCAATAAAGAAGACTTTAAAGTGAATATCGAAAAAGACTTACTAACCATCAGTTTTGAAAAGAAAGAAAGCTTGGAAAACAAGGATTATAAAACAATCCGCAAAGAATTTACACTAAACAGCTTCAAACGCAGCTTTAGTTTAGATGAAAAAATTAAGGCTGATGCGATACAAGCAAAATACGAGAATGGTATTTTAAAACTATTCTTACCAAAAAAAGAAGAAGTTGTGATCGCACCCAAAGAAATCACCATATTATAAGCAATCGTTACACTGTTTTACAGTTAGTTGGTTTTGGTTTACCCCTATGTGTCAACATGGGGGTATTTTTTTTGCAACATTGTAATATATTTAAGCTCATTACTACTAATCTTATGCAAAGGCACTTTATGAAGCAAATTTCTGTATTTCTATTATCTATATTCTTTATTTCTTTTGGGCATGCACAAACAAGCACAAAGGGTTCTTTACTTTGGGAGATCAGTGGTAATGGCATTACGAAACCCTCCTATCTATTTGGCACATTTCATTTGATGTGTAAAGATCAATTTTCTGTCAGTGAAACCCTGGCTTCAAAGATCAGTTCTACAGATCAGTTTATTGGCGAACTGAAGATGGACGACCCTTCGATGCAGGCATCGCTCATGCAAAAAATTATTTTGAAAGACCAAACCATTGAATCATTGATGGATAGTAGCAGTTTTAGAAAATTCAATGATGCATTTAAAAAAATAACAGGAATTCCCGCAACAGCACTGAATCATTACAAACCCTTCTATCACTTAAGCCTGATTACACTAAAAACAATTCCCTGTATCAATTTTGTGCAACCAGAAACAGAGCTGATGCAGATCGCTAAAAAGAATCACAAGGAAGTGCTGGGCTTAGAAACTGTTAATGAACAGATGGCAGCTATTGATGCACAGCCTTTAGATTCTCAGATCGTATCACTACAAAAGATGGTTCTCAACTTCGATAGTACCAAGAATATGATGAATGAGATGATCGAAGTGTACAAAAAAGACGACGCTGAATTATTATATGATTATGTACAAAAACAAGGCACAGATGGCATGGACGAAGAAGTGTTATTGGTGAATCGAAATAAAAACTGGATCCCTAGAATAAAAAAACTCATGCAAGATCATTCGAATTTTATTGCAGTAGGTGGCGCGCATTTAGGCGGTAAAACAGGAGTTCTTGCATTACTTAGAGCAGAAGGTTACACTGTAAAACCTGTAAAGTATTAATTTCTTAGCATGATGGCCCAGCAAGAATTTGTTTCCTTATTAAAGACACACCAGAACATCGTTCACAAAGTGTGCAATCTTTATATGGACCAACACAAGGATCGCGAAGACCTTTTTCAAGAAATTACATTACAAGCATGGAAAGCTTATCAATCATTTAGAGGTGATGCAAAATTTTCAACATGGTTGTATCGTGTGGCATTAAATACGGCGATCACTTTTTATAGAAAAGAAAAAAGAAGTCCTTCGATCTACACAACGGACGAATTACCTGAGATGGTTAGTCAAGACGGACCAGACCCCATCGAAGCACAGCTCAAAGCGATGTATACTGCAATTGGTGAATTATCAAAAATTGATAAAGCGATCGTCATGCTGTATCTGGAAGACTATGCGTATCAAGAAATAGGAGAAATGATGGGAATTACCGCGAACAATGTAGCAGTGAAAATGAATCGGATCAAGACGAAACTGAAAGAGCAATCTCAAAAATATATGGAACAAGCCTAAAATTATGTTATGGATTTAGATCAATTTAAAACCGAACTCAAAACAAAACTGGCAACAGACCATATCAATCGGTCTGATGCAGATATTGAGCAATTACTCAAAAAGAAGACTGGCTCTTTCATTGATAAGATCAGGAAAAGCCTTTGGTTTGAGATCATTTTTGGTTTCTTAGTAAACTTTGGTTTCGTTTATGCCGCATTTGATGCAGGCATGCATTCAATGAGAATATATTTTGGCGTTTTTAGTGTATTAATGTACCTATTTTTATTCTTTTTAATTTACCTACTCATTAGAACCAATAAAATCAAATCAGCAGACCAAACAATAAAAGAAAACCTAAATTCTTATATCCTTTTAATTGATGAATTTATCAAACGATACCTTCAACTAACAATGGCATTAATACCTATCACGCTCATTTTTGCTGGTTATTTGGGTTATTCGGATGGGCATTCAGATGCAACAATCAACGCTTATAAAAGTGGCTACAATATAGGGGCAAAAATGAATGGTACACAGTTTACTATATTCATTTCAGGTTTTATCCTGTTCTTAAGTTTAGGGATTTATGGTATGTACCATTTTACTAAATGGTATTTGAAAAAATTATATGGTAATTATCTCAGCGAATTGAAACATTGCATGATTGAGTTACAGAATTGACAAAAAAAATCCGCTTTTTCAAGCGGATTTTACTTTTATATCAGTTCTTATCTTACATAACCTAAGATCTTTAACATACTTGCTGAGGTTTGTTCTTTCGCATAAACCCAATCGATCAGTTTTCCATTATTATCATATTCTACGATCACATGTTTTGGCGAAGGCACCATACAGTGTTTTATTCCACCATAGCCACTAATTGAATCTTGATAAGCACCCGTATGGAAGAAACCAACATACAATGGTTCTTTATTAGCTTCAACTTCCTTCTTATTGGGTGATTCTAATTTGGGCAGAAATACTTCATTGATATGTTCTTCTGAATCATAGTAATCATGGCTATCACAGGTGATACCGCCTAAGACTACTCGATGATATTCATTATCCCATTTATTGATCGGCAGCATCAAGAATTTTTCTCCAATACCCCAGGTATCTGGTAATGTAGTAATGAAAGAAGAATCGATCATGTACCAACACTCACGATCGTTCTGAATTTTTTGCCCCAGTACACTATAAATATGCGCCATGCTTTCACCAACTGTAAAGCTTCCAAATTCGGTATAGATAT
>CAIYAG010000117.1 GCA_903924075.1 uncultured Bacteroidota bacterium | reverse complement strand
CAGTAGATCAAATTAAAGAAATTTGCCCAAATGCAAAACAAGATATTGCTGAAGCAATTGCAAACAACTATGATCTTCTTTCCGAATACTATGATATTAATAGTCCATTAAGATTGGCACATTTTCTTGCTCAATGCGCTCATGAATCTGGTGGGTTTAGATTAATTCAAGAAAATTTAAATTATTCTGCAGAAGGTTTAGATAAAATTTTTCCGAAGTATTTTAAAAATGTTGGTCGTGATGCAACAGAATATGCTAGAAAACCAGAAAAAATTGCGAATATTGTTTATGCAAATCGTATGGGAAATGGCGATGAAGATTCTGGTGATGGATATCATTTTTGTGGAAGAGGTTTGATTCAATTGACTGGAAAAAATAATTACAAATCTCTTGCTGAAACTCTTGAAATGACTATCGATGAAGCAGTTGATTATCTTCAAACAGCTGGTGGAGCATTAGAATCTGCAGCATGGTTTTGGGCTAATAATGGTTTAAATGAAATTGCAGATACAGATGATATTCTTCGTATTACTAAGAAAGTAAATGGCGGAACTATTGGGCTTGATGATCGTACACACAATGCAAATAAATTTAAAGAAGCTCTTGGTATTGATTAAATAAAATGGGTCAATATCCTGTAGCAAGAATAGGTGATACAAGTGACCATGGCGGAATCATTATATCATCAGGAACAAAGTACAGAGATAGTACTGATGGTAAATTGGTTGCTAGAGTTGGGGATCATCATAGCTGTCCAATTCCCGGTCATGGAGTTACTGCAATTATTACAGGGTCTCCTAAAGTAAGATCAGAAGGTTCACTTGTTGCAGCTATAACAAGTGTAACTGGATGTGGGGCAAAAATAAACAGTGGAAGTAAAACTACTACGGTTCCTATGCAGGGTGGTGGAGCAGGAAATGAAAATGCGTTTATTCTTGATAATAATGATCATGACCAGTTGAATGGTCCATCAGTAATGGGATAAAATAATGAAAATTTGGGTAGTTGGTGATTATTTAAAATCACAAGATTTGAATGCTAACTTTGCAGAACTATCTAGCAATGTAGGATTTTTGCAAGCAAACGTAGCAACTATTAATGCTGAAATAGGCGATATATACTCAAAATTAAATGGTATTACATCTACTTCAAATGTTTCTGGGTTGGATACTTCAAATGTTTCTGGGTTGGATGCTAGATATTTTACTGGTCAATATGTAACAGGATTAATCTCAGCCACCGGCACAATTACTGGTGCCAACATCACCGGTGCTAATTTATTAACAGGTGGTTTGGTTAGTGCTACGGGCACAATTACAGGTGCAAACATCACTGGTGCTAATATTCTAACAGCTGGATTAGTCAGTGCTACAGGCAATCTTATTGGTGGCAATGTATCCACTGTTGGTAATGTAACTGCTAACTACTTGTTGGGTAATGCATATTATGTAACTGGTCTAAGCCCAACAAATATCTACAATGGCACATCAAACGTTACTGTAACAAGCTCGGGTGGTAACGTGTCAGTTGGCATCGGTGGAACTTCTAACGTAGCGGTATACGCTACAACTGGT
>CAIYAG010000116.1 GCA_903924075.1 uncultured Bacteroidota bacterium | reverse complement strand
TCTTGTATTCCCGACACGGTACAAGATATATAAAACAATAAGTCATGCGTCACGGAGACAAAATCAATAACCTCGGCCGTAAAAAGGCACACAGAGTAGCGTTATTGCAAAACTTAGCTAGTCAGCTGATCACACACAAACGTATCGTTACCACTTTAGCAAAAGCTAAAGCTTTGAGAACTTACGTAGAACCATTGATCACCAAGACTAAGAAAATTGAATCAGCTGCACAAATCAGCCATAACCACCGTTTGGTTTTTGCTGAATTGCAAGATAAAGCTGCTGTGAAAGAATTGTTTACAGTAGTTGGACCAAAAGTTGCTGCTCGCCCAGGTGGTTACACCAGAATCCTTAAATTAGGCATTCGTCCAGGTGATAACGCTGAGAAAGCAATGATCGAATTGGTTGACTTTAACGAGATATACGGTAAATCAGTTGAAAAAGCTGCTGAACCGGCTAAGAAAACTCGTCGTGCTGGTGGTGCTAAGAAGAAAGCGGAAGCGGCTGTTGAAGCAGCTCCTGTTGCTGAAGCCCCAGTTGCTGATGAAACTCCAGCTGTTGAAGATAAAGCTGCAGAATAATTATCATGATGAACTTTTCAAATACAGGCAAGACTTTTTAAGTCTTGCCTTTTTTTATATCCAATGTGTAAAAAAAAATCTGATTAATCAACTCAGATGTGTTTTTTTTGCAGCATCAAACAGACCCAATAAGAATGTCTCAAACACACGAACCCGCAATTTTAGTTTTAGCTGATGGACATGTTTTTCAAGGCCGTGCTTTCGGAAAAATAGGTATCGCCACTGGCGAGATCTGTTTCAATACCGGTATGACAGGCTATCAAGAAGTATTCACAGACCCAAGTTATACTGGGCAAGTTCTCATCATGAACAATGTGCATGTTGGAAACTATGGCGTGAAAGACGTGGATGTGGAAAGCAAATCTGTAAAGATCCGTGGACTGATCGCGAGAAATCTGGAAGAGAAATTCAGTCGCTTTATGGCTGATGGAAATCTGAGTGATTATTTAATTGCAAACAGTATAGTTGCGATCGATGATATAGATACAAGAGCATTGGTTGCGCATATTCGTACAAAAGGTGCTATGAACTGTATCATTTCTTCTTCAGAAATGGATGTAGAAAAATTGAAAGCACAACTGGCGAGTGTTCCGGATATGGATGGTTTGGAATTGGCTAGTACGGTTAGTACCACTGAAGAATATGAATTGGGTGATGTTAATTCTGCTATTAAAGTGGCAGTACTTGATTTTGGTGTGAAAGAACATATTCTTGAATGTTTGGTAACAAGAGGAGCGCATGTAAGAGTGCATCCTGCTAAAACGTCTTTAAGTCGTTTAAAAGAATTTAACCCCAATGGTTATTTTCTTTCTAATGGGCCTGGCGATCCCGCTGCAATGCCGTATGCGGTAGCAACAGTGAAAGACATTCTAAAAGAAAACAAACCCGTTTTCGGAATATGTTTGGGGCATCAATTATTAGCAAGGGCAAATGATATCCCAACATTTAAAATGCATCACGGTCATAGAGGACTCAATCATCCTGTAAAAAATATCATTACTGGTCAGTGCGAGATCACCACACAGAACCATGGCTTTGGTGTTGACCCTGATGCAGTTCGCAATCATGCAAATGTGGAAGTAACACACTTGAATTTGAATGATAACTCTATTGAAGGAATTCGATTAAAAGATCGTCAGGCGTTTAGTGTGCAGTATCATCCAGAAAGCACTCCTGGTCCGCATGATAGCCGCTACTTATTTGATAATTTTATCGATATGATGCGTAACTAAAACAAACATGTATGAAACAAAGTCTGGTTGCTTTTTTTGCATTGATATTACTTGTTTCTTGTTCACATAAAACCGCACCAGTGGAAGCAGTAAAAAATGATTTTTCTGGGACTTGGCAAATAATTTCTGTTAATGGCACTGCCATTGTGAAAAAAGATGCGGGTAAGGAAATGCCTTATTTAGATTTTAATACAGTCAATGGTATGATGACCGGAACAACTGGTTGCAATAGATTAAATGGTAAAGCTACCATCTCAAATAGTAGTAT
>CAIYAG010000115.1 GCA_903924075.1 uncultured Bacteroidota bacterium | reverse complement strand
AGTAATACCATCAACGACAACAGAACCTGTTGTATTTATAGCAAAAACACCACCTTCGTTTGAAGCAGCACGGGTATCATTTAAAATGGTTTCAGATGTCCTAGCAGATTCTGTTCCTGCCAAACCATAAGAAGCTCCACGGATTTGAATGGCTTTGCTCAAATTGATGGTTGTAGAAATATCAATTGTTCCTGCACAAACATTAATTACATCCCCTGCAGTGGCAGCTGTAACTGCAGCTTGAATTGTTGCATACCATGCACTAGTATTAGAATTAAGCACTTTCAAATCCAGAATAGTTGCTGAAGTAGTAGCTGTTGTCAAATAAGCATCTTTAACTACAAAACTGTGTGCACCAACGGCAAGACTTGTAATAGCACTACCACTTGTATAAGATGAAGATGAACCACCATCCACAACAATAGTATAAGTACCAGATCCACCAGTGAAAGCTACAGTGATTGAACCTACACCACAAGCTGTGTTAGATGGAGTAGCAGATGTAATAATAATAGGTGTACCACTACAATCTCCAGTATGTGTAAATCCTGGATTAGGACTGATGGTTTCATTAACACCACTTGTTAACCATGGACTGTAAGTTACATTGCTTGTAACTTTTGCAGATGGTGAAGATGCAGCACCATACCAGTTGCAAGTTGCACTGAAAACACCTGAAGTTGCAGTATTTCTCATTGCATAGAATGAAGTATTAGTAAATGAGTTTGAACTAATATTTACTGTTGCACTAAAATTTAATGGGGAATTGTTTGTACAAACTCCATAATCGCAATTATCAAATAGGTTATTTGTAATATTAATGGGTCCCGAAAGAATTGAAGTGCCATTTCCATTACCCCAGAATTTTATAGCTGAAATATAATCAGCAGCATATTCATCTTTTAATCCTGTAAAAGTATTGTTACTAATTGTCATATTACCAGAGGTACCAGCAATTAATACTCCACCACCAACTTGGTCAAATGTATTATTTGAAATTTCTCCCTGGCAATTGCTTAGATTAACAGGAAATGCCCAAGTGGACCATACGGTATTTGCAAAATAATTTCCATGAATATAAACACTGCTTGCAGAACCTGAACCATTATAGGTTCCTATAGGTTGTATGGCTGCGCCTACATCATATTTTGTATCAACATAATTGTTTTCAAATGCAAAGTATTGGAATGAATTTAGATAGATATCATTCTGACCCCATTCAGATTCAAAAACAAGGTAGCAGTTTTTTACATAAAGATTGTTACAGCTAGCATTTACAAAATTAATTCCATCATATTTGAAACCATCAATAGTAACTGTCAGACCTGAACCAATAGAAAATGCAACACCGGAGGCGGGATTGATGATTGACTCAGGACTTCTTGATGCTGTTCCACTAATTCCTGTATTAGCTCCCTTGATGGTTACTGATTTAGTTACACTAACGTTTTCAACATAGGTTCCCGCGGCAACGGTGATGACATCGCCATCAACTGTAGAAGCAGCATTAATGGCTGCCTGAATAGTACAGAAATAAGTACCTTGGGTAGT
>CAIYAG010000114.1 GCA_903924075.1 uncultured Bacteroidota bacterium | reverse complement strand
GTTGGGTTTAAAGACAATCAAAACCCCAATTTATTAGAGGAATGGTTTGCAGCAGGAGATGAACAATGTGATTCTTCCATGATCTTTAGTTTCACTGCTGATGAAAATGCAGAACAAGCCATGAACCTAATTATTGAACATAACAATGAATATAGAAGTGATTTTCCTGTTAGAGCATTCATTGTTCCAGTAGAAAAAGCAAGTTTTTAAAAACAAAAATTAAAATATTTAAATGAAAGAAAGAATCGTAAGAGCAGTTGCAGGCAGTTTAGTATTAATAAGCATCCTATTAACAACTTCTGTAAATACAAATTGGATCTGGCTTGGGGTTTTTGTTGGTGCAAACCTTGTTCAGAGTTCCTTTAGCAAATTTTGCCCCTTAGAGAAAATCCTTGATGCGGCTGGGATTAAATGATTAAAAAGAGAGGAAAGAAATATTCCTCTCTTTTTTTATCCTTCAAAAAAGCTTGCTTTCAAAATATTAAATCAATTATAATATTGAGTCTTATATTTTAAAAGTTTAACCAGCAATAACATAGGTCCAATACGTGACATCTGTCACTTATTATCATTATTGTTCATCGTAAATTTACGATAAGTGTATAATGAAGTGGGAATTAACCAATCTTCATCTTTCCTATTATTATCTCTCCAATAAAACATAACAGATGAAAATAGATATCAAAGTACTCGGGCCCGGATGCACTAAATGCAAAACAACCTATACTAACGTTCTTGAAGCACTTAAACAAACTGGCATAGAGGCTGATGTTATCAAGATCGAGGATTTAGAAGAAATGATGAAATACAATGTACTTACTACCCCTGTTTTAATGATCAATGGTGTAGCTAAAATTAAAGGGCGAATTGCAGAGGTAAAAGAAATCACAGACTTACTATTAAAATAAATTATATGGAAACTATACAATCATTAATCAAAGAAATTTGCCCAACTACCACTCAACGATGGGTTAAAGAGGGCGCTATTTTGGTTGATGTTAGGGAATCAAGTGAGCTGGAAGAATTAGCTTTTGATGTGCCTAAATTTATACATATTCCCTTGAGCGATTTTGAGAATCGATATTCAGAATTACCCTACGATCAAGAATTGGTAATAGTATGTCGGGGCGGAGGTAAAAGCTTGCTAGCCACAAGTTTCTTGATTAACCATGGTTATGACCCTAATAAGGTCGTAAACATGAAACATGGCATGGTTCGTTGGGTACAAAAAGGATTCCCTACAATTGGAGACCGTTCTTCGGTCCTTGATGCTTCTAACGCTACAAGTTGTTGCGATAATTCCATTGAAACTTCAAAAAAGAGTACTTGTTGTAATTCATCTAAAAAGGAAGGCAATAGTTGCTGCTAAATATAAAGCCACTTGCTATGTTTAATTGGTTACAATACTTTGCAGATTGGCTTATCTATGCTGTCTTTGGCATATCTGCCACCACGCATTTAGGGGAAGCATTAAATTTCTTTGTATTTGATACGCTAAAAATATTTGTACTGCTTTTTGTAATAACTACTGTAATGGGCGTTGTAAACTCCTATTTTCCTGTTGACAAGGTTCGCAATTTTTTAAGCCGAAATAAAATGTATGGACTAGAATATTTATTTGCCTCAACCTTCGGTGTGATAACCCCATTCTGTTCTTGTTCTTCTGTACCATTATTTATTGGATTTGTAAAAGGTGGAATTCCATTGGGAATTACATTTACCTATTTAATCACTGCCCCTTTGGTTAATGAAGTTGCAATAGCCATATTTGCTGGTGCATTTGGATTTAAGGTTACAGCCATTTATGTAAGCACTGGAATTGTTTTAGGTGTCATTGGGGGCTTTACATTGGGAAAATTAAAATTAGATAAACAACTATCTCCCTGGGTTCAAAACATCATTGATAATGCACAAACAGAGGAGGAATTGGAAGAGGAACATCTTTCACTGTCTAACAGATTTCCTTTAATACTAAAAGAGGCATTCAATATCGTAAAAGGTGTTTCTATTTACATAATCGTAGGAATTGCCATTGGCGGTGCTATGCATGGATTTTTACCTACCGGTTTTTTTGAACATTATATTAATAAAGGTCAGTGGTATGCTGTACCCCTTGCTGTAATCATGGGAATACCTATGTATAGTAATGCAGCTGGTGTAATACCAGTAGTACAAGTTTTGGTTGCAAAAGGTGTTCCCCTGGGAACAGCTATTGCATTTATGATGGGTGTCATTGGATTGTCTCTTCCAGAAGCCATGCTTTTAAAAAAGGTAATGACATGGAAATTGATTGCGATATATTTCGGAACAATTGCTTTCTTTATGATTCTTTCTGGCTACTTATTTAATGCAATTCTTTAACCGCTCATAAAATGACAATTATAATTATACTATTAGGCTTTGCATTTGGATTATTTTTACAGTACTCTAAAGTGAATACCTACAATACTATATCTGGAATGGCCATTTTAGAAGACTTTACTGTTGCTAAAACAATTGCTTCTACTATTGGAATTGGTGCAATATTACTCAGTATTGAAATTGGATTTGGTTTTGCTAGCTATCATATAAAGTCATTTTTTGTTGGCAGTGTTATAACGGGCGGTTTATTATTTGGGATCGGAATGTCGATATTGGGATATTGCCCAGGCACAATGCCTGTATCAATTGGCCAAGGCTCATTAGATGCTTTAGTTGGCCTCATTGGAGGACTTGTAGCTTCATTGGCTTATACCTTTCTTAGCCCTTTCATACATGAGGTTCTTGGTCCAGATTTAGGAAAATTATCTCTTTCTTTTAATAATGAACCCACTTCTACATTGCATTATGTATCTGTATTTATGATTGGGGCAATCTTTATTGGTATCGCATTTTGGTTGAATAAAATAGAGAAGAATACAGATATCAAATGGTTTTATTCTGCACTTGGAATTGCATCGGTTGCATGTGTTATTTTTGCCGTTTCAGACAGGGTGCTTGGAGCTTCTACCTTATATCCTTATATAGCAGATAAACTAACTGGTTATACCAACAACACTTACTATATAAAAGTTGTTGAGAAATCCGGATTATACGAAATGAAATTTTTGTTTGGTACATTTCTATCTGGATTAATCTTAACACTCTTACAAAAAGAGTTTAGACTAACTCTAATTCATGAAAACTGGGCTAAATTAAAAGGTAATTCAAGCATCAAACGGATAAGCTGGGCCT
>CAIYAG010000113.1 GCA_903924075.1 uncultured Bacteroidota bacterium | reverse complement strand
GGAGTTTTTTATCCTATTGCAATTGGTTTTATTTTATTCGGGCTCTATGCACTGGAAGGCAATTATGATCATTTGCCTGAAGCAAGTTCTGAATTAATAGATTACGACACTAAGCCGTTGTAATTATTTTTTATAAACCGTTAATGGTGAAGTGCTTCACCATTAACGGTTATTTAGGTTTTATGAAAGAGAAACTAAAAGAACAGCGATTACTATTTTTAAGCATACTCTTCATGATGCTTTTTAGTTTCCCCTTTGCCAAAATAATGAATGGCTCAACTATCATTCTTGGTATTCCACAGTTATATTTTTACATTTTTGTTATTTGGTTACTACTCATCTTCCTTACCTGGCTAATTGCCGATAGTCGATTGTTTAAAAACAAGAAAAATAAGGATGAGTAACGTTACAGTCATATTATGGTCAGTCTTTTATTTAATCGTTCTTTTTGGAATTGGTTATTATGCAGAGTATCGCTCATCCAAGCATAAAAGCATCATCAATAACCCCTATATCTATGCTTTATCGCTTGCAGTGTATTGCACTGCCTGGACATTTTTTGGAAGTGTAGGCAGGGCTACAACAACCGGCGTTGAATACTTATACATTTACTTAGGCCCAGCGATTATGGCGCCTTTGTTTTGGATCTTGCTTCGAAAGATCATTCGCATTTCTAAAACACAACGCATTACCAGTATCGCCGATTTTATTTCAACTCGTTATGGAAAAAATATTTCCTTGGGCGTAGTAGTTACATTATTATCAGTAATTGGCATTATACCATATATTGCTATTCAGCTGAAAGCAATCAGTAGTAGCATTGAAATTGTTACTTCTACAACACATGTTATTCAACACAGTTTTAATGTGTTTAGTGATAATACTTTTTATATAGCAATTGGTCTCTCAGCGTTTGTCATATTATTTGGAACCAGAAGTGTTGATGCTACAGAAAAACACGAAGGGATGGTTGCTGCAGTTGCATTTGAATCAATCATAAAAATTATTGCATTTACAGTTGCCGGAGTTTTTGTAACCTATTTTTTATTCAACGGGTTCGGTGAGGTTCTGAAGCGTTCTGCAGAGCTGCCATCTTATCAACAACTATTTGTTGTACAGGATAATAAAATGTACATACAAATGTTTGCAATGATGATGCTCTCAATGCTCGCAGTTTTATTTCTTCCCAGACAGTTTCAAATTTCTGTTGTTGAAAACATGCAGGAGCAACATTTGAATAAGGCCATGTGGCTATTCCCGCTCTATCTTTTGATCATCAATTTATTTGTGGTGCCAATTGCTTTTGGGGGATCTGTTATTTTCAACGGACAAAATATCAATGCCGATACTTATGTTTTAGCACTGCCCATTAAAGCGCACCAACCCTGGCTTGTTACGATGGTATATATTGGTGGTTTTTCAGCAGCAAGTAGTATGATCATTGTTGAAACCATTGCACTAAGTACAATGATCAGTAACCATATTGTAATGCCCCTGCTTTTGTTTTTATCCTCATTCTCGAAACTTAATTTTGAAAAATTCTTTCGGTTAATCGTTATCAGTAGTAGAAGGATCAGTATCGTTGTAATTATATTGATGGCGTATTTATATGATAGAACAGTTGCCGAAAAATATTCGCTGGTCTCTATCGGCTTAGTCTCTTTTACAGCAGTAGCTCAATTTGCCCCAGCAGTTATTTTAGGGATCTATTGGAAGCAAGCCAATAAAAATGCGGCATTAATAGCAATCCTGATTGGGTTCGCAGTATGGTTTTTTACACTGGTTGTTCCATACATCGTTGGCGCAGGATTTTTGGACGAATCCATTTTGAAGGATGGTTTATTTGGTATAGCCTTTCTGAAACCATTAGAATTGTTTGGGATGTCTGGTTTTGATACCATTACACACGGTTTTTTCTGGAGTTTGTTTTTTAATAGCATCTTCTTTATTGGCATTTCATTGTTTTCAAATAGAAATTCAGAAGAAATTTATCAAGCTGAAATGTTTGTTGACATCTTCAAGCATTCCACCCAAAGTGCCGAAGGTTCTGTTGTATGGAAGGGAACTGCATTTATCCCAGATATTACTTCCTTGCTCTATAATTTTATTGGAAAGCAAAGAACAGATCATTTATTAGCTGGTTATGCGCGTAGACACAAAGTAAATTTTACGCAATCCGGAAAAGCAGACCCCATGCTAGTGAGCTTCGCTGAAAGAGTTTTGGCTGGTGCTATTGGTTCTGCTTCTGCACGGATCATGGTTAAAAATGTAGTGAAGGAAGAAGAATTAAGCATTGATGAAGTATTGAAAATCTTGCGTGAAAGTCAGGTTGTAAAAGAGACAAATAAAGAACTGAGAAGAAAATCTTTAGAGCTAAGCAAGGCAACCGAAGAACTCAGAATTGCTAATCAACAACTGAAGCAGATCGATGAAATGAAAGACGAGTTCTTGTACACGGTAACACATGAACTTAGAACACCACTGACCTCCATCAGGGCATTGAGCGAAATTGTGCACGACAATCCTGATATACCTGATCCAGAAAAAAATATTTATCTGGCTTCTATCATTAAGGAAACGGAAAGATTGAGTCACTTAATTACCCAGGTTTTAAACCTAGAACGTTATGAAAGTGGCAGAACTCAATTGAATCTTTCTGGTATTGAATTAGGGGCTTTATTATATGAGATCGAAGATAGTGCTAGGCAATTGTTGAAGGAGAAAAAATTGCAGATCCATTTTAATATCCAGGCTTTGATGCCACTGCTAGAAGGAGATATTGATTTATTGACACAGGTTTTTTATAACCTCACATCAAACGCTATTAAACACGCAAAGAAAAATATTCAGGTAGAAGCTACTTATCATGATAATGTGTATCGAATTTCAATCAAAGATGATGGGGAAGGAATCCCAACAGAATTACATGAATTAGTATTTGATAAATTCTTTCAGGCAAAAAATCAGACTTTAAAAAAACCAGAAGGAAGCGGATTGGGTTTAGCGATCTGTAAAAGAATCGTAGAAATGCACCAGGGAAAAATTTGGATCGAAAACCAGATGAATGGTGGTGCAAATTTTATTGTTGAAATACCTCATTCTAATATGACCAATAAAATTGAATAATATGCAATCGAAACACAAAGTATTAGTAGTGGACGATGATCCATATATTTTAATGTCGCTTGAGTTTTTGATGAAAAAAAGTGGGTATCAAGTGATGATCGCAAGAAATGGCTCAGAAGCCATTAATGCTGTGAATACCTATATGCCTGATTTGATTTTATTAGACATTATGATGCCCGATGTTGATGGTTATGCCATTTGTAATTATATCAAGCAAACAGAAACATTGAAACATTGTATTGTAGTTTTCTTATCCGCAAAAACAAAAGAAGCAGATATTAAGAAAGGCTATGAGTTAGGAGCATCTTTATATATCAGCAAACCTTTCAGTACTAAATTTCTGATGCGTGAAGTTGGGCAATTATTGGAGGGCTCTGTTGTTAAAGTAAAACCCGAGTACGATATTGAGTACAAAAAAAGTATTGCCCTGCCGGTAGAATATTGGCAAGATCAAGCCAAAAAAATTCAGTGGTTTGAGTTCCCTAAGACCATACTCTCAAAAAACGAAGAAGGATTATTTCGCTGGTATGAAGATGGTTCTTTAAATGTGTCTTATCTATGCCTTGATTATCATATTGAAAAAGGTAGGGGCGAACAAACCGCATTGATCTATGATTCACCAGTAACTAAAACGATCCGAAAATATAATTTCATTGAGCTCAGAGATGAAGTAGCAAAATTTGCTGGTGGTTTGCAACAACTAGGAATTACAAAAGGCGATACCATCGTCATTTATATGCCCATGATCCCGCAAGCAATGATCGCTATGCTTGCTTGTGCAAGAATTGGGGCGATACATTCTGTTGTGTTTGGTGGATTTGCACCCCATGAATTATCGATCAGGATCAATGATGCAGAACCCAAAGGAATCATCACTGCTTCTTATGGAATCGAATTCGATAAAAAAATTGCTTACAAACCCTTGGTAGATCATGCCATCATGGAAGCCTTTCATAAACCAGCTCATGTAATTGTGTATCAACGTGAGGGACTTTCAGCTGAAATGAATGAAGAAAGAGATGTAGATATGCAGGAATTAATGTTATCTGCTACTGCTGCACCCTGTGTACCTGTTTTAGCAACGCACCCATTATACATTTTATACACTTCTGGAACTACTGGAAAACCTAAAGGTATTGTTCGCGATAGTGGCGGATATGCTGTTGCATTGAAATATAGTATGGACCATATTTATAATGTACAAGCCGGCGAAGTATTTTGGGCTGCTAGTGATATTGGATGGGTTGTGGGGCACAGTTATATTATATATGGTCCGCTGATCCAAGGATGTACCACCATTTTATTTGAAGGAAAACCAGTACGCACACCAAATGCTGGAGAATTCTGGCGCGTGGCAGCTGAACATCAGGTAAGAGCAATGTTTACAGCACCAACAGCGATCAGGGCAATTAAAAAAGAAGATCCTGATGGTGAATTACTGAAAAATAAAAACCTATCGAATCTTAAGACATTGTTTTTAGCAGGAGAAAGATGCGACCCGGCAACCTATCATTGGGTAAGTGATCTTTTAAAAATTTCTGTGATCGATCATTGGTGGCAAACAGAAAGTGGTTGGCCAATGTTGGGGATGATGAAAGGAATTGATCAATCTCCAGCCAAAGCAGGAAGTGCAGGTAAACCCATCTGTGGTTTTGATGTGCAGATCTTGGAAGATGATGGCAGCAATATTTTTGCAGATAATGAAGAAGGTTATATTGCAGTAAAACTTCCAATGCCACCGGGCTGTTTGCTAACGCTTTGGAAGAGTGATGACTGGTTCAAAGAATCTTATCTCTATCGATTCCCCGGCTATTATTTAACAGGTGATGGCGGACACAAAGATGATGAAGGTTATTTTTCAATCATGGGTAGGATCGATGATGTGATCAATGTATCTGGTCATCGGTTAAGCACGGGAGAAATGGAAGAGATCATTTCACATCATCCAGCTATTGCAGAATGCGCGGTGATAGGTATTGCAGATGAGTTGCGTGGCCAAAGGCCTATTGGATTAATAGTTATGAAAGACAACCATCACAATGAAGAAGCGGAACTGGAAAATGAATTGGTACAATTGGTTCGCGATCAAATTGGTGCAGTTGCCTATTTTAGAAATGCATTATTGGTGAAGCGTTTGCCGAAAACAAGAAGTGGAAAAATATTAAGAAAAACCATGCGCATGATTGCTGATGGCGCACCACATACCGTTCCTTCAACCATTGATGATCCTTTAATTTTAGACGAACTAAAAGAAAAATTAACGCAAAGAAAAATTGGCATTGCCTTTCAATAAAGATCAGGCCTCTTTTCTTTTCCAATAAAAGTAAAATGGAATACCGGTAGCGATTAGGGCTAGTCCGGATAAAGCCTCCTTAGGTTGATTCTGAAGTGTTACTGTGATGAGCAATGCGCAGAAGAACAAAAAGAAAATTGGTGTAAATGGATATGCAAAAACCTTATAAAACCTCGGTTCATTGGGTAAACGCTTGCGCATTAAGATCACTGCAAAAGCGGTAGCTCCATAAAAAATGAAAGCAGAGAATATGAGCATATCTGTTAGCTGATCAAAAGTGCCAGACCAGATCAACAAAACCGACCATACTCCTTGCAACCACAATGCCACTGAGGGTGTTTTATAAGTTGGGTGAATAATGGCTGCAGGTTTATAAAAATTATTATCTCTTGCCATGGCATAAAATAATCTGGCAGAAGTTAAGATAGTAGTGTTGGTAGAATTAAATGTGGTAACAAGGATTAAGACTGCAACAAACAATTCGCCCCATTTCCCCCAAACAACTTTCATTACTTCAACAGCTGCAATTTGATTGGGATGATCGTTCATTTCAATGATCGAGTCGATCGGTAGCACATACATATACACCAGATTCAGTAAAACATAGAGGAGTATAATGATTAGTGTGCCGATCCCAAGCGATAGCGGAAGATTCTTTTTTGGATTTTTTATTTCTTCACCGATTAGTCCAACGCAGTTCCATCCTTCATAACCCCAGAAAGCACCTAAGCTTGCAATGGTAATGGCTTTGGTGATTTGCCAGAAACTCCAACTATGATCTGCATGCAAGCTTGGCGTGATGAGATTACTGAACTTGCCCATTGGCGCAGAGAACCCTGCAATGATAATGATCGCTGCCGCAGATAACATCACCACTGTCATAATACTACTCAACCTTTCAGCATATTGTATGCCTTTAAAGTTGATATAGGTTAATAAGATCAGCAGAAAAGATGCTAATAATTTTACTGATAAATTATCGATGATTGTAGCGCCTAAAGCATTATGATTAAATGAAATTTCAGGAAGCGGAATAATGCTATTGAACGACTCCGCGAAAATATAAGCAAGCGCTGCAATAGATGCCGTTTTTAAAACCACAAAATTTGCCCAGCCATAGATGTAGGCAAAAAAGCGATTGTATACTTTTTCAAAATAAAAATATTCACCGCCAGAATTTGGAAACATCCCAGCCATTTCTGCGGTGCATAGTGCCCCTGCCAAACTAATGATACCCGCCAAAACCCAACAGAGTAAAACCAATAGCGGCGATTGTAAGGTAGCGGCCATCATGGCTACTTTTTTAAAAACGCCGGAACCCAATATTACACTGATCACTACAAAGATGGCCGAACGTAGGCCAAGAGAAGCGGTAAGTTTTTGCAAAATGCGATTGGGTTTTATGAATTGATTAGTCTAATTTTTTGATCCCTAAGCCAGGCAAACTACTCGGATACATATACCCGTCTTTTAATTCAAAGCCGCCTTCCACCAGATCTTTTGCCAGATCAAAACTTCCATCAAGATCAAGGTATTTGGTGTTGCTACAAGAATAAGCAGCGTGCAATGCAGCAGAGATGCTCACAATACTTTCATCATTACATCCCCAGAATAAATCAATGTCGGCATTTTTTGCAATGGTGGCAATTTCTCTTGCACCTTTGATACCGCCAGATTTCATGAGTTTAATATTATAAACTCCAAATGATTGTGGTAATAAAGAAAGTTGCCATGCAGATCTTGCATCGATCAATGATTCATCAGCCACTAATTTTTTTCGATCTTCTTTTCCCATCAAATGCAATACCGATTCTTGGCCGGTTTTTACTGGTTGTTCAATTAACTCTAATGATGCAGGGTCTGTATGAGTAATAAATTTTTTCAGATCATCCAAAGTATAACCCTGATTGGCATCAACCCGAACCAACATTTTATTGGAAAACTTTTCAGTGATAGATCTTACTCTTTCAATATCGGCATCGACATCTAATCCGGTTTTGATCTTCAAAATTTTAAATCCCAGTTTAAAATATTCTTCCGCTTCCATCAACATCTCTTTGGTTTCTTTGATACCAATAGTTACAGATGTGGGTAAGGCCTTGACCTTTGTGCCATAAAAATCCAGCACAGACATATTCATTGATTTTCCAAAAAGATCGTGCAATGCAATATCGATCGCAGCAATGGTTCCAGGTTGTTTTGGGAAATGTGCACTTGCCTGATCAATGATCTCATTGAAGTAACGAATGTCTTTCCCAATGATCTGATCCAAGAAACCAGATTGCAAATTAGCTAAAGTATGTGCAGGCGTTTCGCCAACCACATCAACAAATGGATTTGCCGCACCGATGCCAGTTGTTCCATTTTCTAAAGTAATTTCTAGGAATACAATTTCAGTATCGGTAATGGTTTTATATGCAATAGTATAGGGTTTGGTCAATGGTAAATGACTCAACCAGGAGTGAACGGATTTTATTTTCATAAGTTAGCTAGTATAATTTTTCTCAATACAGGGATCAACGAATCAACTCCCTGTTGCAATGGTAAAAGAACTGGTAAATTTAATTCTGCTTCATAAGCTTTTTGAAAGGCAAGGGCTTCTTCCAGACTGCAGTGTTCGGTATTAATGGCAATGGCGATGACTTTTGACCCTAATAATTTGATCAATTCAATTTCAGAAGCTACTGAAGGAATTTCTCCCCACTCTGGAAGGTCTTCGTAGTATTTTCTTTTAGGTGCAACCAACAGCACCGTATGTTTTGCATTTCCAGAGATCAATAACTCTGAACCACAGGGTCCGGTAGGGTTGCGAAGTGCAGACTGCCCTTCTAATAAAATAAGATCAGGTTGTTTTGCTTTATTGCAACTAAGAATTGCGTGTTCTAATTCGCCTGAAATAAAATCATTCACAGTAGTATCAAAAACAAAACCAAATTCTCCACCTTGTAACCAACCAGTTTGCCCGGTATAGATCATTTCTGCTTTGATGCCATTTTTATTTGCCGATTCACGGATCATTCTGCAAGTAGTTCTTTTACCCATGGCACAATCCATTCCGATCACTGCAATAACAGGCGTTTTCATTTTAAAAATATCGCCAGTCCAGAAGTGCAGATCCTTTCTTGCTTTTGGCCTACGAACATCGGTAAGAGTTACCTGATGGTCTTTTGCCAACTCAACTATTTCAGGTTTATCATTTAAAAATTCGTGCAAACCATTTACAATGGATATGCCATTGCGAATGCATAGTTCTAAAATGGGTAAGAAGCTTTCTGGTAAAACACCGCCAACAGTTGCTACACCGATAATACAATATTCAATATCCTGAATGTCTTCAATAGCTTCAGATACTGTTGCATATACAGGAATGTTTCTTTGTTTGCCATCTAAAACCATTCCCGCATCCTGTCCGGCAAATTCAGGATCGATCACTGCAGCAATGCTAAATCTTTCGGTACCTCTAATTAATCCATGCGCTGTTTTGGCATCTGGTTGAGCCAGATAACCGTTGGTTAAAACAATCGCACTCGGTTTTTTCTTTTCTGATTCCATGTTCATTTTTTATCTACCTATAAATTTTCCTGGATATTGGTTGGTTGCTTTTTTATTTTTATAAACGCAAACACCGTTCACCCAAACTGTTAACATGCCATCTGATAGCGCTTTCGAATCTGTAAAGCTTGCATTATCTTTTACTGTTTCTGCATAAAAGAGTACTAAGTCTGCTTGATATCCTTCCTTAATGATGCCGCGGTTTTTGATGCCAACATGTTCTGCAGAAAGACTCGTCATTTTTTGAATAGCTGTTTCAAGCGGCATGATTTTTTTATCGCGAACATAGTTGCCGAGCACTCTTGTGAATGAGCCGTATCCTCTTGGGTGACCGCCATTAGATCCATCAGAACAGATATTGGTATTTGGCCATTTGAGAAAATTGATCACGTCTTCATCGATCATAGATTTTGCAATAATGGCTTCTACGCCATTCGCATCTGGGTGTGCTTTTTCGTAAACATCTGCCTCCGCAATTAAACCCATTAAAGTTTGTGCGGGTTTTTCTTTTCGCATCTCTGCAATTGTAGAAATAGTTTTGCCTGCATAGTTTGGATTAGGCGCAAAACGAATCAGAATCGATTGTGTAGGATCGAAAGTATGATCTACTGCGAACTGAGCACTTTCGGGATTGGTATAATCGGTTTTGGGAAACAACACTTTCAATGTGCTGTGCCAGTACTCATATGGATAACAGTCGGCCGTGATGTCAACACCTTGAAGTCTTGCGTCTTGCAACCAACTTATTAGCCAGGGAGACTTACCCCACATATCTTTTAATGCGATTTTGATATGTGAGATCTGTACCGGAATTTTTGCTTCCTTTCCGATATTGATGATTTCTGTAATTGCATTTTTAAGGTCTATGTCTTCGCTCCGAATATGACTGATGTACCTGCCTTTTTCTGATGCAGCAGTTTTTGCTAATTGAATCACTTCGTTTTTGCTGGAGAAATAAGCACCTTCATATTCGAGACCTGTAGATAAACCAAGAGAACCTTTTTTTAATTCTGATAATAAGATGGCTTGCATCGCTGCAATTTCTTTTTCAGATGCTGGCTTATTCAAGCGATCTTTCCCCATCACTTTTTCACGCAAATCTGTGTGGCCTGTATAGGTAGCGATATTTACTGCAACGGGTTTTCTAGCAATTCCTGCTTTGATGCTATCCACATAAGAACCATAACCATCTTGTCCGGATACTATGGTTGTTACACCCTGACTCACATCAGCCAAAGCTTCTGGATATTTTTCAAGTGAGCCAACAATATGGCTATGGGTATCAATAAAACCTGGAGCGAGTACAAATTGCCCATCGAGATCAAATGTATCAGTTGCATTTCGATTTTCTGAGCCTATATAATCAATTGTAGGGCCCGTAAAATGAACATTCGTTTTTCTTGCGGGAGTTCCAGTACCATCAATTAACCAAACGTTTCTGAGAATTGTTGATTTGAGTGGCCCTGTTTTTGGGATATTGGGAGTCTGTGCCGACAGTTTAAAAAATACTATGCCCAATAAAAAAGCGAAAGTCAATTTTTGCATCATCTGATTTTGCTATAGGGTAAAAGAATTAGGTGTAAGTCGGAACTGACTTACAAGATAAAGGAATGAGAGTAAAATAAGAAACAGAAAAATGCGAATAGATGATAGATAAAAGAACTATTTGGCTTTTCTATCAACTTGAAAAATTCCAAATGTATTATTGTCTTCATCAACAAAATAACCCTGCCAACAACGATAAGGGATTGGGAATTTTGCGATCACTACTTTGCCACCATTAGCAATGATTTTTTCTGCCATCTGATCATAGTCGCCCACTTGTATAGAACAAGTAAATGCATTAGTACCACATTCTTGAGGAGGCTGACTCGCTGGCCGCTTTAGTAATCCGCCATGCATATTACGCGTTTCAATTCTGTAGTATTCATTGGGAGCTTGCGGCTCTAATGCAAAACTCCATCCGAAAACTTTGTGATAGAAATTGATTTCTCTTTCTGGATTAGATGACTGGATTTCGAAATAGCCAACTGTGTTCATGGCAGCTTAATTTTAATGTGTCAGAATGATTTTACGACTCCTTTAAAATTAATCAAAATCTAGCAAATAAATACTTTATATATTTGATTTTCATGTGGTTATTATTTTATTTTAGTTACATGTAATTCGCCTATAGTTATTTCTGTAGGTATCAAAATTTGTTATGGCTCATTTCATGCAATTATTATGGTAACAATTAAGCTGGTAACTACGCAAGAGGAATTAAGTGGGATTCAACAATTGCAGCAAGAAAATCTGCGTAAGCATATCACAGAAGCGGAAGCTGCAGCACAAGGTTTTTTGATGGCGGAGTATAGTATCGACTTTCTTCAAAAGATGCATGATGCAGCTCCATCCATCATAGCAGTGGCAAATGGTAAGGTAGTAGGTTATGCTTTAGTGTCACTTAAAGCGATCAGAGATGAGCATGATTTGCTGGCCGATTTATTTAATACGATCGATGGCTTGCAATATCAATCAAAGGATTTAGTGGCATCAAATTATGTGGTTGTGGGTCAGTTATGTGTTGGTAAAGACTTTCGCGGAATGGGCTTAGTAGATCGGTTATATCAATGCTTCAAGGATTGTTATGCAGATCAGTATGAATACTGCTTAACGGATATAGCTAAGGCTAATCCTCGATCGCTGAAAGCCCATCAGAGAAAGGGCTTTCAGGTGATCAATGAATTAAATTATGGTGGTATCGGTTGGGATATTGTTTTGTGGGATTGGAATCAAAAAGATCAATACTAAACTTTTTTAAATCCCAGTTTCTCTGCAGTGATTGGTAGATCCCTGACTCTTTTTCCCGTTGCATTATATACCGCATTAGTTACAGCTGCTGCAAATCCGATCAAAGAAATCTCTCCTACACCTTTTGCACCAATTGCATTTACGATGGGGTCAGGTTTATTTACAAACCATACTTCGATCGGTGGTATATCGGTATGTAAGGGCAGGTGATAAGTTCCCAAACTTGCATTTTCAATTTCGCCAGTTGTATGGTTGATGGTTAGTTCTTCTTTTAATGCCATTCCAATTCCTCCTACTACACCACCGAGCATCTGACTTCTCGCGGTATTCTCACTGATGATCTTTCCTGCATCTCCTGTAGTTACTATTTGTAATAATTTTACTTCACCTGTTTTTGCATGAACGCCCACTTTTACAAAGTGTACAGAAAAGGAGTTGATAGCATATTTGCGCATTTCCGGAGTGGCGCCACCAGAGTCTTTCGTGATCTCGATCAAGGGCTTACCAGATAATTTTAATAGTTCTGCAACACCAATGATAGTACCTGGATCTTTTGTAGAAAAAACCACTTCGTTCTTCACATCCAGATCGGCTACTGCTAAAGTTTTGAATGTAGGAACTTGTTGTATGGCTAATTCTTTGAGACCTTGTTTCAGTGTTTCGCAAACCAAGTTAACCGCAGACCCCAACGTGGAAGTTGTTCCTGAACCACCTTGTGATGGTCCTGGCGGGTAATCAGAATCTCCTAAAGAGAATTTGATTTTATGTATCGGCATCTGCATGGTTTCTGCAGCCACTTTCACCATCGAGGTACTTGTACCCGGACCCATATCGCTCACAGCACTTTGCAAAACGATTGTTCCATCTTCCTTTAAAATTAATCGAACTGAGGCAGCACCTTTACCTGCTCCAAATACACCTCCACCCATGCCATATCCAATAAGCCAACCGTTTTCTTTTAGCTTACCTGGAATAGCGGATCTGTTTTTCCAACCAATTTTTGTTTTTCCTGCTTCGTAACAATCCAATAAATTTTTGGCCGACCAAGGCAATTTGTTTTCGGGATTGATAGTTGTAAAATTTTTGATCCTGAGTTCGATAGGATCCATTTTTAGTTGATAGGATAATTCATCGATTGCAGATTCCAAAGCATAACAGCCGGTTACTTCTCCTGGTCCGCGCATCCATGTGGGCGTACTTAAATCGAGGGGAAGGGTTTTATAATCCGTATCTACATTATCGCAAGCATATAAAAATTTTGAAACATCAACAATGCCTTCTCTAAAATCTTCATAACGTGAAGAGTTGCTGATTGCGCTATGTGAGATCCCAATAAACTTTCCAGTTTTATCTGCACCAATGCCAATTTTTTGCCATGATTGTGGCCGATAGCCTACCAATGAAAACATTTGTGGGCGAGTAAGTAAAACCTTGACTGGTCTTTTTAATTTTTTCGCAGCAATACAGGCTGCAGGAACGTGCAACCAACTACGTAACCCATTACCAAATGCACCGCCTACATATTCTGTGATGACACGAACATTTTTCTGCGGAATATCAAAGGTTTTTGCAAGGGTATTCTGCGTGCTTTTAGGCCCCTGTGTTTTATCATACACCGTTAACTTATCATCTCCTTCCCAAATAGCAATGGTGGCATGCATTTCCATGGGGCTATGCACTTCAATAGGTGTTTTGTATTCCGCTTCAATAAATACGGGTGCTGTTTTATAGGCTTTTTCAATACCTCTTTTATAATTGCCGGCTGGTTTTAAAGCAGCTTCAATTTTTCTATTCTTTTCAAAATCTGTTTCGTGAGCTTCTTTTTCATAACTCACATGCACCAGCTTAAGTGCAGCTGTTGCATTTTCAAAACTGTCTGCAACTACTAGTGCAACTGGCTGACCGTAAAAGCGAACTTTATTATCGTATAATGTTTTCAATCCCCACCATTCGAATCCACCCTTTGCTGGATTATAGCCTGGAACTGCAGGGCAATTTTGGAAAGAGATCACATCCAAAACTCCAGGAGCTTTTAAGGCATCACTCTCATCAATTTTAGAAACAGTTCCTTTGGCAATGGTGCTACAAACAAATAGGCCATATGCCAGATTCGGTACTGCGTGTTCTGCTGTGAACTTAGCTCTACCCGTTACTTTTTCGGCAGCATCAGCACGATCGTCATCTGCAAAAGGGGCGAAGAAATTATGATTGGTTGACATAAATATTTTTTTGGGTTAAACAGGCTTGCCTGATTTTTTTACATCTAATATGGCATCTACAATATTTTGATAAGAACCGCAGCGGCAGATATTTCCTTCCATATAGGCTTTGATCTCTTCTCTTGTATTTGCATGCCCTTCCCGAATACATGCAACTGCCGACATGATCTGACCGGGCGTACAATAACCACATTGCATGGCGTCGTGCGAGATAAATGCTTCTTGCACAGGATGTAATTTTTCTGGTGTTGCTAAACCTTCAATGGTGGTGATCTTATTGTTGCCATTGTCAACAGCCAATGTCATACAACCATTTACCCTTTTGCCATTCACCAGTACGATGCAGGCGCCACACTGTCCCATGTCGCAACCTTTTTTGGAACCTGTAAGTCCTACTTGCTCACGTAACAAGTCAAGCAAACTCATTCTGATATCTACCATCAGTTCATAAGACTTGCCGTTAATAACGATCTGTAGTTTTTCTTTTTCTACAGGAGTTGGTACCAGCTTATCATAAGCAAAGGCCTTAGTTACAATCGATGGTGTAAGAAATAATGCAGCAATGGCCGTGGATTTTTTAAGAAAACCTCTTCGGCCGTCTGCGTATTTGCAAGCTTCCATAAAAACACTTTTGCTAAAATTAAGATATTAATCAGCATTTATGAAAGAGAAATACGATTCCTTGTTGAACGGAATTATTGGTGATCGATCGCGTAAATCGTTTGTTTTTCTAAACTGGATAAAACAGGAGGAAGATCAAACGGAATTCGTTGGAAATAGAATAAGGTAATGAGCTTTCTTTTTTTATCAACCATATAGGCTGTGTTAAAAGCGCCGCCCCAGAAAAAACTGCCTTCCGATGCATTATTGAGAACGGTTCCGGCTTTAGTAGTTAGTCCAACCCCAAGCCCAAAATTGTTTAAAGATTTCATCCCACCAAATATGAAGGTCTTGTCACCCAATTGATTGCTGGTTAACTGATTCAGGGTTTCCTTGCTGATCAGGCTTTTGTTTTTCGCATACACCCCATCATTCAATAAACAGGTTAAAAATTTGGCATAATCATGTGTGGTAGATACCAAACCGCCAATAGCGGAATAATAACCTTTGTTTTCTGCATTGGGATAATTGATGGGATAGAGATCTGTAGTAACTTCTTGTAAACTATCAGCCTTTTTATTCATGTATACTTTTACAAGCCTGCTTTGTTTTTCTTTGGGCAAATAAAAATAAGTGTCCTTCATTTGAAGGGGTGTGAAAATATGTTTATGTAAATAATTGTTCAATGATTCTCCAGAAACGATCTCGATTAATCTACCGATCACGTTGGTGCTTAAACCATAACTAAATCTTTCTCCAGGCTGATGCGCCAAGGGCATTTTTGCAATTTGTGCAACTTCTTCTTGCAATGACCCAAATGCAGTGTTCAGCGGTTTGTCTAATTGGTATTGCGCAAACAACTTTTTCAATTTCGGGTATTCATCGCCTGAAGAAATACCTGATTGATGACTCAAAAGATCTCTGATGGTGATCGATCTGTTTCTTGCCACTAATTTGATCGAGTCCGTTTCAACTATGGCAACTTTTTGCGATGCAAATGCTGGGATATATTTTTCAATAGGTTCGTCGAGGCCAATTTTACCTGCTTCAACCAATTGTAAAAAAGCAATAGAAACAATTGCTTTGGTTTGCGATGCAATCCTAAAGATCGAAGTGGTGGTCATTTGTTTTTGGTTTGCATCATCCGAAAACCCATAAGCCTTATCAAAAACAATGGTATGGTTGTGCAGAATCATTGCCACAGCACCTGAAACTTTATGTTGTTGAATCTGCTTCTCAATTGTGCTATCAATGGTGTGAAAATCCTGCGCAAACAAAAACTGCACAGAATAAAAAAAACAAAAAACGAATGTGGGTATTCGATAGTTCATGAAGTAATTTTTATTGCACTTGTTTTAAGAGCTCAAGTGCTGCAGCTCTTTGTTGATCTGTCATATCAACCAGTTTATATTTTCTTTCCATCATATTATGCATTTCAACTGTTTTTCTGATTCGATTGAAATCGGTACTAGGAATTTTTGCGATCAGATTTGCTTCTTTTTGTTTCCAAACTTCCGCATCCAGCAACTGATCTGCCTGACGGCCATTAACGCCTGCTTTACTAATCAGATCCTTTCTGTATTTGGCTTTAAAACTAAGTAGCAGGGTTGCTTTTTGAGCTGTGTCGTAAATGGGATTGTAATTGAGTGTAACTAAAGGACATGGCTCTGAAAAAGAGTTTGACTTTCTTCTATCCACCAATGTTTTAAGTTGATCGTTAGATAACGAAAGCGATTTGAATTTTTTCATCACTTCTGCTTCCACTTCATTTGCAGTAGCAAAAGTATCATTGGTATTTTCCTGTACTTTTATTTTTTGCAAGGTTGCCCAATAGTCGATCTCACCAATTTTATCGGCTTTATCTTCTGGGATTTTTAACTCATTGATCAAATACCTTTTTTCACAATAACCAAACAACTCTTTCTGTTCTTCTGGTGTCCATCCAGCAGGCTTTTCCTGGGCAAGTACTGATTGTTTAAAAACAGTTAGTGAGAAGAAAATAATAGCAAGAATGCTTAATTTTTTCATAGTATATATTTAATAATCTCTTTATTATCTAAGGCAAGATTAGGAAAAATGCTGCGTCTCTGATAAAATTTAACAATTTAAAATTACTCCCATATTCGTAAGTTAAATTATAGGATAAACTGGTTTTAAAAAATAGGATGGACTAGCTTCGCAATATTCCTTGGAAAGGGAATATTAGGGTATCAACAATCTCATTAAAAAATAAATGATCATGGTAAGAAAAGCAAATGCCGTTTGGCAAGGAACTGGGAAAGAAGGGAAAGGTGTTCTTTCTACCCAAAGTGGTGTTTTAAACCTCACCCAATATTCTTTCAATACACGTTTTGAAGATGGTATTGGAACTAATCCAGAAGAATTGATTGGAGCAGCTCATGCAGGTTGTTTTGCAATGAAGCTGAGCTTTAATTTAACAGCAGCAGGTTTTGTGCCCACCAAATTGAATGTGCAAGCGGAAGTGAAATTTGAAGATGGATCGATTGTTGAATCAAAACTAATCTTACACGCCGAAGTACCAGGAATTGATCCTGCAGTTTTTGAAGCACAGGTGAAAGACGCAGAATTAAACTGCCCGATCTCCAAGCTGCTTAAAACAAGTATTGTGGTAGAACATCATCTAGCTTAAATAAAAAAGGAGGTTGATCAACCTCCTTTTTTATTCTATTTTTTTTGTACTTTATATTTCTCAGTTCTTCCATCTTTGATCACGCCCTTCCAGTTTAATCCATATCCAAAGTCATAGACATGTCCGTTCGCATCTTTGTATGGAATCATATCATGTGGCATATCTTCGAATTGTTTTTCAACAGTAGACATATCGATCGGCATTTGCATCGGCAACAAACCAGATGGTTCCACCTTTCCAGAAATGATATCCATCAGTGCTTCCACTTGTACACCAAACTCACCAACAATAGCATCTACTTCTTTTTCAAATTCTCCAAATACCATGGGATTGGTCATACTAACAGAAATGATGACAGGTTTGCCTTTCATTGATTTCCTGGTATCTAAAATGGTATTCAGATCAGGATAGCTATTTGATTTGTTTGTTTTATTTAAATAAGATCTGTTAGTAATAGTTGGATCAACTACTGGGTCACCTGCTGCCATACTTTGTTTTCTTGCATCAGTGGCAGTATAATCTTTCAATTGCAAACTAATGGGCAAGTATCCATTTCCACCAGCATCTCTATCAGCATCACTGTAGCCGCCACTGATCGGGCTCTTAATAAATACAATCGCAAAATCAGCCTTGCTTGGATCATCTGTTACCGTATAATATTTTTTCAACAAATTCAGGTTAACGGGGTAGTCTGTTTTTTCTGGAGATGGTTGACCGAAGAAATTCACAGAAGCCGGTGTAGTTCTTTTTGGCACATACACTGTTTTACCTTTTTCAATGGGTAATGTTTTGTTTTGATTTTTGATCAATACAATACTCTTTAACTGTGCTTGATATCCTGCTTTCATAAAATCAGGATTACCTACAATTGATTTTGTTTCAGTTGGATCTAAATAAGGGTTTTCAAATAATCCCACTCTGAAAACATTTAACAACAATCGAACAGCAGATTGCTCAAAGCGTTTGCGCATGTATGCTTCACCATGTTCTTTCACACCCATTTGATATGCTTCCACCACAGGTTTGGCATCATTGTTTCCTCCAAACTGATCAACACCAGCCATCAATACTTTATAGTGCCTTTCTGCTATAGACAATTTTTCTACTCCCCATGACTTACCAGAGAAAACGCTTGGCCTTTTACCTTCATTGGCAGTGATCAACCAATCTGTACAAACCACACCATCATAGCCAAATCTGTTTCTCAGCAAATCGGTAATAATATATTTACTAAATCCATTGCCTACATTTTCTCCATTCTTTTTATCTTGATTATAAGAGATGGTATAGTAAGGCATTACTGCAGCTGCCTTTTTGGTTTTGCCTTCTAATTTAAATGCACCTTCTGTAAAAGTTTTCATTTGTGTTTCTAAATTATTACCAGGATACACAGCAAATTTTCCATAGGCGAAATGCGCATCACGTCCAGCTTCTTCTGGTCCGCCGCTTGGCCAATGTTTTACCATCGCGTTCACACTTTTATTTCCCCAGCCCTGATAAGCGTCTATAGAAACTGGTGATGTTTGAAAACCATCTACGTATGCACGAGCCATATCGGTAGCTAGTTTAGGATCTTCTCCAAATGTTCCTACAAAACGATTCCATCGAGGTTCGGTGGCCAGATCAATTTGTGGCGAAAGGGCGGTGGTGAGTCCGAGTGCTCTATATTCTTTAGAAGCGATCGATCCAAATTGTTTGGTTACAGCTGGATCAAAAGTTGCGGCTAAGCCCAATTCTTCGGGCCATTGAGAAATAGAACCACCTGAGCCAGCATTATATTCAGCATCTTTATTTGCACCATTTCTTGGGTCGGTACTGTTATTGGTAGGAATACCTTTCCCAATGGATTCAACAAGGGCCTGAGCTTTGTTATTCCAGAGTGCAGCCACAGTAGGACTTTCAACTGAAGTGATCAATACATGTCTTAAATTATCGTTTGTTAGGAAAGCGATCTGTTGATCAGAAAGGTCATAAGATTTTGCACCACTTTCTGCAAATGCTTTTCCACCATAAGTGCCTCTGAACATACCTCCATTACCAGATGGGATTGCTTGGTGACCACTATATAACATTAAACCTGCGATTTCTTCGATCGTCATTTTAGCAGCCAGGTCTTTTGCGCGTTCTGCAACAGGCAATCTCCAGTCTTCATATGTATCAACTACGCCATTCTTGTTTAGATCTTTAAAAGGCAATCCGTCTTTGATCAGAATTTTTACTCCAGAATTATTGGAGTAGCCAAGTGTAATTTGATCATTGACTTTTATTTTATTGATTCCATCAGTTAAACTAGACGCTTCCCATTTTACCTGAGCTTGGGTAAAAAAAGGGATGGCCAATAGCAGGCAAGCAATTTTTTTCATATGGTTATGTTTAAAGCAATCTTTTCCAGATTTTATTCCGGGCAGGCTATGAAGTTAATTCATAAATTTAGTACCATGAAAAGGAAAGCCTTCATCACCGTTATTATTTTAATGCTTCTTACTAGCATCAACTGTATTGCACAACCTGAAAAAGCATCAGCAAGCATTCAAAAGATCATGCAGGAAAACCGAGTAGTTGGAATTTCTGTAGCAGTGGTTAAAAATAATAAGATCATCTACACCCATTCTTTTGGTTTGAAAGATTTAGAGACCAAGCAACCATTAACAGACGATTGTATTTTTAGAATTGCCAGCATCTCCAAATCTTTTTCTGCAACTGCTATTATGCAATTAGTAGAAGCTGGCAAGGTTTCATTAGATGATGATGTGAGTAAGCTAATTGGTTTTTCAGTAAGAAATCCGAAGTTTCCAGAAACCGTGATAACGCTTAGAACCCTTTTGCAGCATAGATCTTCGATCAATGATAGTCAGGGTTATTTTTCTTTAGACAGCATTAATCCTGCTACCAATCCAAACTGGGCTAAGTGTTATAATAATTATGAGCCAGGAAAAGGATATATGTATTGCAACCTCAATTATAATATGACCGGAGCCATTATTGAAAAACTATCTGGTGAAAGATTTGATCAGTACATCAAACACCATATTCTGGATCCTTTAAAATTATATGGTGGTTATTGTGTTGACTCTTTGGATAAAAATCGTTTCGCAACGATCTATGAATACAATAAAGATTCTGCAAAATTCACAGCATCGCCCAATGCTTATCATCCTAGAAGAGATGAGCTTGCGCACTATGAGTTGGGTAAAACAACACCCATATTTTCACCAACTGGTGGTATGAAAATCTCAGCCACTGATCTGGCAAAGTATATGATCATGCACAGCAGGCAGGGGAAATATGAGGGTAAAAGAATTATTTCAAAAAAGAGTGCAAAAGCCATGCAGACGGTAGTTTCAGTGGAAGAGGGTTATGGAATGGCAATCGAAACAACCGAAACGCTGATCAAGGGAAAAACCATGGTGGGTCACACGGGTTCTGCCTATGGTTTGTATAGTGGCATGTTTTTTCAGCCCAAAGAAAAATTTGGATTCGTGGTGATCAGCAATGGCTGTGGCCCAACTTATGAAAGCGGTTTTAATGCATTGATCAAAAGCACGATCAATGCTATGTACGAAAGTTTTATTCAATAGTATAGTTTTTATTATCATTAAAAAGTCAACGATGCTGCCAGAAAATAAAATGGGTAAGGATGCCCATACCAGAAGAAAATTTATTCAGAACAGTTCTATGATGCTTGGTGCGGCTGCGTTACTGCATCTGCCCAATTTTTCAT
>CAIYAG010000112.1 GCA_903924075.1 uncultured Bacteroidota bacterium | reverse complement strand
TTTTTCGAGCGATAATTTTTCCCTTCAGTTACTCAATGATTTTAGAATCAATCAAACAGAAACTACCATTTATAGTGGATTCATATGTGGCTTCCCCATTTCTAAAAACTTATGGAATCAAAAGACTGAAATTAATCTTGGTACATATTATAATAGTAAAAAAGAACTATCGCCAGTTATTTCTCTCAAGTCGCATAGTATCACTACGTCTTTCAGTTATACCATTTATACTGGAAATTCAAAGGCCATTCCAATCTTACCTAATGCACTAGAATGTAATATATCAATTCCTATCAATTGTCATCAAAGAACCATTGAATCAGAGAAAATGAAATGCAGGTATTAGCATTGAAAATCTGAAATGAATGTTACTTCCTTTTAGCTTTCTCCCACAAAACCGTTTGACTGGAAGACATATATCTTTTGATGCCAGCAAAAACTGCATAATTCATCATACAGAAATAATAAGGAATAAAAAACAGCTTTACTTTGATCGACCTAGACTGCATGATCCAACCCAAAAGTGCAAATCCGTAAAACAGTACTTGTCCTGCTAATATGATCTGATACTTCCAGTCTCCTTCCATCATTATAACAATATACCAGTTTACAAAAAAACAACCAATCATTAAAAATGGGGTGATGGTCCAACGTAAAATTCGGTGACTCAAATATTGAAAACTCAATACCGGATGTTTAAACGGATTTAACAACCCAGTAAGTCTTAGAAAAGATTGAATACCTCCTGCTGCGATTCGAACCTTTCTTTTCAATTCCTCCTTGGTATTAGCTGAAGCAGTTTCTGTAGCATAGGCATCTGGCTCATATACGATTCGATATCCTTTTTCAGCAATTAACATAGAAATCATGAAATCGTCTAAAAGCGTATCTACTGGAACTGGAATATACAAGGCGGTTTTTACACTAAATAATTCACCTGCTGCACCAACAACAGAGAACAGTTCTGAATCCCATGCTTTTAATTTCGATTCATATTTCCAATAAAATCCTTCCCCAGCTGTGGCATCTCCACTATCATCTATTTGTACCCTTTTTTCGCCCGCAACTGCACCCACTGTTGGATCTTGAAAATGTCTGCAGATATTGATGAGTGCTTGTTTGTTTAATAATGTATTCGCATCTGTGAATACTGCCACTTCAGTTTTCACTTCTTGCATGGCTCTGTGAACTGCTACAATTTTACCCGAACGCTCAGGTTTGTGCATTAATTGAATGGAAGGGTATTTTGCTATTATTGCGGAGGTTCCATCCGTTGATCCATCAGTAATGAAAATAAAATTGACCTTATTACTTGGATAATCTAATGCAAGTGTGTTAGTAATCTTTTCTTCAATACAGTATTCTTCATTGTATGCAGCCACAATCAATGTTACTGTGGGCAGTTCATAATTTGGATCTAGCGTTTGCTTTTTTCTAAAAACACGTAATAATTTAATGATAATAAACAGCACAATACCATATCCTACATAAGTATAAATGATTATAAACAGACTGATCCAGAATATGATTTGCATAATTATTTTAATTTATAGCCCAAATTAGTACTATCTACCCTGTTCGTTAAATTCCACCAAATTGCCCTAAAAAGAATGGGAATGAAATCGGATTGCCCTTCTTTAATATAGCTGATAATATTTCTAGGTGTAACTAACAATGTAAAATGACAATAAAAAACGATTCTTTGAAAAAGAGACGCATTGCGCCTAATAAAAAGGATCCTATTTCGATTCATAAAGAACTCTTTTAAGGCACTTTTTTGACCCACTGAAACAGATTCTTTATGAAAGATCAATGCTTGCATATTTAACCTGATTTCAAATCCTGCCTTTTTGATCCTTGCACCCCAATCCATTTCCTCATAATACAGAAAATAGTTTTCAAACATTAACCCTGCTTTTTCGATTGCTTCCTTCGATACCATCATTGCTGCGCCATGACCAAATCCTGTTAACCCTGTTAACTGGTCGTACTGGCCATTGTCTTTTTCAAATTGACCAACACAATAATTTCTAGCGGTATAATAATTCATATCAGTATATCCAGCATACTGTAAAG
>CAIYAG010000111.1 GCA_903924075.1 uncultured Bacteroidota bacterium | reverse complement strand
GATAAATAAGAACACAAAACAGGCTACATAATTACTTAACAATTATGCTTCTTCTATATATTAAACTTAAAAACATGCGCTAACTAAAAACAATTTAAATTATGATGATTCTTATTGCAGGTCCTTATAGAGGAGGAACAGATGATGATCCAGCGTTAATAAAGAAGAATTTAGACAGACTTGAATCTGTTGCATTGCCTTTATTCCGTAAAGGACATATTCCTATGATTGGAGAATGGGTTGCGTTACCATTAATGCATTTGGCAGGTTCAACGAAAATCGGTGACGACATTTGGGACGAAATTCAATACCCCGTTGCACATCGCCTCCTTGAAAAATGTGAAGCAGTTCTTCGCCTTGAGGGAGCATCAAAAGGAGCAGACAATGACGTAAAGATTGCAAAAGAAAGAGGGCTAAAAATCTATTATAGTTTGGAAGAAATTCCTGACTTAACACAAAAATAAACTGCTACTTTATATGCGCCCATAATCCATAAATCCAGCTGCGCATAAATTGATTAACCCCTACCTGAATTTATCGCAACTACAACCCCCATAAGTAACAGAAATGCAATAGCAATGCTCCAGCTGAGTAACAGGCCTATTGCTACAACAAAACTGATCCCCAAATTTAAAATACAACAGTGATTCATACAATTCGTTGTAAGAATTGTGTAATGCCCAACCATAAAAAGAAATGCAGATTTACAATTCTTTTAAACTCAAAATTTATTATGCCATACATCAAAACGAAATCCGTTGCAAATGTTGCTTCCATTAACATTTTTTATCAGGAATATGGTGAGGGAATACCTGTAATATTTATTCATGGTTGGCCCTTGAATCATGAAATGTGGGAATACCAACTATTAGAACTTTCCAAGCATAACATTCGTTGTATTGCCTATGATAGAAGGGGTTTTGGAAAATCTGACCGTCCTTGGCAGGGATATGATTATGATACACTCGCGGATGACTTGAACGAACTGATTACCCACCTAAACTTATCGAAAGTGGCGTTGATCGAGTTTTCAATGGGCGGGGGAGAAGTTGCCCGATTTATCGGAAAGTATGGAACAGAGAAACTCAGTAAAGTTGCTTTTATCAGTTCTGTAACTCCCTGTAAAATGAAATCTGCCGAAAACCCTGAAGGCTCAACTAAAGCAACAATCGACGCAACAATTGATTTAATTACAAAAGACCGTCCTGCTTTTTTAGCGGGGTTTGGAAAGAAATTTTATGGGGTTGATGAGACCCATCAACCTGTTAGTCAGGAATTGCTGAATTGGAATCAGAACTTGTGCCTGATGAGTTCAGCAAAAGCATCCATTGATTGCGTGCACGCATTTTCTGAAACTGATTTCAGCAAGGATCTACAAAAAATTGATATCCCAGTTTTAATTATTCATGGTGATGCAGATAAGATTGTGCCCATTAGCGGTTCAGGTAACAAAACAGCCGAATTAATTAAGCATGCAAAATACCTCGTGTATAAAGATGCACCACATGGACTTTTTATAACCGAAAAAGAAAAATTGAATACTGACTTACTTGATTTTTTAACTGCAACAGTTTAAGATTGATCAATTCAACCTAGCCAATATTTTGAAATCCTAAAAGATTTCTCGATATTGGTAGATATTGATATGAGCATACCTGATCAAATAAAAAATTATATCGGCAGCCTCCCAGAGCCTAAGCGTTCTGAAATAGAACAATTGGTAAAGCCACTGTAACCGGATATTGTATTAAGTTCAAAACTATCAAAGCCATCGATCTGAACACGCTGGATAAAGCCATTCTAGATGGTGTTGAACGAACAAAATAACCAAACAATATTTTGTTTTACATTCATGTTTAAATCCCACAAATGAAAAACATAATCATCTTATCTGCACTTGTATTGATTCAATTTAGTGTCAATGCGCAATCCACTTGGACTCTTGATAAAGTACATAGCAAAATAGGGTTCACAGTAACACACCACATGATCTCTGAAGTGGATGGCTATTTCTCTGATTTCGAGGGCAGTATGAAAAACACAAAAGACGATTTTTCAGATGCAATGTTTACGCTGAATATAAAAACCGCCAGTATCACCACTCAATTCGAAGTCCGGGATAACCATTTAAAAAGCGCCGATATTTTTGATGTAGCTAAATATCCAACCATCGGTTTCGTAAGTAGCTCTATAACGCATATTGCTGGTAATCGATACAAACTCAACGGGGCTTTAACCATGAAGGCAACAATATTACCTATCAGTTTAGACCTCACCATCATTGGTACCAATAAAAACGAACAAGCCAAGCGCTTCGAAATAGGTGTGAAGGGCATCAGTAAATTGAGTCGCCTCGCTTTTGGGGTGGGCACCAACCTTGGCTTATTTAGCGTCAGCGATGAGGTAGAACTCAGGCTTATTGGCGAGTTTGATAAATTATTTTAACTTGAAAAATTATTGAAGGGCTATTCAGTATTTGTATATTTAAGAATGAATTGTAATGACTAATTTTCAAATAAAACAGTGTTCTAAATTTGAATTGTTTTATGGCTTTAAAAAACAAACAATTGGATCGAAAAGAAAAATATTGGAAACAAAAATTAAGTAATCTGGTAAATGATGCTATGCCAGCTTATTGGGATCATTTAGATCTTAGGAATATCCCCGATCTTGACGATGTTGGTTTTGCTTATATCATCAGAGAAATAAAAGGGATAAATATGTTAGACCTAAACGAAACCAATATTACGAATCAAAGTATTCGGTTACTAACCAATTTGGAGTACGTAAAAGAGTTACGGTTAAAAGGCGTTACTAAGGTAAACAATGATTGTATTGAAGATCTGAATAAAATAAAATGGATTGAATTTTTACATGTAAAAGATACCTCTATTACTATTGATGGCCTGTTAGGTTTGAATAATTTACCAAATTGTAAAAATCTTATGTTTTCGGTGTGGGATGATCAACTCATTCATGAAAAGATGTTACAGTTGAAAATCTTGATGCCAGATTGTGAATTCACCATAAACTCTAGACCTTATGAATTTGAAAATATTGATTTTTAATTATTATATTATTTGATTATGAAACTTGTCAAAGTCATTGTATTGATGATTTTATTTAGCAAACAAATAGATGCCCAACGGATAGGTATTGTTACTGCAACCAGGGCAATAACTTATCCGGAACCTGCAGACTTTTCAAAAAAAGGGATTAGTTGTCAAGGCCCCAATTTACTAGACTTAAAATGTGTTTTCAATGTTGCCAGATGGGATAATCCTGACAAATACGGATGGGGAAGCTATTTGGATATAGAAATTGTAGCTGTGGGTTATAAATTAGGAAACGATTTTATTTATTTTGTAAATAACGGAGATGGAACTGCACCAAAACAGAAAAGTATTCCCAATTATGAATTGGGCCTCAACGAACTTGACTTTAACCGGAAGGTTATTCTTTACATTAAGTATAATGGCAGATCATTAGGAACTGAGAATATCAATAGTTTAACTACAGGATACACAATGCGTTTTGGTATGTTAAAGGATCAGGCAGAAGAAATAACCAAACATCCTGAAAAATTGACTTTTGAAATTGGTTTTGGAGCAGGGTTTATCAAGTGGGATCCTGCTTTATCCTTTTATTGCGGGAAAATTGAAAGCATTGAAAACTCCAGAAAATCTTTATCAGAAAACATAACCAACACTTCTGCTTCCTCAAATAAAACTAATCAAAATAATGCTTCAATCACCAACAAAACCACTACAACAACTCTTCAATCTAGAAATAGCGAAGGAAATCTTTCGAGATCATCTTCTAACAGCTCATCAACAAATTCAAATCAGGCTCCAAAAAATAATAGCTATTATGAAGAAAAGAAAATGACATACG
>CAIYAG010000110.1 GCA_903924075.1 uncultured Bacteroidota bacterium | reverse complement strand
TGGGTAGGATCTGAAAATAGATGAACAGAAGGTCATCGCCCGGTCTGATGATATGGGAGCTATCAATAAACAGGATGTCATTGGCTTCTAGCGTTTCGAATAAACTGATGGGCAATGTTTGCACCTCCCTTCGAATCACTTCTATTCCATTAATAGCATCCAAAAAAGGCATTTCAAAAGGCTCTATGCAAGTAAGTTTGCAATCACGTCCCTCCTGACGATTTTTTTCTATTGCAATTAAGGCAAGTTGGGTACTATACCCCGAACCAATCTCAATGATCCTTTTGGGTTTTCGATTTCTGATCAATAAATAATAAAGATCTGAATCACCTGCACCAAAATTGGGATTATGAATATAGAAAGTGTTTGATTGTTGGGGCTGCTCAATCAATAAACTATGAAGCTCACCTACATTTTCAAAAGCTTGGCATGCAGCAACCTGGGATTCAATAGCTATTTCAAGGGGTAAATCCCTTATAGATGAAGCATCAAAACTAGATGGATAAATAAATTTGGGCTCATAATAATGCGCCTGAATGGGAAATACACCCATTTTTTTAAAGAGCCATTGCTGCAAAGGGAAATGATCCGTTCCTTTTTTTCGAGTTACTTTTAATAAGGGTAGAAATATTATTCCAAGCAATGCAATCGGCAGATCGTATAGGAAATAAAGTATTTTTTTTAACCGCTGCGGCATTTTTTGCATTTATATTTGAAATGGAGGAATCATGGATTTCCCCATAACTTTATTAAAATTAATTATTAATGTTAAGCATTAACATCAGTTCTCTAAAAAATAAAAATCCCTGGCTCATATTTGCACCGTTCCTGCTGCTTTATTTAATAATCATCCATTTTGCTTATGTTGACAAATTAATAGGCGATGAACCTAGATATTTACAATTTGCCCAAAACTTATTACACGGTTTTTATTCTCCCAAAGAGGAACTGAATTTATGGAATGGACCAGGCTATCCTTTGTTCCTAGCGCCTTTTCTTAAAATGGGTTTTTCCATGTTTGGCTTAAAATTATTGAACGGTTTTTTGCAATATGCTTCGATCGTTTTTTTATACAAAACATTATTAAAATGGACAAGCTTTAATAAAGCATTAGCACTTTCACTTTTTTGGGCTTGCTATTATATCGCATACAAGGAAATGACCCTTTTATATACAGAACCCTTATCAAGTTTATTGGTATGCCTCATTTTGTATTATACTACAAAAGCCTTTGAGAAAAATCAGCATCGTAAACAAAAAGGATTTACCTCACTAATTCTTCCTGGTATCCTTTTGGGTTATCTGATCTTAACCAAAATTGTTTTTGGATATGTTGTCATTGTTTTATTAGTCATTTATTCCCTGATGATCTTGATAGATGCTTTTGCAGCAAAGAAGCTAGTTATTAGCAAAGGATTTTCAATCGCACTCATCGCACTCATCATTAACATCCCGTATCTTTTTTATACCTATCAACTAAGTCATAAAATGTTTTATTGGGGAAACAGTGGTGGCAGTACGCTATACTGGGCTAGCACTCCTTTCAAAAATGAATATGGCGATTGGAATGACGATCATTTTAGGGCTTACTGCGATTATGATACTACATTCCCTTGTAACGATTACTTGTTTGCACAAAATCACGCAGCAGATTATAAAATATTTTTTCAATACAAGGGCGTTCAAAGAGATGATGCTTTTAAACAAAAAGCTATTGAAAACATTAAAACACATCCATTAAAATACTTGCAAAATATCATCTCAAATATCAGCAGGCTTTTCTTCAATTATCCAACTTCCTATACCTATATGCAACCAAAACTTATTTGGCGCATACTACCTAATATCTTTGTTTTTTGCATGCTAGTCTTTTCCATGTTCACTAGTCTATTAAATTTCAAAAAACATCCTCCCCTTTTGGTTTTTTGCCTCTCGCTTTTATTATTTTATTTGGGCGCCATCTCTATAGTTAGTGCATTTCAACGCTTATTATATATTGTACTGCCCATCATCTTATGTTGGTTTG
>CAIYAG010000109.1 GCA_903924075.1 uncultured Bacteroidota bacterium | reverse complement strand
GTACTTTAATTCCTGACAATGATATAGTAGTACGATTGGTGATATAGTAGTCCAACCCTAGTTTTCCAAAGATGAATGCACCATTTGTTTTGTCGGTATTATTTTGAAATACATGAGTGGTATCTGTAGTACCATAAGTTGTTCTTGAAGTGGTACCCTCTGCTTTATTATGTATGGCATTCATCATCAGTGCAGAGGTTAAATTAAACTTTCCCTGACGCGCATTAAAGTTGCCACCAAAATTGTAGCCACCCCTACTATTTACGCCTGCCATTAAATTACCATTATAGCCAGATTTTTTATTTTTCTTCAATACGATATTCAAGATCCCTGCATTACCACCACTTGCATCATATTTAGCACTTGGGTTGGTGATCACTTCTACCGACTGTATGGCATCAGCAGGAATTTGATCGAGAGATAAAGTGGTTGGTCTACCATCGATATATAATTGTGGTGTAGCATTTCTCAATTTCACATTGCCATCAATATCTACTTGCACAGATGGCACATTGCGCATCGCATCCAACGCAGTTCCACCCGCACTTACCAGATCTTTGGTTACATTATAGGTTTTCTTATCAATATCTAATTTCAAAGTTGGAGCCGTAGATACCACAGTCACATTTTGTAACTGAACAGCATCTTCTGTTAATTTGATATTACCCAAATCTTTATCGATGGCATTTAACATACCACTCATGGCTGCCATCGGATTGGCATCCTTTGGCGCAGGTGTAGAAGTTTTTGCCATCGCCCCCATTAATTGGAAACTGATCGTTTTTTCAATGGGTTTATAACCTACTGCCGAGATTTTTAATTTCAAAGTACCCATGATCGGTAATTCTTCAAAACTAAATTCACCTATGGCACTTGAATTCACAGCCTTCAGCATCACTTCTTTGGTCTTCTTACTTACTGAATCGTATTTTTTATGCATCAATACAACTGAAGCTTCTGGAATGGCTTTACCTGTGCTGTCAACAATTTTTCCGTAAACATGTCCAATATTCATGGCACCTGGCGCTTTCATAGCTCCTGCCATTCCACCGGGGAACTGAGCAAAAGATATTTGGGCAACGAAGATCATTGCCAACAAATTGTAAATTTTTTTCATAGATGTGGGTTTCTAGGATTTTAAAACATAAAACTATCGGCTTTGTTCAGGAGCAATTTGCTAAATGAGACGAATGGACATATGAAAAGACGTAAGGCAAATTTCAAGGAAGACTAGATCGGGAATTTAGATCCCGCGAACCCGTGTAGGAAAACGAAACAATGACATTCCTCATGTATCTATATGCACAAAATCATTGTTTAAAAAAATACCCGTTGGTAATTTCACACCATAATTTGATGAAATAATGTTTAAACAGCATTATTAACCCATTTGAAATTCTGAAAAACAAAAAATATGCCCGAAAACGACATTACCAAACCGATTGACCTTACCACCCATGCGGAAGGTACCGGTGCGCTCAGATCCAGACGTCCGGTTTATATGGATTTTATGCCTCCTTGTAATAGTGCTTGCCCAGCAGGCGAAAATATTCAAGGTTGGATGGCCCATGCCCAAGCTGGAAATTATTTTGAAGCATTTCAAACCATGCTGGAAGACAATCCCTTTCCAGGAATCATGGGTAGAATTTGCGTAAAGCCTTGTGAAACAGGTTGTAATAGAAACCATATCGATGACACCGTAAACATCCACGCCGTGGAAAGATTTATTGGTGACGAAGCCGTGAAAAACAAATGGGAATTGCGCGGTAAGGCACAAAAAACTGGCAAAAGAGTGTTGGTGGTTGGTGCTGGTCCGAGTGGATTATCCGCTGCTTATCATTTGGCAAAAGCTGGACATGAAGTAGAAATCTATGAAGCAAGCGGTCATATTGGTGGCCTCATGTGGGCTGGAATTCCTGAATACCGTTTACCAAAAGAGATACTAGATACAGAGATCAATCGAATTGCACAACTAGGTGTAAAAATTCGCCTCAATTCAAAAGTTCATGACCTCATGGGCGTGAAAATGGACGGAAAATTCGATGCAGTTTATTTGGCGATCGGTGCACAGAAAATTCAAGATGAAGTATTTGAAAACGACAATTCCATTTTAACCAAAACCGCTTTCGAATTCTTCAATGAAATCAAAACCAATAACAGTGCTTTTATACAAAAGAAAGTGGTTGTGTATGGTGGAGGTAAATTGGCCATGTATCTTTCAAGGATCATTAAACGTTTTGGATCTGAAGCTGCGGTGTATTTCCCTGGCGACAAAAAAATGATGCCTGCTTACGACTATGAAACTGAAGATGCACTAGCAGAAGGCGTGGATGTACAATTGTACAAAAAGCTTCACAAGATCGAAAACAAAAAGATCACTTTAGAAACTGTAAAAGTTGAAAAAGGTAAAGCTGTTGGTACAGGCGAATTTGAAGTGATCGATGCAGATGTATTAATCATGGCAAATCGCCAGGCAGCCGATACGCAATTCTTAAGTACTATCGATGGTATCAAACTGAATGAAGATGGTACGATTGTAATTGACGGACAAAGAATGACTGGTCATTCTGGAATCTTCGCCGGTGGTGATACACTACCAGGTGAAAATAGAAGTGCCACTATTGCCATTGGACATGGAAAGAAAGCTGCAAGAACTATCAATAGCTTTTTAGAAAATCAGCCTTATGCCAAAGGCGATAAACACCCTACTGCAGGTTATCGAAAACTGCATATGTGGTATAAAACAGAAGCTCCACAAAAAGAACAAGACAAATTAGCTCCTGCAGAAGCCGTTAAATCATTCGATGAAATCAATGCTGGTTTCTCTGAAGCTGAAGCAAGATTTGAAGCTCAACGTTGTTTGAGTTGTGGTAACTGTTTCGAATGCGACGGATGCTTTGGTGCTTGTCCGGAAGATGCCATTATCAAACTTGGCAAAGGCAATCGTTACAAATTCAATTTAGAAGCTTGCACAGGATGCGCTGTTTGTTATGAACAATGCCCTTGCCATGCAATTGAAATGATTTCAGAACCCATAAATGAAACTACTAATGCCTAATAAAAATATCATATCAACAATCGACGGAAACGAAGCTGCAGCATATGTTGCATATCGCGTCAACGAAGTCTGTGCTATCTACCCTATCACGCCCTCTTCTACAATGGCAGAGTTGGCAGATGAGTGGGCAGCTAAGGGCACAAAAAATATTTGGGGCGGTGTTCCGGATATCATGGAAATGCAAAGTGAAGCAGGTGCTGTTGGTACCGTTCACGGAGCTTTACAAACTGGATCATTAACAACTACATTTACTGCCTCTCAAGGTTTAATGTTGATGTTGCCTAACATGTACAAAATTGCTGGAGAGCTTACCGCAACTGTGTTTCACGTTGCCGCTCGTTCTTTGGCAGCACAAGGTTTATCGATCTTTGGTGACCACCAGGATGTAATGGCAGCCAGAACCACTGGTTTTGCGCTATTAAGTTCTGCTAGTGTTCAGGAAGCACACGACTTTGCTTTGATCGCTCAAAATGCTACATTAAAAGCGAGGATCCCATTCGTACACTTCTTTGATGGTTTCCGTACTTCTCATGAAGTAAATAAATTAGAATTATTAACTGATGATCAGATCAAATCAATGATCCCTGATGAGTTAGTAATTGCACATAGAAACAGAGGTTTGAATCCTGAGCATCCATTTATTAGAGGAACTGCTCAAAACCCAGACGTTTATTTCCAAGGCAGAGAAACTGTAAATACTTTCTACAACAACCTTCCGCAAATTGTGGAAGATTCTATGCGTGAGTTTGAAAAGCTTACTGGTAGAAGATATGAACTATTCCAATACACTGGAGCTCCTGATGCAGATCGCGTGATCATTGTGATGGGCTCTGGTGGAGAAACTGTTGCTGAAACAATGGAAGCATTGAATGCAACTGGCGAAAAAACTGGTGTGATCCAGGTTCGTTTATACAGAACTTTCTCGTTAGAACATTTGGTAAAAGCATTACCTGCATCTGTTAAATCAATCGCGATCCTTGATAGAACCAAAGAATCTGGTTCTGCTGGTGAACCAATGTATCAAGATGTATTGTCAACTTTAGTAGAAGCTTTACAACAAGGCAAGATCAAACATCTTCCAAATTTAGTGGGTGGCCGTTATGGTCTTTCTTCTAAAGAGTTCACTCCTGCAATGGTGAAAGCCGTATACGATGAATTGAAAAAACCTAACCCCAAAAATGGTTTCACCGTTGGTATCAACGATGACGTTACCCATTTGAGTTTACCATACGATCCTTCTTACAAATTAGATGAATCAGAATGGAGACAAGGTTTATTTTTCGGATTAGGTGCTGATGGTACTGTTGGTGCAAATAAAAACACCATTAAGATCATTGGAGAAAATACCGACTTATACGGTCAAGGTTATTTCGTATATGATTCTAAAAAATCTGGTGCAAGAACCGTATCACATTTACGTTTCGGACCAAAACCAATTCGCGCTCCCTATTTAATTTCTAAAGCAGATTTCATTGCTTGTCACCAGTTCAACTTCACTGAAAAAGTAGAAATGTTGAGCTATGCAAGTGAAGGCGCTACTTTCTTATTGAATAGCCCTTATAGCAAAGACGAAGTTTGGAGCAAATTAACTGGTCAGGTTCAGAAAAGTATCATCGATAAAAAAATCAAATTCTATGTGATCGATGCAACAACAGTTGCAAGAGATACAGGAATGAAAGGTCGTATCAATACCATCATGCAGACCTGCTATTTCGCGCTATCTGGTGTATTACCAAGAGAAGCAGCCATCAAGCAGATCAAAAAAGCGATTGAGAAAACTTATTTCAAAAAGGGACAAAAAGTTATCGATCAAAATTTCCTTGCAGTTGATGCTACCCTTGCAAATATGTATGAAGTAAATTATCCAAGCTCAGTTTCTGCAGCTGATAATAACCTTCAAACTGTTTCTGATAAAGCACCCGATTTTGTAAAGAATGTAACAGCAGTAATGATGGCCGATCATGGCGATACTTTACCTGTGAGCATGATGCCGATCGATGGTACTTACCCAAGTGGTACAACACAATGGGAAAAAAGAAATGTAAGCGATCAGGTTGCTATCTGGGAACCAGATATGTGTATCCAGTGCGGTAACTGTGCTTATGTTTGTCCGCATAGCGTTATCCGTTCTAAATTCTATCATAAAGACAACTTAAAAGGTGTTGGTGATGGATTCAAACACGCTCCTATTAACGCGAGAGGATTTCCTGAAACTCAATACACTTTACAAGTTTATATAGAAGATTGTACAGGTTGTAATTTGTGTACTGAAGTTTGTCCGGTTTCAGATCCTAACCATCCAGAACGCAAAGCTATCAACCTTGGCGATAAAGAACCAATAGTTGAATTAGAAAAAGCAAACATTGAAACATTTGAAAACATCACTTGGAACGACCGTTCTAAAATTGATTTTTCAACCGTGCATGGTGCACAGTTCTTAGAACCATTATTCGAGTTCTCTGGTGCTTGTGCTGGTTGCGGTGAAACACCTTACCTGAAATTGTTGTCTCAGTTATTCGGACAAAGATTATTAGTTGCAAACGCAACAGGATGCTCTTCTATCTATGGCGGTAACTTACCTACTACCCCTTGGACAGTCAACAAAGAAGGACGCGGACCAGCTTGGTCAAACTCCCTTTTTGAAGACAATGCTGAGTTTGGTTTGGGTATGCGTATCACAGCTGATAATCAATTAAACTATGCAAAACAATTGTTGGAAGAATTAAAACCTGAACTAGGTGAAGATTTCGTAAACGAGATTGTTAATGCAAAACAAACCCATGAATCAGAATTAGCCGTTCAACAATTACGTGTTCAACTGTTAAAAGAAAAACTTTCTAAATTAAGAGAACCAGCAGCACAACACTTACTATCTGTTTGCGACCAATTAGTTCGCAGAAGCGTTTGGTTAGTAGGTGGTGATGGATGGGCTTATGATATTGGTTATGGTGGTCTTGACCATGCTTTAGCAAGTGG
>CAIYAG010000108.1 GCA_903924075.1 uncultured Bacteroidota bacterium | reverse complement strand
TGCAAACTACCCCACAACGTAGCCAATTATTTGTTGCCAGTTGTCTGGCATTATTGGTAACCTCTTTATCTTTTGGAATTCGTGCTGGCATCTTAGGAAGACTAGGTGTACAATTCGAGTTAAACGCAACGCAACTTGCAACTATAGCAGGTACTGCATTCTGGGGTTTTCCAGTTGCCGTAGTACTTGGCGGTATTGCAGTTGATATAATAGGTATGAAAAAACTATTATTAGTTGCCTTCTCTTTTCATCTTTTAGGAATTGTACTAACCATATTCGCAGGTGGATATTGGAGTTTATTTATTTCAACTCTTTGTATTGGCATCGCCAATGGCACTGTTGAAGCCGCCTGTAATCCATTAGTGGCAACGATTTACTCAGATAATAAGACCACCAAATTGAATCACTTCCATTTATGGTTTCCAGGTGGAATTGTAATAGGAACATTAATCGTTTTCTTTTTAGATAAAGTTGGCGTTGGCTGGCAAATTCAGGTTGGCTTAATGGCAATCCCAACTATTCTTTATGGCTACCTATTCAGTAAATTAGAGTTCCCTGTTACAGAACGTGTGGCTAGTGGCATTTCTGCTAAAGACATGTACAAGGCAGTATTTTTTACACCTCTTTTCTGGGTGATGTTTGTTTTAATGTTTGGTACTGCTATCACAGAATTATTTACTGGACAGTGGATTGATGTATTACTTAAAAATGTTTCGGATAACGCCATTCTCTTATTAACAATTGAAACTGGAGTGATGGTTCTGGGCCGTGCATTTGCAAAACCTGTGATCAAACAGTTTTCTCCTCAAGGCGTTTTGATCATATCTGCAGCACTTGCTGCAGTTGGATTGTATTTATTAGGGCATAACACAGGAAATATGTTATTCGTGGGAGCTATCGTATTTGGTATGGGCGTTTGTTATTTCTGGCCAACCATGTTGGGCTTCGTTTCAGAAAACTTACCAAGAACAGGTGCCGTTGGAATGAACTTTTTGGGTGGGGCTGGAATGTTCGCTGTATCTGTGTATATGTTTTTTATGGGAGGTTATTACGACCGATTAATTGCTGCTAAATTACCAGCAGGTGCAGATATCAAAGTATATAATGATGCAACTGCAGGAACTGAATATGCAAATGTGCTGAATGAAGCAAAAAAAGCTGCAGGTCCTGAGATCATCAATTTCACGCTCATTATTCCGATCTTTTTAACGGTTGCTTTCATCGGACTTTATTTTTACATGAAAGGAAGAAAAAAAGAAGTTTTGAAAGCAGTATAGATTCACTTTTTAAGCATTCCTGAAAATTATATGTCAACAAATACCAATAGAAGATCAGCCATCAAAAATCTGATGGTGGGTTCTGCCGCTCTAGCTGCAGGTGGAACTTTGTCATCCTTTACCAAAGACATGAAAGAAGCAAAAAAATCAAACCAGCTAAAAGGCAATATCAATCATTCTGCCTGCCGTTGGTGCTATGGTTCCATTCCATTGGATGACTTGTGTATCGCTGCCAAAGAAATTGGATTGGTAGGAATCGACTTAGTTGGTCCTAAAGATTGGGATACTTTAAAAAAATATGGTTTGATCTCAACGATGTGTAATGGTGCTGAGATCAGCTTAACTAAAGGGTGGAACGATAAACAATATCACGAAACTTTAATTAAGAGTTATACCGAACACATAGATCTGGTATCTAAAGCAGGTTTTGTAAATCTGTTCTGTGCAAGCGGAAATCGGGGTACCATCGATGATGAGACAGGATTAAAAAATTGCGCAGAAGGACTAAAGCAAATCGTTGGATTAGCTGAGAAAAAAGGGGTGATTCTTCAAATGGAATTGTTGAACAGCAAAGTAGATCACAAAGATTATATGTGCGATCGTTCTGTTTGGGGTGTTGAATTAGTGAAACGTGTCGGCTCTCCCAATTTCAAATTGTTATACGATATCTATCATATGCAAATTGATGAAGGAGATGTAATTCGTACGATCCGTAATAACCATGAATCATTCGGCCACTACCATACTGGAGGCGTACCGGGTAGAAATGAAATTGATGAACGTCAGGAATTATATTATCCAGCCATCATGAAAGCCATTGTTGAAACTGGATACAAGGGATATGTAGCACAAGAATTTATACCAGCAGATAAAGACCCACTTGCCTCTTTAAAAAAGGCAATTCAGATCTGCGATATTTAATACACCATAAAAAAACCAAATAAATCACAAACAAATGGCTGATCAAACGTATGACGCAATTGTAGTTGGTTCGGGCATCAGCGGTGGCTGGGCTGCAAAAGAATTGACGGAAAAAGGTCTCAAAGTTTTGCTGCTTGAAAGAGGGAGAAATATTGAGCATATCAAAGACTATGTTTCTGCAAATAAAGAAGCATGGGATTTCCCACACAGAGGTCGCAGAACACAGCAGATGATCCACGATTATCCCAATTTGAAAAGAGATTACCCACTGAACGAAACCAATTTGGATTTCTGGTGTAAAGATTCAGAACATCCTTATACAGAAGTAAAACCTTTCTATTGGTTTAGAGGATACCATGTAGGTGGTAAATCATTGATGTGGGGTAGACAAAGTTATCGCTGGAGCGATCTGGACTTTGAAGCAAATACAAAAGATGGTCACGGTGTTGACTGGCCAGTACGTTATAAAGACATTGAACCTTGGTATACCTACGTAGAAAAATTCGCGGGGATCAGTGGAAATAAAGATGGGCTTGCTGTTTTACCCGATGGTCATTTTTTACCAGCAATGGATATGACCTGTGTAGAAAAAGATGTAGCAGCTAGAATCAAAGCGCTTTATAAAGGTGAGCGTGCGATGATCATTGGTCGTACGGCTAATATTACTGTTCCTCATGAAGGAAGACCTGGCTGCCAGTTTAGAAATAAATGCTGGTTGGGTTGTCCGTTTGGAGGGTACTTCAGTACACAATCTTCCACTTTGCCTGCTGCACAAAAAACGGGTAATCTTACCTTACGCCCTTTTTCAATTGTTACGAAAGTATTGTATGATAAGGATAAGAAAAAAGCAACCGGCGTAGAAGTATTGGATTCAGAAACCAATCAAACAATCGAGTATAAATCAAAGATCGTTTTCTTGAATGCAGGTACTTTAAATACTGCATGGATCTTGATGAACTCTGCAACTGATGTTTGGCCTGATGGATTGGGCAGCAGCAGTGGTGAATTAGGTCATAACTTAATGGATCACCATCTTGGCACCGGAGCAGGTGGAAGAGTGGAAGGCTATGAAGACAAATACTATTTTGGAAGACGTGCAAACGGAATTTATATCCCACGTTATAGAAACGTTGGAAATGATAAGCGCGATTATGTTCGTGGATTTGGTTATCAAGGTAGTGGAACCAGGGAAGGCTGGAATCATCAAGTAGCTGAATTTACGATTGGTGCAGAATTCAAAGACGCATTAACAGAACCAGGAAGCTGGAATATGGGAATGGGTGGATTTGGAGAAATGCTTCCGTATCATGATAACAAAATCAGTATCGATAAAACAAAAAAAGATAAATGGGGATTGCATGTTCTGGCAATTGATTGCGAATTGAAAGAGAATGAAAAGAAAATGCGCAAAGATTGTGTGGATGATGCCATTGAAATGTTGACAGCTGCTGGCGTAAAAGATGTGAAAGGACATGATGGCGACGGAACTCCAGGAAAAGGGATCCATGAAATGGGTACTGCTCGTATGGGTAGAGATCGTAAAACATCTGTAGTGAATGGGAATAACCAGGTATGGGATGCACCGAATGTATTTGTGACTGATGGAGCATTCATGGCGTCTTCTTCATGTGTGAATCCATCATTGAGCTATATGGCGTTCACCGCTCGTGCAGCTGCATTTGCAGTTGAAGAGTTGAAAAAACAAAATATCTAAAAATCAATTGCAGTTAGTAAATTACTAACGCATCATTTAAAAATTTTAAATCAATCATCATGAATAGAAGAGAAGCCATTTCCAGTGTAGCCCTGCTGTTAGGCGGAACTTTAATTGGTGCTGAAGCTTTTATTTCGGGTTGTAAAACCACCGATAAAAATGCAGCATCTGGCATCAACTTCAGTAAAGACGATATTGCTTTCTTGAATGAAGTAGGTGAAACCATTTTGCCAGCAACCGCAACACCTGGTGCTAAAGAAGCCAAGGTGGGAGAGTTCATGGCAGTATATGTGAAAGACTGTTACGACGAAAAAGATCAAACCATTTTTGTTGAAGGTTTGAAAAAGCTCGACGATGCCAGCAAAAAGAAATCTGGTAAGACATTTATGGATAGTACGCCAACACAGAGACATGATCTGTTGGTTGACTTAGATAAAGAAGCGAAAGATTATCAAAAATCTAAAAAAGATACCGATGCGAATCACTATTTCAGAATGGTAAAAGAATTGACCTTGTTGGGCTTCTTTACTTCAGAAGTAGGCGCTACCAAAGCATTGCGTTATGTGGCAGTACCAGGTAAATATGAAGGCTGTATTCCTTATAAAAAAGGCGACAAAGCTTGGGCAACCTAGGATTGATCTTTTGATTTTCTTTTCACTTGTAAAACGATTATATGTCAAATAATAGAAGAGACTTTTTACGCATGAGTGCATTTGCTGCTGCGGGAATGTCTTTACCATTCAATGGGAAATCTGCCATGTTGGATCTGTTCGCTCCCAAAAAATTGCCGGCTTTTGGTTTGCAATTATGGACCGTAAAAGAGGATATGGCAAAGGATGCAAAAGGCACATTGAAAAAAATTGCCTCTTATGGCTATAAACAAATTGAAAGCTTTGAAGGATCTCAAGGCATGTTTTGGGGTTTAGATCATAAAGACTTTAAAAAATACATGGATGAACTGGGAATGAAAATTGTTTCTACTCATTGTGATTTTAAAAAAGATTTCGAGCGCAAAGCTGCTGAAGCTGCTGCAATTGGAATGAAGTATTTGATCTGCCCGCATCTCGGCGCGCAAAAATCAATTGACACTTTTAAAAAGTTTGCTGATGATTTCAATAAAGCCGGTGAGATCTGTAAGAAAAACGGAATTCGTTTTGCATATCATAACCACGATTATTCATTCAAAGCAATGGATGGTGTAATGCCGCAAGATGTTATGATGGAAAATACAGATAAAGAATTGGTGGATTTTGAAATGGATATCTATTGGGTTGTTGCAGCAGGCGCTGACCCAATTGCTTATTTCAAAAAATATCCGAATCGTTTCCGTCTATGTCATGTAAAAGATCTTATCAGAACAGCAACAGATCATGAATCATGTCATCTTGGGAAAGGTACCATCGATTTTAAAACAATCTTAAAAGCAGGTACTGATAATGGCTTGAAATATTATATAGTAGAACAAGAGGCATTCACAGGAACAAATCCATTAGAAAGTGCTGAAGTTGATGCGGCATACTTACAAGCTTTTACGATGTAACATTTTTTTAGTGAAAAGATAAAAGTGAAAAGTGAAAAATGGACAGTGAAAGGGCTTTGCCCCTAACACTTACAAACTCATCCACCACTCTTCACTCTTATCTCTTCACTCTTCACTTCTTCTTCTTACTGAATAATTCTCTCCAATCGCGTCATCTTGCCTGCGGCATTAATGCCCTCGAGTACGATAGTATATGACCGAGTTACGTCACTATTAAAAAACTCCACATGCATGGTTTGCTGGGTTTTATTGGTGATCAGATAAGGGTTCCAGTAAAGGGTGGTTCGGGTATCTTTTTTGGTAAAACTTTCTTGTTGATTTTCATAGTTTGGACTATAGAACTCTTTGAATTTGGTATAGCCTTCCAGCAATGTATAGTCCAGGCCTTTGATGTTTAGGTTTTGCTTGTTGTCATATCCCTTCTTGGTATAAATAGCAATGGCACCGCCGCGGCCGCCACCTGTGGCAAACATAAATGGTGGGCGAAACACTTTGATCATGGCAATACTATTCATATCAACAATAAGAGCGGTTGCTTTATCAACCTTCATTTCATTTAAGAAAAATTCAGGTATATCACCGCGCCAGGAAACATTGTCTTGACTAATATCAAGCCCCGCCACTTTGCTTTGCAGGTATTCTAATACGTTTCTTGCATAAACATTTTTTAAATTGTCCGTGAGATCAAAAACACCAGCTTCGTTTTGAGAAAAAAATCCAGTGCTGTATTTTTCACTTAAAACCTGTTCTTTGGTTTTTATTTTTGAATTAACTGTTACTTCTTCCAAAGTAGCATCAGCCATATATTTTTTAAGTTGTTCCTGTTCTGCTAAAAGAGCATTCAATTTTTGCTTTGCCAAAAGATCATTCCATAAAAATGGGGTAGAATAATTAGCTGCAATATTTGTAGCATCCATTTTGAACAATCCATTATTCAGCTGAAGATGTGTTGAATTGGCTAATGCCGCATTATTGTTGAAGCTGTAAAACAGTTTTGCAGTATCATAAAAAAATAAGGGATGCGTAAAGCTGCCATCTTTAGCCACAGGTACAAATATCATTTGCTTGCTGCTGTCTTTTGCGGTGATGATCATATTTAAAATCTCCGATGAGCTGTTGAGTGACGCGCCTAAAACCTTACCCTGCAATTGCATATAATTTGTTTCTGTCGGATATGTGATTGTTGGAGGGATCTGTGCTTTGATCTTATCCCAGTCAAACCTGCGCCAGGCATTGGTAAGCATTACTAGGTCTAAGTGTGCTTTAACACTATCTGCATCACTCATTAAGTAGTAAGCAGGATCATATACTTTCCCTTTGATCTCACTGCTTAGAAATATGTCTGAGAAAATGGAATGTTGATCAGGTGTATTCACTGCTGCATCGGTAATGGCTAAAGACATATTGGTAAATAGTGTATCAGGAACCGCGATGTCAATGGCGTTTTTTCCTCTTTTCTCTAAATTTGTGAGCGCAGTTTTTAACGTGACTTCAAATTCATGTGCGTGGTTGTTTACGAATAACACCCTTTCTGCAACTGGGATCCAGTCTGATGTGAATAGGGTGAACTGTAATAATCCAGTGGGTAATTCTTGTATTGGTATTTCAGCATTGAGTTTTGTTTTATTGGTTGAATTAAAAGCAACCTGATACAATGCTACGCGGTTCAAGTGTACCACTAATGTCATTTGTTTAAAATTATCCGCAACAGTTTCAGTTCGTTCCACCTGAATTTTTGCTTTGTTGTTGATAGTTGAGATGGAAATCTTTGCGCCTTCGGTTTTGTTCACCGGGATTTGTGTAATTCCTGAAATACCATTTTCGTCTGTCCAGTTGATTTGATAATTTTTCCCAAGCAATGGTTGTAAGAAAAAGCTGCCCATTCCATCGTGCTGCACTTGGAGCGAATCTAAGGTTGCATTTTTTTCATCAGTAAGAGTTCCTTTGATAAAAACAGGGTTGCCATATTGGTTGGTGGCTTTAAATGCGACCAGCGAATTCAATCCCTGAATTAAAAAACCACCTTCTGGAAAAGTTTCTACGCTGGTTTTATTTGCAACTGGTTTAGAGGAGTTATTAGTGTTGATATAGATTTCGCGCAGATATCTAAATGCAGGATCATCGTTCAACATCCAACGGGTATATGCTTTTACCTGTAATAAGCCACCTTCATAATCAGCAGGTACATCAAATGAGCCTTGCGCAGATGAAAGTAAAACGGGAGATGCTGTTTGCTTGATCAGTTTTCCGGAAGCATCATACCAATCAAGGTAAACGTTTTTGCTAAGGGCTACAGTATCAGTACCCTGCAATAAATAAATCTTATACCAAACAGTTTCTCCTTTATTGTAAATGGATTTATCAAAATGAATATGAATCTTTTCAGGAGCAGCCTTATCGGCATACACACTCATCATCGAATCGATCTGCTGTGCAAAAATTGTATTCGCAGAAAACAATGAAAATATAGACAATACAATACCGATAAGATTTTTTCTCATGTAAGGATATTTAAAATGATCGCTAATGAAACCGACCAGGCTTTACAATTAAATAAAAACTGAACAAATAATGATGGGGGGAGAAAAAACTTTGAAAATATTAACTACTGTTCTAAACTAAATTGAAATTAGGTATTGTATTGCATCAGGATTATTAAGGTATCATTTAAATAAATTCTTTTTAATAAAAATAATTTTATACTAGTTGATTACAGGATCAAACAAAAAGGGCTGCAGTTTTGGTGCAGCCCTTTTCTTAGATATTAGCCCCGGCTTGAAAGCCGGGTTAACGTATTTCTTTTGAAGTTTTTACTCATCCTTGAGCATCCTCGGGAGACGATTGACTTCCACTTTTCACTTTTATCTTTTCACTTCTTCTTCTAAACTCCCAAACTCCAACCTTCCCGGTAAGTTCTTTTCACAAACTGATTCGCTTCATCGAAGTTGGTGATCTTCATGTTTGGTCCGTCCCATAACAATTTAATGCCGCGGCCTGGATGTTCAATTGCACCTTTAGAATTTTTCTTTTCGATATTGTAACTGCGCAATGCCAGGTTACCCATTAAGATGCTTTCGGTTAACGGACCAGCAATATCAAAATGAGAACTCAGGTTCTTTGCCAGATCAGTTCCGTATCCTGCAATGGCAGCTTCTACCCATGCAGCATAGTGACCATTATCACCGCCTTTCACGCGCATCACGGTATTAGGAACGATGGTTGTTTTGGTGAGTGAAGTAGGTAATAATTGAGGGTTGATACCATAAGTACCACACATCATCTTACCCTTGGTTCCAATAAAAATGGCTCCATTACCACCATCACCCATCATTTCGTTTGCACCTAATTCTTCAGGACGTTCTGGTTGAATACCACCATCCATCCAATGCAATTTCAAATCGGGTTTACCATTCTGTCCTTTGAAGGTTAAAATGATATGGGAAGAAACGGGTCCGCTGTCAGGGAAATTAGCTTTTGTCCAGTTAGCAATATATGGCGTTGATACGCTACACTCAGCTCCATCAGGATATCCTAATCCCAACACCGCAAATGCAGGTGCCATAATATGACAAGCCATATCGCCTAAAGCGCCGGTACCATAATCCCACCAGCCACGCCAGTTAAAGGGAATCAATCCTTCTACATAATCTTTTTTAGGAGCCGTACCCTGCCATAGATCCCAGTCTAATCCAGCTGGAACGGCAGGTTTGTCTTTTGACCAGCCAATGCCTTGAGGCCAAACCGGACGGTCGGTATAACAATAAATAGTATGCACATCGCCAATCACTCCAGCGTTATACCAATCCACTAACTGACGAACCCCATCACCTGAAGAACCTTGGTTCCCCATTTGCGTCACTACTTTATAGCGGTGTGCTGCTTGTGTAAGCATGCGGGCTTCGTAGATATCATGGGTTAAAGGTTTTTGTACGTAGACGTGTTTGTTTAATTGCATTGCGGCCATCGCAGCAACAGCGTGTTGGTGATCTGGAATAGACACAGAAACTGCATCAATATGCTTGTGTTCTTTATCCAGCATTTCACGATAGTCTTTATACACTTTTGCGTTGGGATAGCGTTTGCGGCTATTACCAGATTGGCGTTCATCTACATCGCATAAGAAAGCGATATCAGCTTTTCCGCTTTTATAAAAGTTCCAAAGATCGCTCTCACCTTTACCGCCGGCGCCGATACCTGCTACTTGTAGCTTATCACTTGGGGCAACAAAACCACGGCCAAGTACGTGGCGTGGAACAATGGTAAAACCTGCAAGAGCCAATGCGCCGTTGCGTATAAAACTGCGGCGCGAATTGTTGTTGGGTTCATTTTTTTTCATGGAAGAATCGTTGGTATGTTTGGTAGAAAATTTAGGAATTGAATTTATTGAAATTGTTACATATTGGCAGAATAATTATTTGAACGAAACATTCATTTTATCTGTTATAGATTAGTGCGTACATACTGTATCTTTAAGATCGATTCATTTGCCAATATAAAATTTAGGATATGTCTACCGAATTAGTAAATCAGCTCCATCAGATGCGAGAATATTTTAATTCTGGAGCAACACGCAGTTATGCTTTTCGAAAAAAACAGTTAGAGGTTTTGAAACAAGCTGTGCAGGATCACGAAGAAGAGATCTATGCGGCTTTGTTTGCAGATCTAAAAAAGAGCAAGGAAGAGTGCTGGGTTACAGAGAATGGATTTTTCATGGCAGAAATGACTGCGATGCTCAATGGCATAAAATCATGGATGGAGCCTGAATCAGTGTCTACGAATATGTTGAACCTGCCATCGAGCAGCAGAATTGAAAAAGAACCGATGGGTGTGGTATTGATCATTGGCCCGTGGAATTATCCCTTCCAACTATTATTTGCACCATTGATCGGCGCCATAGCTGCGGGTAATGCAGTGGTTTTAAAACCCAGTGAATTTGCGCCTGCAACTGCGTTGCTCATGCAAAAAATTATTGAATCAGTATTTCCGAAAGAATACATTTTATATGTACCAGGTGATGGTGCTACAGTGATCCCTGAAATGATGCAACATTTTCGTTTCGATCATGTGTTTTATACAGGCAGCACTACTGTGGGTAAGATCATTTATAAAATGGCTGCAGAAGAATTGGTGCCAGTTACTTTAGAGTTGGGTGGAAAGAGCCCATGTGTAGTGGAGACGGATGCCAATATTAAAATTGCAGCCAAGCGAATTGTGATGACGAAATTTTCGAACGCGGGTCAGATGTGTGTGGCACCTGATTATGTATTGGTACATGTTTCAAAAAAAGAAGCTTTGGTTGCAGCCATGCGCGAAACGATCGATAAATTCTTTGGAGCAAAAGCGGAGGAATCTGAAAATTTTGGAAAGATCATCAATCACAAACAATTTGATCGATTAGTAACCTACTTGAATGATGGTAAAATTATTCAAGGTGGAAGAACGAATCGAGATCTTTTATTTATCGAACCTACACTCTTAGAAGATGTTTCAATGGATAGTAAAGTCATGAAGGATGAAATTTTTGGACCCATACTTCCAATTCTCACGTTTCAAACCATGGAAGAAGCAAAAGCAATTATTGCCAGGAATCCAAACCCTTTAGCCTTTTATGTGTTTACAGAAAGTAGCACTATTGAACAAGCATGGTTAGATGCTGTTCCATCGGGTGGTGCTTGTGTAAATAATGCCAGCTGGCATTTGACCAATCATAAATTACCCTTTGGTGGTAGGGGTTATAGCGGAATGGGGGCGTATCATGGAAAGACTTCGATCGATACATTTAGTCATCGAAAATCTGTTTTAAAAACACCTACTTGGTTCGATCCTGCCGTAAAGTATCCACCATTAAAAGGAAAGTTGGGCATGTTTAAATTGGTAGTGCGATAAAATAGTCGGCATATGAAAAAATTATTTCTGATTATCGTATTGCTGATTGCTGTTGTTTTTTTAATCAAAAAAAAGGATATGAGTTATAGACAATCCATTTTAAAAGCCATCTATCCCATGCTCATGTTGCCGGGAAAATTATTCGGTTCAAAAAACGCCATTCAAAAAAATACTGCAAGTGTGATACCGCCTGTTGATTTTTACAGCTTAAAAGTTGAATTGAACAATGGCACAGTGCTCAATCTGAATCAGTTCAAAGGAAAGAAAATAATTTTGGTGAATACTGCAAGTGATTGTGGTTATACCGGGCAATATTCGGAGTTAGAAAAACTGTATCAGGAGCACAAAGAAAATTTAGTGATCATTGGTTTCCCAGCAAATGATTTTAAAGAACAGGAGAAAAAAGATGATGCGGCCATTGCGGAATTTTGTAAGATCAATTATGGGGTGACCTTTTATTTAGCAAAAAAATCACAGGTTATAAAAGGAACTGAACAGAACCCGGTTTTTAATTGGTTATCGAACAAAGAAAAGAATGGATGGTGTGATCAGGAACCCAAATGGAATTTTTGCAAGTACTTAGTGGATGCGAATGGTACACTTACTCATTTCTTTGCTCAAACTGTTTCGCCATTGGATCCTCAGGTAGTTGATCTATTAAACTAGTAAGATTAGTTTTTCTTACAATTTATAACACTGCTTTACAATATCGAAGTACCCATTTTCGCTACCTTGCCCCTTTAAAATCAATTCTTATGCTATATCGTAAATCGATATTTCTTTTGGCAGTATTTAGTTGCTTGAATTTGTTAGTGAAAGCGCAGAGCAACTGGCCCAAAGAGATCCCCATTAGTAATGGCGGAAAAATTACCATTTATCAACCACAACCTGAAAAACTAGAAGGTGTAAAACTTTCCAGCAGAGCGGCAGTGTCGATACGCCAAAAAGCAAACGACGAGCCCATTTTTGGAGCCATCTGGATGGAAGTTATTTTGAATACTGATAAAGACAAGGGAACTGCCACTATGGAAAGTTTAAAAGTGGTTCAGTCTAAATTTCCTGGTATCACTGATGCAGATCAGCTTAGCAAATTAGCATCTGCTATTGAAAAACAAGTGCCAGAATGGAATATGACCATCTCCATGGAGCGTTTGAAAAATAGTATCCATCAGGAACAGCAAATCGAAAATCCAAATTTTAAAACAGATCCTCCTAAGATCATCTATACAAAAGTGCCATCTACATTAGTGATCATTGATGGAGAACCTAAAATTCAAAAGGATAAGAATTTAGATATGGATCGAGTGATTAATTCACCTTCCTTGATCGTAAAAAATGCAGATGATAAAAGGTTCTATTTATATGGTGGTGGTAACTGGTATAGTTCTGCATTTGTAACATCAGGTTATACACCTACAAAAGATTTGCCTGCAAGGGTAAGAGCAATTGATTCAAAACTAAAAGAGCAGGAAGCTGCTGCTGAGAAAGATAAAGAACCAGTTGCAAAAAACACCACACCAACGGCCATTATTATTTCAACAGTACCAGCAGAATTAATTCAAACCGAAGGCGAAGCCTCATTCAAACCTATACAGGGAACAGGTTTGCTGTATGCAGATAATACTTTGGATGAAATATTTAAAGACATCGAGAGTCAGAAAAATTTTATTTTATTAGCTGGTCGTTGGTATAGTTCTAGTTCAATGAACGGGCCATGGGATTATGTAGCAGCAGATAAATTACCAGCCGATTTTGCAAAGATTCCTGAAGGTTCTGAAAAAGATGGAGTATTAGCAAGCGTTGCAGGAACAGATGCTGCAGAAGAAGCGAAGGTTGATGCGGTAATTCCACAAACAGCAAAG
>CAIYAG010000107.1 GCA_903924075.1 uncultured Bacteroidota bacterium | reverse complement strand
CAACCATCTGCATAGGAGAACAGTTCTTTTGCAATATTTTCTACAGAAGTATTTTGATAGCCATCATCGCGCAGATTGATGAAATAACTATTTTCTTCAAATCGGCATGCATCAATAAACAATTGGATTTTATAAGCAGTACAAATTTTACGAACAGCTTTAATGTTAGCCATGCTTACTGGCTGACCACCACCTGAATTATTCGTTACAGTAATGATCACTAAAGGAATATTGTCAGCCCCTTTTTCCTGGATCGTTTTTTCTAATAATTCCAGATCCATATTTCCTTTAAAGGGTGCAGGAACAGTGGGCATTTTGCCCTCTTTACATAAACAGTCAATTCCTTCAGCACCTGAGAACTCAATATTGGCGCGGGTTGTATCGAATAGGGTATTGCTGATAAAATATTTCCCCTTGCCGCCTAAAATGCTAAATAAAATTTTCTCAGATGCTCTTCCCTGGTGGGTAGGAATCACCAATGGCATCCCGGTAATATTTTTCACAGCATCTTCAAAGCGAAAGAAACTGGGGCTGCCTGCATATGATTCATCACCCCGCATAATACCTGCCCACTGATCGCTGCTCATGGCACTGGTACCACTATCGGTCAATAGATCGATCAATACTTTGTTAGAGTGAATCAGGAATGGATTATAAAAAGCTTCTTCTAAAATTTTGACACGTTCTTCTTTGCTGGTAAAGAAGATAGGTTCCACAGATTTAATCTTGAATGGTTCTATAATAGTACGCATACAACAATAGTTATAAGGTTAATACCGAAAAGAGATAGCAATAAAAAAGTAGATAGGGGGTTGCGTAGGTGCAACAGAATGTGCTAGAAACTAGGTAGGCTTACAAATAATATTTTTCCAGAGTTCCAATGGCATATTGCGAAGGTAGGAGAATTTTTGATAAAACAAAGCACCCCGATTTTTTGTCGGGGTGCAACTGTTAATTAAGGATTTAGATTAACCTAGTGCTTGTAGAATATCATTTAAAATATCATCCTTATGTTCTAATCCAACACTAATACGAATCAGCCCTGGTGTGATGTTTACTGCAGCTCTTTCTGCGTCAGAGAGTTTTGCGTGTGTGGTGCTGGCAGGATGAGATGCAATACTTCTAGTATCTCCAAGGTTCGCAGTCATCGACAACATCTTTAAGTTGTTCAGGAAATTTCTTCCTGCTTCCAATCCGCCTTTTAATTCAAAACATACAATACCACCGCCATTCTGCATTTGTTTGATGGCGATGCGATGATGCGGATGACTTTCTAAAAAAGGATAACGCAATGTTTGTATAGCTGGATGATTTTCTAATTGTTGCGCAATGTATAAGGCATTGGATGCATGGCGTTCCATACGAACGTCTAAGGTTTCTAAACTTTTACTCAATACCCATGCATTGAATGGTGATAAAGCTGGACCTGTGCTTCTGCAGAACAAATAAATTTCTTTTACTAATTCTTTTTTTCCAACCACCACGCCGCCCAGCACACGACCTTGTCCGTCTAACCATTTCGTTGCGGAGTGTACCACTAGGTCAGCTCCAAAATCAATCGGCTTTTGGTTGACTGGCGTAGCAAAGCAATTATCTACAATGAAAATGATCTGATGTTCTTTCGCAATTTTCCCAATCATCGCTATATCTAATATTTCAAGACCAGGATTGGTAGGTGTTTCGAGATAGATCAATTTAGTATTTGGACGGATCGCTGCTCTCCAATCTGCTTCAGTTGCACTTGCTGACACATAAGAATATTCGATCCCAAATTTTGGTAAGTATTTTGCGATCACGGTATGGGTGCTTCCAAAAATAGAATTGCAAGACAATAAATGATCGCCTTGTTTCAATAGCGCCATAAATGAACCTGATACCGCACTCATGCCAGAAGCAGTAGCATAGCCAGCTTCAGCGCCTTCCAACGCCACCATTTTATCAGTGAATTCTTGTACACTCGGATTGCTGAACCTGCTATAAATATTATCATCGCTTTCATCTGCAAATGCGGCGCGCATTTCTTCTGCGTTATCAAAACAAAAACTACTGGTTAAAAACATAGGAGTGCTATGTTCCATTTCATTGGTACGCTGCGTTTGTATTCTTATAGCTTGTGTTTGTTGATGAGGCATGCGGTCTATTTATAAAAGATGTAAAATTTAGTTAATGACTTCAGACTTCCACTCAATGGTGGCGCCTGCCCCTCTAAGTGTAGCTGCTACTGAGCAATATTTGTCGATTGATAGGGCACAGGCTTTGGCTGCTTTATCTGCATCCACATCGCCTTTAAATTGAAATGTTACATGAATATATTTCCAAAGAGCGGGTTCTTTATCCTTTTCTCTTTCTGCTTCAATGATCATATTAACGCCTTGCACGTCCTGTCTTTGCTTTTTGAGGATCGAAACAATGTCAACACCACTGCACCCGCCTAGACCCATTAAGAGGGTCTGCATGGGGCGAATGCCAGCGTTTTGTCCGCCTATCTCAACTGCAGCATCCATTTGTAAGCTGTGCCCGCTAGTATCTTTTCCCTCAAAACCATAGTCGCCGATGGTTCTTGAGACCTCAATTCTGATCATTTTAAAGATTTATGCAAATGTAATTTATCCTTCTTCTTATTTTGTGTTGAATTACGGAATAATAGATATGAATGTTTTTGAATATAAGAACGACTTTAAACTAGAAAACGGGAAGACACTTCCAGGTATCGAAATCGGCTATCATACACACGGGGAGCTGAATGCAGCGAAAGATAATGTGGTGTGGATCTGTCATGCACTAACGGCGAACTCTGACCCAACCGATTGGTGGAAGGGTTTAATTGGCACTGGTTATTTGATCAATCCCGAGAAATATTTCATTGTAGCCAGCAATATTTTGGGTTCTTGTTATGGTTCAACAGGTCCTTTAAGCATTAATCCTTTAACAGGCGAGCCTTATTATTCCAGTTTCCCTTCCGTAACCATTCGCGATATGGTGGAAGCGAATATTTTGTTACGTAAGCATCTTGGTATTGAAAAGATCCATTTGATGATGGGAGGGAGTATGGGTGGTTATCAGGCATTGGAATGGTGTGTGATGGAAAACAATGTGATCGAAAAATTATTTTTAATTGCCACTTCACCTTCTGAAAGTGCATGGGGTGTTGCGGTACATACGGCACAACGATTAGCCATTGAAGCAGATGGAACATGGCAGGACAGAAATGAAAAAGCAGGAGGGAAGGGATTGAAAGCTGCGCGTGCTATTGGCATGTTGACTTATAGAAACTATAGCACATTTCAAGAAAAGCAAACAGATCCTGATCCTGAAAAGATCGATAATTTCAAAGCATCTTCTTACCTGAATTATCAGGGCGATAAATTAGTGAACAGGTTCAATGCATTTAGTTACTGGTTATTGACGAAGGCAATGGATAGTCACCATTTAGGAAGAGGCCGTGGTGGAGATTTGATCAAAGTATTACAATCCATTCAGCAACCCACTTTGATCATTGGTATTAGCAGCGATATTTTATGTCCCTTAGATGAGCAACGTTTCACAGCTGATCATATGCCTAATGCGAAACTAGTAGAGATAGATTCTGCGTATGGACATGATGGGTTCATCATTGAAACGGTTCAAATCACACATTATCTAAAAGACTTTATTTAAATTCAAAAGTCAAAATTCAAAAGTTAAAATGGCTTTCTTTTGAATTTTGACTTTTTACTTTTGACTTATTCCGGGTGATAAATTTTCTCAGCGCTAGCGTAGACTTCCTTCTTATTCAAACTCATCTTCTTCGTCTGCTGATGCGTGTACATTTCCATTTGATCGGTGTAGTGTGGTGAATCTTTTTTTGATGAAGCTCCATAAGTATTGATGGATTCAATGATTGGTCCGTCTTTCGTGAATCTTACCAATTCTACATACGCATCGCCTTGATTGCCTTTCACCATGCCGTTTTTATAAGGGATCGAATACATGGGTGCTAGCACATCGGGCAGACCTGGTTGTGGAATGGCTTTATCGCCGCGCACTAATTTTTGAATATCGCCTAGTTGCAGATCGGTTCTTCCGAAGTTTTTGAGCATGTCTGCTTTGATTTCTTGTAATACGGCAATGGCTTGGTCTTTGAACAACATTTTTGTTTGCTGATATTGATTTCGCTTGCTTCTTAAAGAATCATAGACCATTAAAAATGTTCCAGCACCAACACTTTCTGCGGCTGCATTTTTATCCCATTGATTTAGCTGATGGATGAGGTCTGCTATTTCAGGATGCTCTGTAGCATTTAATAAAAAGATACTATCAATATTAAAAGGGAATGCAAATTTGGTAGGGTATTGCCTATCGAATTTGATTTTCTTGAATTCTTCAAAACTAAGTTTATCGTGTTTTCCAATGAGCTCTGCAAATCGCAAACTTCGATTGTTTTCTAAAGTTTCATAACCCATGGTTGGGTCTTTCACTACTGCATTGTCGGGGCCTTCTGTGGCATGAAAAGGAGAGTGGTTGGTGTTGTAAACGAAACCAGATTGAGGTTGTAACACTTGTGGTAGATCTGTTAAGGGATGTAATACTGTCCATAAAGTAGCACTGGTATTTCCTGGCAAAGTAGTTTTCCAATTATATTTTGGATCACGAATAGGGATGCGACCATTACTCAAATAATAAATGGTATCGTATCTGTCTGCATACACAATATTATATCCTGGTATGGCCAGCATATTTAATGCCGATTTAAATTCTGTAAAGTTTTTAGCTTTATTAAAACGATACCACTGTTCCAAACCGCGGATATCCATTTGCGCGGGCATGCGAATAGAGAAAGTACCACGTGATGTAATAACTGTTGGGCCGTATTTACTCCAGTAAGTCTTTTTACTGATTGGTAAAACAATGCCTGAAACTTTTACTTTCAATTTTGCAGTTCTTTCTTCTAGTGTTTCCCAGTTGCCATCGAATTTGTACTGCAGTTTATTCGAAGGATTCATTTCTAATTGATATACATCTAATTTATCAGGGGCATTAACCGTATGCGCCCATCCCAAATATTCATTGCAGCCATGCAAAATGGAAGGGGCACCTGGAAAGTTGGCACCGATGATATTCCATCCTTCTTCACTACATAAATGTGCTTCATAGAAAGCAACGGGTCCTTCTAATGGTTGATGCGCATTGATATCTAAGTATACTTGTCCGTCAGCAGATTTATGACTATTTACCGCAATGGCATTACTGCCCTGTGTTTTATAATTTTCTAGTAATGGAACGGTGCCACCGAAGATCGATGCCAGTGCGCCATCTGCACCTGATAAGATGCATAATTGCAGCACAGAATATTGCACCATATCTTTTGGTGTAATAGGGAAGGCAGATTTTAAGAGTACTTCTTTCGGATATTTCTTTGCATAAGCATTCAATCCGGCACAATAGCCTTCTAGCAATCTTTTAAAATCTGGACTTAAGTCGGTATCATATTTTTCCTCCACCAATTCCGGAATGCGCAGCAGGTGCACTACATAATCAATTTGAGCACCTTTCTTACCTTGATACCTAGCAAGCATGGCTTTGCCAGCTAGTAAAGATTGCTGTATTGTTTTAAAATCGTCTTCAGCATGTGCCCAGGCTAAACCATATGCCACATCTGGATCTGTTTTTCCGAATATATGTGGAACGCCAAACTTGTCTCGTACGATATCGATTTTGGTAGCATCAAATTGGGCGTTAGTGGAAATAAATAAGATCAAAGTAAGGATAAGTAGGCAGCAGTTTTTAAACATGGGATGTGATTTTTTGGAAATAGCTTGATGATAAAAATAAATACAAATAAGTATTGAAAATGTTTATAATTTCAATGCTTATAAATTGCTTCATGAAATTCTTGGAT
>CAIYAG010000106.1 GCA_903924075.1 uncultured Bacteroidota bacterium | reverse complement strand
GGGTGCTCGTTGTAAATATGAGATCGATAAAAATTCTGGTTTATTAAAACTAGATCGCGTCATATTTTCCTCTTTCTACTACCCTTGTAATTATGGATTTATTCCACAAACCTATGGAGGTGATCATGATCCACTTGATATTTTGGTGATTACTTCATTACCGGTAGTGCCATTAACACTAATGGATGCCAAAGTAGTTGGTGTGATGCAAATGGTAGATGGTGGTGAGGCCGATGATAAGATCATTGCAGTTGCCGCTAATGACCCAGGTGTTAATCACTATAACAATATTGAGGAATTACCTAAGCACTTCTTCGACGAATTAAGGCATTTCTTTGAAGAGTATAAAAAACTCGAAAACAAAACTGTGGTGGTAGAAGAATTTGGTGATAAGGCACAGGCTCTAAATATTATTAAGGAAGCTATCACTTTTTACAAAGAAACATTTACTCCATAATAACAGCTTTGCGCATGACAACCGCTACCATATTATTATTGTTGATCGTTGGCCTTGTGGCTGGTGTTTTAAGCGGACTTGTAGGAGTTGGCGGTGGCATCATCATGGTTCCGGCCATGGTCTTGTTCCTGGGATTTACCCAAAAACAGGCACAGGGTACCTCTTTGGGTATTATGTTGTTACCTGTGGGTATTTTAGCAGTGATTCAATACTATAAACAGGGTTATATTAATTTCAATTACGTATTCATTATTTCTGCAGCTTTTGTAGTTGGAGGTTTCTTAGGCAGCAAGCTGGCTTTGAATTTGAGCGATGATAAGATGAAAAAAGTGTTTGCAATAGTCCTGATGCTGGTATCACTCAAAATGCTGTTTTTTGATAAGCCTGCAAAAAAGGCGATTGAGCCACAGCAAAATGTCCCCAGTCAAAATGTTGAAAACAAACCTGGTTAGGATTAAAAAATTGATTCCCGACCCTTATCTTTGCAAAAAAAGTAACAAATGGAAGCAACAAAATCTACTGGTAAGTATTGGCTTTGGTTCTTTGTATGGTTGGGTATTTTAGTGACCCTTTTATTTGTATATCGTGAATTCTTCTGGCTGGCATTACCTGGCACTGTTACTTATTTCGCAAAAGCGATGGATCTGATTTAAGACCTATCTTATTATATTATTACAAAAGCAGCCTAGTGCTGCTTTTGTTGTTTATCGATATCGCTTAATGATTCTGAGTTGGTGCGTCCGCTCCCCTGTATCCCGATTAATGATTCCCATATTATCGATATCATCTACCCTTACTTTTCCAGAGGCATGCATAATGGTTGAAGCATTGAGCATGATTCCTACATGTGTTATTTTGCCATCTGCATTATCAAAGAAAGCAAGATCTCCACAAGTAGCTTCTTGCAAAAAACCAACTATTTCACCAATGGCTGCTTGCTGGTAAGCATCTCTTGGGAGTGCCCTATTTAAAAACCGAAAAACCTGTTGTGTAAATCCACTACAGTCGATCCCAAAAATGGTTCTCCCTCCCCACAGATAGGCTGTATTCAAAAAATTATTGGTGACCCAATGAATGGTCTCTTCATTAAAACTGGCGTCTTGGGGATTCCAATATTTTCCTTCAAACTCCATTTTATAATGACCAATCTGAGCAACCCCATGTTCAAAATGTTGTAGCGATACCCCAAATGGAATATGCATCTTAGTGCCATTGATCATAATGGTTCCTAATAGATCTCCATTGATCAATGCATTATCAGTTTGAATTTGAGCATCTAGGATTTCATGCACCTGATTCGATTGGCACCATCCAATATATTCGTCGTTTAAGATCCTGATTTTTGTAAAGTCTTTTACTTTTTCAAGTACTTCAGCCACTTCTCCGAATAAAAATTGACTAACCATTTCAGAACGATGTGCGGCTTCGGCTCTAAGTGGAATAACTGGAACAATTGGACTAACAAAAGACATGCTACTAATTTCATCTCAAGTTATGGATTTTTACAAATCTTGCATCTTTCAAAAAATGATTATCTTAACATGGTGCCTAAAGATCTCTATGCACATATCAGTGATCAGGAACTTCTGGAGAAGTTTAAAAAAGACCAGGACAATCTTTGGTTGGGGATCTTATTGCAACGATATACCTTACTATTATTGGGGGTTTGCATGAAATACCTGAAAGACGAGGAAGCGGCGAAAGACGCAGTGCAACAGGTATTCTTGAAAGCTATTACCGAACTGAAGAAATACCCAGTTGATTATATTAAAAGCTGGTTATATACCATCGCTAGAAACCATTGTTTAATGCAATTAAGGTATAAAACGCATGTTCAAAGCGTGTCTGAGGAAATGAATATTGCTGATGAGGTTTCAACTGGCTGGACTGCATCAGAAAAAGAACATACCCTTAATTTGCTGGAAATTTCTATCAAGGAATTAAATGCACCACAACAAACCTGTGTAACTTTATTTTATCTTCAAAAAAAGAGTTACCACGAGATTGTTGAAAAAACCGGATTTAGTTTATTACAAGTTAAAAGCTATATCCAAAACGGGAAACGAAATTTAAAACTCTTGGTTGCTCAAAAAATGAAGGAAGTATAATGTCAGATTTAAATAACATATTAAATCAAAGTACAGAGCCAAATGAAGATGCCCTGAAAAGGTATTTAGCTGGAACTGCTTCAGAAGAAGAGCGTTTTGCCATT
>CAIYAG010000105.1 GCA_903924075.1 uncultured Bacteroidota bacterium | reverse complement strand
GTTCTTCTTCGCAATATCATCACTAATAAAAGGAAACTCTAGGTTAAATGAAAATGTATTGTTCTTGTTTGATCCTAGATTTTTATAAACATCTGCTAAACCTTGATAATATCGCAACTGCACATTAATGCCTTTACCATTGCGTTTGGTGATCATCTGATAAGTTAATGCGGCTGTGATACCATAATCTGTTTTATTTATTTTATCCTTGATATTTTGATCATAGGTAGCGTCGTTCTTCCCTTCAAATTTTTCCTGTGCTTTAGTAAGGAAATTGATTTGAGGACCTAAGCCAAATAAAACCTTATCGAATATTTGATAGTGAATGAGCACTGGAACATCAATATAATTCAAACTCCTTTCTGTTGGCACATTCGCAAACGGACCGTCTACTATTGTTCCTGTTAAAAGAGAAGAATTGCCCTTGAATCCTCTTGGATTGATAGGTTTGAACTCTGGCTTCAAAAACCATTTCTCTGATAATTTCATATTAATACCCAAACCAAAATTTGGACCCAATACAGAATGGTTATCTGGCATATTTGAAATACCACTCATATTCAATCCGCCCACAATACTAAAATTGAATTTTTCAGATGCGGCTTTATCTCCAAAAATCAATACTAGTAAAGCCGCCTGACTATTCACTTTAGTAACAAAAGTCATCCCCAACATCAATACAACTGCAAACTTAGAAACTACATTTTTTTTCATGCTTACATTTTACGCATTAAATATAAATAGAATTTAAATGTTGATTAAAATTCTCAATTGAATTATTTGAAATAATCGATTTTATGGAACAAAGGCAAGTGTAAAGCCTTATTTTTGAAAGAAGCAATCAAGTTTAACTTTTACCCATGAGTAAAAAAATACCTCTTACCGGCATCAGCTCTGTAGCCATTCATACAAGCGGACATAACAACGCAGAATACGCACATATCACACCCATTTTTGCAACTTCTACTTTTACATTCGATGATGCAGAATCAGGCATGGAGCGATACTCTGGAAAAGATAAAACAAGGATCTATAGTCGCTGGGGCAATCCAACTTTTACAGCAGCAGAAGAAACCATTGCAGCTTTAGAATCTTTTGGGATTAAAAATGCTGATGGATCAGATTTACAATTAAAAGCACTTTTGCATTCGAGTGGACAAGCTGCCATGACCACCATGTTCATGAGCAATTTAAAAGCTGGCGATACCGTTCTTTCGCATTTTGCTTTATATGGCGGCACCAATGAATTATTTAAATCTGTTTTAGCACAGGCAGGTGTGAATGCGATCATCATTGATATGCGCGATCTAAATGCTGTTGAGGATGTGATCAAAGCAAATCCAAGCATCAAACTCATTCACCTTGAAACCCCTGCCAATCCTACCTTACAGTGCATTGATATTGCAGGAGTATCAGTACTTGCTAAAAAATACGGCGCCATTCTAACCGTTGATAATACTTTCGCTACACCTTATTTACAACAACCATTTAAACACGGTGCAGATTTTGTTTTTCATTCTACTACTAAATTTTTAAATGGACACGGAACTGCCATTGGTGGAGTTCTGTTAGGTAAGGACCTAGAAAAAATGAATACCACTGTTTGGAAATGGCATACACTCATGGGTGGCAATAGCAATGCCTTTGATGCATTTTTATTATCGCAGGGATTGAAGACCTTAGAGATTCGTATGGATCGCCATTGTAGCAACGCCATGGATGTGGCACATTTTTTAGAAAAACATACGGAGGTTCAAAAAGTGAATTACAACGGATTAAGTTCACACCCCGATTATGCCATTGCACAAAAACAAATGAAGCATCCCGGAGCATTAATGAGCTTTGAATTAAAAGGCGGGTTACAAGCTGGCAAAAACTTTATTGATAAACTCAAAATGTGTGTACGTGCTGTTTCATTGGGCACACTCGATACCTTAATTTCTCATCCTGCAAGTATGACACATTCTGGATTAACTGTTGAAGAACGCCAGAAATATGGCATTACAGATGGTTTGATCAGAATGAGTGTAGGGATTGAAAATATCCAAGACATTTTGAACGACCTAGATCAGTCATTATCTGCCTAATCTGCATTCATCAAAATCATGCATTAAAAAAGCATTTTATTATTATATTGTATGGACCATTAAAAACCATACCACATGATTAAAAAAGCTTTTATAGCTAGCTTAATGCTCGCGCTATTTGTTTTTGCAAATGCGCAAAAGAAAAATAAATCTATACCAAAAGCCGACCTATTTGCTGGTCTGGATACTGCTTTTGAAAGAATTTTGAGCGACTGGCATGCAGCCGGTTTTGCTGTTGCAGTTGTTGAAAAAGATAAAATAATCTATGCAAAGGGATTTGGCTATCGTGATCTTGAAAATAAGATCCCTGTAACACCAAATACACTATTTGCTATTGGAAGTTGTACCAAGGCCTTTACAGCATCGATCCTCGGTATCTTACAAAAAGATGGTAAACTGGAATTGAATAAACCAGTTCGAAATTATTTGCCTGATCTGAAATTTTTCAACGACAATATGAATAATCAGATCCAGCTGGTTGATATGATGTCTCACAGAACTGGGCTCCCTAGACACGATTATTCCTGGTACGCATTCCCAACATCCTCAAGAGATAGTTTGATGAAAAGGATCCAATACATGGAACCTTCTTTTAGCTTAAGGGAAAAATGGCAATACAATAATTTCATGTTCCTACTTCAAGGTATGGTGGCAGAAAAAATCACTGGCACTAGCTGGGAAAATAATGTACAAGAAAAAATATTCAAACCACTCGGAATGAATAGCTCTAATTTTTCAATATCAGATCTTCAAAAAAACAAAGATGCATCACTTGGATATGGTTTAAAAAAAGATAGCATCATTAAAAAATTAGATTACTATAATATCAATGCAATGGGACCAGCGGGTAGCATTAATAGTAATGCACTAGATATGGCTAACTGGGTGAGCACCTGGATCAACGGCGGAAAATTCAATGGCACAGAAATCATTCCTGCAGGCTATTTGAATGAAGCAATGGGCTCTCAAATGGTTATTGGCACAGGTATTCCATCAAAAGTGAAACCCGATGTATTTTTTTCTACCTATGGTTTTGGCTGGATGCTTGCATCATATAAAGGCCATTTCCGTGTAGAACATGGTGGCAATATTGATGGATTCTCTGCAAGTACTTGTTTCTTCCCTTCTGATAGTATTGGGATCGTAGTATTAACCAACCAAAATGGTTCTTCCGTTCCTTCCATCGTTCGAAATACCATTGCAGATCGGTTATTAAAATTGCCCTATTTTGATTGGAGCAGAGACTTGAAAAATGCAAATGAGAAAGCAAAAAAAGAAGGAAAAGAAGCTGAAAAAAATGTGGTTAGTAACCAGAAAGCAAATACACATCCAACACATGCTTTAAAGGATTACGAAGGCTTATACAATCATCCTGGCTATGGAACATTTGAAGTGTTTCTTAGAAATGATTCATTGATCTGTCATTTGGGCAAAGATGT
>CAIYAG010000104.1 GCA_903924075.1 uncultured Bacteroidota bacterium | reverse complement strand
AACCTCTATCTTGAAAAAGGAGCATTGGTGATTTTCACAAGCGATTTTTCTCAGTACCCATTAGTGCAATCTTCATTTGAAGGAGTGGATGCAGCAAGATGTATGTCGCCCATTACTGCAGAAGGTTTGGAAAATGTGGCTATCACTGGTCAGGGAATATTAAACGGGAATGGATATTATTGGAGACCGCTTAAGAAAGAAAAGCTGAATGAGTCGGAATGGAAAAAGCATTTAGAAATATATGGTGGGGCACTTACAGAAGATAAAAAAACTTGGTACCCTTCACAAGCTGCTGTAAAAGCATCCACAGAAAAAAATATTGGCAAATTGGTAGATGGAAAAACCTTGAAAGATTTTGAAGGCATCAAAGATTTTCTCCGTCCCAATATGGTTCGCATTGCCAATTCGAAAAATATTTTAATTGAGGGGGTAACTTTTGAAAACTCACCAGCCTGGACCACGCATATTTTAATGAGCGAGCAGATCACTGTGCGCGGATTTAAAGTCAAAAACCCTTGGTATGGCACAAATAATGATGCGATCGATCTGGAGAGTTGCAAGAACATCTTAATGGAAGATTGTGTTTTTGATACAGGAGATGATGGAATTACAATTAAATCAGGAAGAGATGAGGATGGACGGAAAAGGGGAATGCCTACTGAAAATATGGTTGTGAGAAATTGCACCGTGTATCATGCGCATGGAGGATTCGTGATAGGCAGTGAAATGAGTGGGGGAGCTAAAAACTTGTATGTCGACAATTGTACATTTATTGGAACAGATATCGGTCTTCGATTTAAAACAACCAGAGGCCGCGGGGGAATTGTAGAAAACATCTACATGAACAATATCAATATGAAAGATATTGCCAGTGAAGCAATACTATTCGATATGTATTATATGGCCAAAGATCCAGTAGCATTGGTTGGTGAGAAACGCGAACTGCCAGCTGTAGAAATGCTTCCTGTAAATGACGGTACTCCGCAATTTCAACATTTTTATATCAGCAATATCACCTGTAACGGAGCATCAAAAGCAGTATTTATCAGGGGTATCCCGGAAATGCATATCAAAGATGTGAAAATGGATAATATGGTGATCCAAAGTAAAGAGGGCATCGATATTCAGGAAGCCACTGGAATTCAATTAAACAATGTTGCTGTATACAGTAATAATGCAAATCCATTGATCTATGTTTTGAATAGTGATCAAATTACTGTTGATCATTTGAAATTCACAGATCCTGCCAAGAATTTCCTGGAGGCTCAAGGCCCAAGAACAAAAAATGTCTTGATCAAGAATAGTACTAATGATAAACAAAAAACAAAAATTGAGATCGGCAATGGTGCTGATGCGAAAACAATTTTAATTAAGTAGGCATGAAAAAAATTGGATGTATCCTATTGACTTTGTTTTTGCTTTTCACAAATGCAAACGCTCAGTCCCTTTCAGAAAAAATGGCTGCCACAGTGATGCAGATCTGGAAAGATTCTTTGGTAATGGAACAAGGAAAGCCTGTTAAGTGGACCTACGATCAAGGCATCCTTTTAAAAGGAATTGAAGGGATCTGGAAAAGAACTGCAAATCCAGTCTACTTCCAATACATGCAAAAGAGCATGGACAATTTTGTTCAATCTGATGGAACTATTAGGACCTACAAATTGGATGATTATAATATTGACAATATTCTTTGCGGTAGAAATTTATTGTTTCTAGCTAACACCTTGGTAGATGCAAAATATTATAAAGCTGCTGCTACATTAAGGAGTCAGCTTAAAACACAACCCAGAACTAAGGAGGGTGGTTTTTGGCATAAGAAAAGATATCCGAATCAAATGTGGTTGGACGGATTATACATGGGTGAGCCATTTTATGCAGAGTGGGCTGCAGCATACGAGCCAGAAGCTTTCGATGATATTGCCAATCAATTTGTGTGGATGGAAAAACATGCAAGAGATGCAACTACTGGATTATTATATCATGGATGGGATGAATCGAAAGAAGAAAAATGGGCTAATAAATCTACTGGATGTTCTCCTAATTTTTGGGCTAGGGCAATGGGTTGGTATGGGGTAGCGTTGGTTGATGTGTTGGAATATTTTCCAGATAACCATCCTAGAAAAAAAGAACTGATTGCCATTTTGAAAAGATATGCAGATGCCATTCAGAAAGTGCAGGATAAACAAAACGGACTTTGGTGGGATGTTTTGAACAGACCAGCAGATAAAGGGAATTATCAGGAAGCTTCAGCAAGTAGCATGTTTGTATATACCATCGCAAAAGCAGTTCGTTTGGGATGGTTGCCAGATATCTATTTGCCGATCGCAAAAAAAGGATATGCCGGTATTGTCAAAGAATTCATTGAAACGGATGAACATCAACAAACAAATTTAAAAGGTACAGTGGCTGTAAGTGGCTTGGGTGGTACGCCCTATCGCGATGGTAGCTATGAATATTATGTAGGCGAAAAAGTTGTTACCAATGATCCCAAAGGTGTAGGCGCATTTTTACTTGCCAGTAACGAAATGGAACTTTTGCCAACCGTTACTTTAGGGAAAGGGAAAACAGTTTTACTAGATCGCTATTTTAATCGCGAATATAAAAAAGACGTTGCAGGAATAGAAAAACCACACCATTATGTTTGGAACCAGTTAGAACAAAATGGATTCTCTTTTTTGGGCGATATCTTTCGTGCGCACGGTTTAAAAACACAGGAGTTAGATACCTTGCCAACTTCTCAAAATTTGTCAAAAGCAGACGTTTATATCATTGTTGATCCGGATACCAAAAAAGAAACTGCAAACCCCCATTTTATATTTGAGCCAAGTATTAAAGTGATCTCTGAATGGGTAAAAGCAGGTGGGGTATTGGTGATGATGGCGAATGATAGTGCTAATTGTGAATTGCCACATTTTAATGATTTGGCGAAAACCTTCGGTATTCATTTCGATGACCAAAGTAGAAATATGGTGAAGGGGAAAGAATATCAAACAGGAGCGATTGTGATTCCTGCAGGAAATGAAATATTCCCCAATACGAAAAAAGTATACTTGAAAGAGATCTGCAAGATCAGTGTAACAAGTCCAGCCAAAGCGGCACTTACAGAAGGCAATGATATCATTGTTGCTGTTGCTAAGTATGGAAAGGGTACTGTGTTTGCAGTAGGCGACCCTTGGTTGTATAACGAGTATACGGATGGAAGAAAGATTCCAGCTGATTATGAAAATAGTAAGGCGGCGAATGACCTTGTGAAATGGCTAGTTAAACAAGTGAAAAGATAAAAGATAAAAGTGAGGAGTGAGGAGTGAGGAGTGAGGAGTGAGGAGTGAGGAGTGAAAAAAATATATGGGTTTTAAATTTATAAAATATTGCATTGAAAAAATTAGTTAGACATATTGTTTTGCTTTTGTTGTTTTCAACAAATGGCTTGTTGGTTACTGCTGCTGAAAAACCAATTGTGGTAGATATCAGTGGGCATGGCAATTTCACTAGTATTCAGGATGCGATCAATAGTTTACCTGAAAAAGCTACTGCTCATAGAATCATTTTTATAAAAAACGGGGTTTATAGAGAGAAACTATTTATAAAAAAAGATTTTGTTACACTTATTGGTGAGGACAAAGAAAAAACGCAGATCCGATATTCTTTGGCAAGAGATATCTGGCGCTGCGAGAATAAGGAAGACTGGGGTGTAGCAACTTTGAATTTAGACGGATCAGATATTGCTTTGGAGAATTTAACCATTGCAAACGATTTTGGGTTTGATCTGAAAGAAGAAATGCATATAGATTGTCCGGGAGATAGCTTGAATCCGTTTAAGACAGTTCGTAAAAGTGGCCATCAAATGGCAATACGTTCTTTTAACACCACAAGATTCATTGCGCGCAATTGTATTTTCAAAGCTTATGGTGGTGATACGGTAAGCCCTTGGAATAAAGAGAATGGACAATTCTATTTCCTAAACTGTGAAATGGAAGGGGGTGTAGATTTTTATTGTCCTCGAGGTTGGGCTTATGCTGAAAATTGTGTCTTTAACGCGCATGGAAATGTAGCTGCCATCTGGCATGATGGATCTGCAGTAAAAGAAAGCAAAACGGTATTGAAGAATTGTACTTTCAAAGGTGAGGATGGATTTAAGCTAGGACGTTATCATCGAGATGCGCAGTTTTATTTAGTTGATTGCCACTTTCCCAAAAACATGGCTGATACCCCCATTTATTTGAATCCTTCAAAGCCTCAAAATAGTATTCAATGGGGTCATAGAGTTTACTTTTCAAACTGTCACCGCGAAGGAGGCGATTATGGTTGGTTTGCAGATAATTTGAATCAGGCATTTGGAAGTCCGACTGCAACAAATATCAATGCAGAATGGGTATTTAATGGCAGTTGGCATCCTGAAAAAGTTGTTTTTGAATCCATCTTCGTTTCAGATAATCAAAAACAAATCGACAACACCAAAAAGAAAGAAAATAGAACTGTGGATAGCATCGCTGAGAGAATGTTGGTATATCAACGTGCTATTGGTGGATGGCCTAAAGCTGTTAATGAAGTTAAGGTTGATTATCATCATGCTATGACTGAAGCCGAAATGAAAATTACAAAGGCAGACTCTTTGCACAATGACGCCACTATTGATAATGATGCAACATCCAGAGAAATTAAGTATTTAGTAAATGCATTTAAGAAAACCGGGAATACACATTATTTAGAAGCTGCAGAAAAAGGCATCAGGTATTGTTTAAAGGCACAGAATGCAAAAGGTGGATGGCCGCAATATTTCCCTGATGCAAGTTTGTATAGGGCACAGATCACTTATAACGATAATGCCATGGTGAATGTGTTAAACATTTTGCAGGATATTGTTGAAAAGAAAAATGTTTTTGAACAGGTATCTCCCATTTTTATAAATGTTTCCAAAATTGCCATAGAAAAAGCGCTCACTTGCATTTTAAAAACACAGATCATCGCGAATGGTACATTAACGGCATGGTGTGCCCAGTATAATCCTGTAACGCTGGTGCCTGAGATGGCTAGAAAATTTGAATTGGTTTCTATTAGTGGAGATGAGTCGGTTGGTATCGTAAGATTTTTAATGCGAATTCCTCAACCATCTAATCAAATAAAGACATCTATCAATGCTGCAATTGATTGGTTTAATGCAGTAAAAATTGCAGGTTATAAATATGTTGATATTGATGCACCCTCATTACCAAAGGGAAGAGATCGAGTGATATTGCCAGACAGTAATGCTGTTATTTGGGCTAGATTTTATGAGATTGGTACCAATCGTCCCATGTTTAGCGGTAGGGATAGTATTAAAAAATATGCAGTGTCAGAAATAGAGCAAGAAAGAAGAATTGGTTATGGATGGTATGGCACTTGGCCATTGGAACTTTTAGAAAAAGATTACCCTAATTGGGTAAAAAAAACAGCAAATAAATAATTGTATAAATAGTTGGCGATGGTATTAAATGCTGAGATATTAAAAAAGATACAACCAGAACAGATTGAGATTCCTGCGGATCGGTTATTGTCTTTACCTGAAAAAGTGCTGCAATTTGGCACTGGCGTATTGTTAAGAGGCCTACCTGATTATTTTATTCATGAAGCCAATTCACAAAACATATTCAATGGAAGAATAGTTGTTGTTAAATCAACAGAAAGTGGTGGTTCTGATATGTTTGCTGATCAGGATGGATTATATACGGTTTTTGTAAGAGGGTTTGAAGAAGGCAAGGAAGTGGATACTAAATTCATTAATGCTTCTATCAGCCGGGTAATTTCTGCTAAACAAAACTGGGAAGAAATTTTAAAATGCGCTGAGAACCCAGAGCTTCAAATCATCATTTCAAATACTACAGAAGTAGGTATTAGCTTGGTAAGGGAAAGTATTTTTGCATCACCCCCTGTTTCGTTTCCAGCTAAGTTGCTAAGTTTCTTATGGCATAGATACCAGTTTTTTCATGGAACTACTTCTTCAGGTATGGTAATCATACCTACAGAATTGATCTCAGAGAATGGAGCTGTATTGAAAAAAATTGTACTGGAGTTAGCCACTTATAATGAGTTGGATCAGTTATTCATCCATTGGTTGAACGACTCGAACGATTTTTGTAATTCTTTGGTTGATCGCATTGTGCCAGGAAAATTATCTGAACCAGAAAAATCGGCAGAGGAAAATAAACTGGGCTATACAGATGGCTTAATGATCATGTGTGAACCATATTGTTTATGGGCTATTGAAACCAATTCTGAAAGAACCAAAAACATCCTTTCTTTTGCATCAGTTAATAAGGGCATCAAAATAGCTTCAAATATTAATCAATTCAAAGAGTTGAAGCTTCGTTTATTGAATGGAACGCATAGTTTTTCTTGTGCGTTGGCATTATATTGTGGTTTTGAGACTGTGCGAGATGCCATGAGTGTTGATTATTTTAGAAATTATGTAGCATCTGTGATGTTACAAGAGATCAAGCCATTGATCTTATCAAAATCAATTGAAGCGGCAACTGCACAAGAATTCGCAGAACAGGTGATTGACCGTTTTAGAAATCATTCAATAGAACATAAATGGATCAATATTAGTATGCAGTATACATCAAAAATGGCTATGCGTACTGTACCACTAATGGTAAAACATTTTTCAGATAATCAAACAGCACCCAAATTAATGATATTGGGTTTTGCAGCTTATCTTTTAATGTTGGATACAACAACAAAGCCTGATAATTTGTATTATACTAAAATTGGGGAGCAAGAATATCTGATGGCGGATGATAAAGCAGCATTGCTAAATAAATATTGGCAAATGGGAGACTTACAGACCGTGATGCCCCTAATTTTGAAAGACGCTAGTTTGTGGGGATATGATTTGAATGCGATCCCAGATTTTACAAATCAAACTATTCAAGCGATCAATGAATTGAGAGCGATTGGAGCAAAAAATATTCTACAAAACTTACAAGCTGAAAAATTAGCGCATGCTTAATAAAAGAAAGGTATTACAAGTACATCCCAACGACAATGTATTAGTGGCTTTACAAGACCTTGTAAAAGGGGAAACTATTGTTTTTAATGGAGCAGAATATATTTTGAAAGAAGACATTCCAGCTAAGCACAAATTCACTACGGTACAAATACAAGAAGGTGAAGCTATCACGATGTATGGAGTATTGGTTGCAAAGGCCAAAACCTTATTAGAAGTGGGTGTTAGAATTTCAACTGAAAATATCAGTCATGCATCTGACGGTTATGTATTGGGAAATAGAAGAACGGAATGGCAACTTCCCAATATTGATAAATGGCGCAATAGAACCTTTATGGGTTATTATCGTAAAGATGGCTCTGTGGGAACGGGAAATTATTGGTTGGTTATTCCAATGGTTTTTTGTGAAAATCGAAATATTGATGTGTTGAAAGAAGCATTGTTGGAAGAGCTTGGATATGCAAGACCCAAAAAGTATCAGCAGTTCACAAAGAAACTTGCTAGCATCTATCAATCAAAAAAAGAAATACCAAATATTGAGGAAGAAGTTTTTGAGGAAATGCTTTCTGAAACAAAGGCAGAAAAAATTTTCAAAAATATTGATGGCATCAAATTTCTCACGCACGAAGGTGGTTGTGGCGGCATAAGGTCAGATGCGCAAGCATTGTGTGCCCTGTTAGCTGGTTATATTACCCATCCAAATTGCGCAGGTGCTACTGTATTAAGCTTGGGCTGTCAGAATGCCCAGGTTTCGATGTTGCAGGATGAGATAGCCAAAAGAATTCCTGTATATGATCGTCCACTGTATATATTGGACCAACAAAAAACTGGAACCGAAACCAAACTTCTTACAAACGCAATAAAGCAAACATTTACAGGTTTAGTCAATGCAAACGAAAATAGTAGGAAGCCAGCACCGCTTAGTAAAATAGTAATTGGATTAGAGTGTGGAGGATCTGATGGATTTTCAGGTATCTCCGCTAATCCTGCTATCGGGTATACTTCTGATCTGCTCATCGCTTTAGGTGGTACGGTCATCCTTTCTGAATTCCCTGAATTATGTGGGGTAGAACAAGAACTAAGCGATCGTTGTGTGGATGAAGAAAAAGCAAATCGTTTCATGCATTTGATGAAGATATATAATCAAAAAGCAGAAGATGCGGGTAGCGGATTTTATATGAATCCTTCTCCTGGAAACATTAAAGATGGTTTGATCACGGATGCTATCAAGTCTGCCGGGGCAGCCAAAAAAGGAGGAACATCTCCTGTAGTTGATGTATTAGATTATCCAGAAAAAGTTACTAAGCCAGGATTGAATTTATTATGTACGCCTGGTAATGATGTAGAGTCAACAACTGCAGAAGTAGCATCTGGTGCAACTGTTGTATTGTTTACAACCGGACTTGGCACCCCAACCGGTAATCCCATCACTCCAGTTGTAAAACTATCAAGCAATACTGCATTATATGATCGAATGCGTGATATTATTGATATCAATACAGGTACGATCATTGAAGGAGAGGAAACTATTGAGGAAGCTGGGGAGCGAATTATGGATTTTGTTATTGAAGTGGCAAGTGGCAATCAAAAAGTACATGCACAGGTACACGGACAGGACGACTTTATTCCTTGGAAGCGAGGTGTGAGTCTTTAAATATTTAGGATTTATAGGATAGCATTTTAAAGAAGCATTATGAAAAATTTTTTAGACGAGAATTTCTTGTTGACTAACAAAACAGCAGAAAAATTATACCATTCTTATGCAAAGCAGATGCCGATAATTGATTATCACTGCCACCTGCTTCCACAACAAATCGCAGTAGATCACCAATTTAAAAATATTACAGAAGCATGGTTGTCTGGAGACCATTACAAATGGAGGGCCATGCGTACCAATGGAATTGATGAGGCTTTTTGTACTGGTAATCAACCAGACAAAGAAAAGTTTCAGGAGTGGGCAAAAACTGTTCCGTATACCCTTAGAAATCCATTGTATCATTGGACACATTTAGAGTTGCGTCGTTATTTTGGGATTGATACCATCTTAAATGAAAACAGTGCATCTGAGATCTATGAAGCAAGCACAGCATTAATACAAAAGCCTGAATTTTCTGTAAAGAATTTATTGAGAAAGATGAATGTAGCATTGGTTTGCACTACAGACGATCCAGTAGATGATTTAGCATTTCATGCAAAGATCAAAAATGATGGTTTTGAGATTCCGATCCTTCCTGCATTCAGGCCAGATAATGCCATGAATGTTACTAGTCCAGAAAAATTCAATCTCTACGTAAAAAAATTACAAGCAGTTACCAATATTTCTATTTCATCTTTTGATGACTATCTATTTGCCTTACAGAATAGGCATGATTTTTTTGCCGAAGCTGGATGTGGAGTATCTGATCATGGTTTGGAAGAGATCTATGCGGAAGACTTTACAGGCTCCGAAATAGACACCATTTTCGATAAAATACATGGTGGCAAAGAGTTGAACGAAATAGAACAAAAGAAATTCAAATCTGCAATGCTCATTCATTTTGCAGAATGGGATCATGAAAAAGGTTGGGCACAACAATTTCATTTAGGAGCATTGAGAAATAATAATACTAGGATGCTGCAACAACTGGGTCCGGATACAGGCTGGGATTCAATCGGCGACTTTTCACAGGGAAGAGCGCTTTCTAAATTCTTGGGAAAGCTTGATTCAGATAATAAATTGGCTAAAACGATTCTTTATAATTTAAACCCTGCCGATAACGAATTAATGGCAACCATGATCGGTAATTTCAACGATGGTTCCATGCCTGGCAAAATTCAATTTGGTGCTGCATGGTGGTTCCTGGATCAGAAAGATGGTATGGTAAAACAAATGAATGCACTTTCAAACATGGGATTACTCAGTAGATTTGTTGGAATGCTCACAGATTCAAGAAGCTTCTTATCATTCCCTCGGCATGAATATTTCCGCAGACTCTTGTGTAATTTATTTGGGGAAGAAATTGAAAGAGGTGAATTGCCTAATGATGAAGCTTGGATCGGTATAGTAATTCAAGATATTTGTTATCGGAATGCACGCAATTATTTTAATCTGCAAGCCATCACACCGGAAGTATAAAAACTCATTGTAAATAAAATTCAGAAATGAAAATATTCGATTTAAGCGGAAAGCTAGCATTAGTAACTGGATGTAATAAAGGTATAGGGAAGGCAATGGCAATTGGATTAGCTGAGGCTGGTGCAGATATTATTGGCGTTTCAGGTTCCATTGAATTAGTTGGAAGTGAAGTATCTAAATCTGTAGAAGCATTAGGTAGAAAATTTACTGCCTACCAAGCAGACCTTACCAATAGAGATAGCCTGTATGTATTTCTTACAAAATTAAAATCTGAAAATCCGCGCATTGATATTTTAATTAATAATGCGGGAATGATTTTACGTAAACCTGCAGCAGAACATCCTGATGAATATTGGGATAAAGTATTATCGCTCAATTTAGATGCTCCATTTATCCTTGCTCGAGAAATTGGTAAGGATATGATCGCTAATGGGTCTGGTAAAATAATTTTCACTTGTTCTTTATTAAGTTTTCAAGGTGGGATCAATGTGCCAGGATATGCTGCAAGTAAAGGCGCTTTAAGTAGTTTGATCAAAGCTTTATCAAACGAATGGGCATCGAAAGGCGTTCAAGTAAATGGTATTGCACCGGGATATATTGCAACTGATAATACCGAAGCATTGAGAAATGATCCAGATCGTAGCAGGTCTATCTTAGAAAGAATTCCAGCAGGAAGATGGGGCGAGATCGAAGATTTTAAAGGACCAGCTATTTTCCTTTCTTCTTCAGCATCAGATTATGTGACCGGAACGATACTTACAGTGGATGGGGGATGGATGGGACGATAAAGTGAAAAGATAAAAGATAAAAGTGAAGAGTGAAGAGTGAAGATAGGTTTTCAAAATGAATACGTTAACCCCGGCTTTCAAGCCGGGGGAACATCTAAGAAAAAACAAACATTACATTATTATGGAAATAAGATTTCAGAATAGCCCTAAGGAAGTGAAAGGAATGAGTACTGCGGAATTGCGCGAAAATTTTTTGGTGCAGGAATTGATGCAGGAAGACAAATTGCATCTTGTGTATTCGCACTATGATCGGGTGATCATTGGGGGAGTGAAACCTGTTCATCAAAAAGTGCCGCTTCACAATGAGGCAGAATTGAGAGCCGAATATTTTTTACAACGTAGAGAATTGGGGATCATTAATGTGGGTGGAGCGGGTATCGTTGAAGCAGATGGAATAGTATATGAGTTAAATAAATTAGACGCTGTTTATTTGGGAAAGGGAACTGTTGATGTAAAGTTTTCAAGTGCCTCAAGTGATGCACCTGCTGATTTCTTTTTGATGTCAACACCAGCGCATCATGGCTATCCGAATACAATGATGAAAAAAGAAAATGCTTCACCGGTTCATTTAGGCGAAACGGCAACTGCTAACAAACGGACCATCTATAAATACATTCATGAGCAGGGTATACAAAGTTGCCAGCTTGTAATGGGTTTGACTGTATTGGCTGAAGGAAGTGTTTGGAATTCAGTTCCTCCACATACACATACCAGAAGAATGGAGGTTTACTTTTATTTCGATCTGCCAGAACAACACCGTGTATTTCATTTAATGGGCGAGCCTCAAGAGACAAGACATGTAGTAATGGCAAATCACGAAGCGGTGATTTCTGCTCCATGGTCGGTACACTGTGGCCCTGGTACCACAAACTATGGCTTTATCTGGGCGATGGCTGGTGAGAATTATACTTTCACAGATATGGATCCTGTTGCAATCGCCGATATGCGCTAAAAGTTTAATTATTGCAGATGAAAAAAGTTTTGTGTATGGGTGAATTGCTACTTCGTATTTCACCATCATCCAAAAAATACCATCAGCAAAAGCAACCCATGAAGTTATTTGTAGGTGGCGCTGAAGCTAATGTAGCCACTGCATTGGCAGGATGGAATATTCCTGTACGTTATTGTACGGTACTTCCAGATAATTTCATGAGTCAGTACGTGATCAATTACCTCTCTGCAAAACATATCGACACTAGTGCTATTCGATTAGCTGGCAGTAGAATTGGATTATATTATTTAGAAACCGGAGCAGATATTAAAGGTGGCGTTGTATATGATCGAGAACACTCTTCTTTTTCTGAATTAGTACCAGGCGTAATTGATTGGGAAAATGTATTTGAAGGTGTTGATTGGTTTCATTTTACTGCGATCAGTCCGGCATTGAACCAATCAATCGCTGATATTTGTTTAGAAGCTTTACAAGTTGCATCCAGAAAGGGTTTGAAGATCTCTGTTGATTTGAATTACCGTTCGAAGCTTTGGAAATATGGAAAGGACCCCAAAGAGATCATGCCTCAGTTGGTAAGTTATTGCAACCTGATCATGGGAAATATTTGGAGCGCGAATAGTTTGTTGGGAATTGATGTGGATGAAGCTATTCATCAATACCAATCAAAGCAGGCATATCTGGATCATGCCGAAAAAACTTCAATGCTGATCATGGAGCAATATCCAACATGTGAAGCAGTAGCAAATACCTATCGCTTTGATAGCAACGATGAACAGATCCTTTATTATACTACTTTACAATTAAAGGATACTGCTTATTGCTCAAAGGAATTTAGTTGTGCAGGGGTAGTAGATCGTTCGGGAAGTGGCGATTGTTTTATGGCAGGCTTGATCTATGGATTTATCACCAATCCGAATGATCCACAAGAATTGCTCAATTATGCCACAGCAGCTGCGTTTGGAAAACTACAAGAGCAAGGCGATGCAACAGAGCAAGAAATTCTACAAGTTGAATCGGGCTTTGAAAAGTAGGGGCAAAAAAAATCGCACCCCATACCGCTATGTATGAAGTACGATTGCTTGCTTGCTATTAAACTAAATTCTAACTTTTATCACTAACTTTTTGATGGTATCATCCCCGATCATTGGCGCATGCACGTCTTCTGGATAGATGATCACAAACTGATTGTCTGTTAACCCAAAAAACATATCTGGTGCATCATTGTAGAACAACACATCTTTATCTGGGTTGTATTCCCCTTTTTGTTCCTGGCAGGTGCTACGTGGTTTCCAGCCAATGGTTTCTTTACCTCTGATGCAAACTTGAATATCAATATGTGCATTATGGCATTCAAATTTTGCAGTACTTTCTTCCGCAGTTGTTCCTTTTTTATCAGAAACAATTCCTCGAAGTGCAGCACCATCAATATCAAATTTTCCAACTTCCAATGCATTTAAATCAACTGATGCGATATAGGCAAAAGCCTTTTCGAAAAGAGGATGTAAGCTTGTATATTTTGAAGCGGATGCTAAACTATCTAAGATCATAAATCGTTTTTAAATGAATTTAACGTTGAACCCTACCTGAACCATCACCTTTCATCAACTCTTTCACATCGTTAAGTGTAGCATGGTTCAAGTCGCCAGGAATAGTATGTTTTAAAGCAGATGCAGCAACGCCAAATTCTGCAGCGTCGGCCATTGGCATACCAGTTACCAAACCATAAATGAATCCACTCGCAAATGAATCGCCACTTCCTACACGGTCAACGATACGCACTTCGTATGATTTGGTGTGATAGAATTCACTGCCATCATATACCAATGCACTCCATCCATTATCAGAAGCACTATGGCTTTCACGTAAAGTAGAAGCGATATATTTAAACCCGAATTTTTCTTTCATTTGTTGGAACACGTCTTTGTAACCATCTAGGTTCAATTCACCCTTTGTTACATCAGTTCCTTTTGCTTTGAAACCTAAAGTGGTATCTGCATCTTCTTCGTTGCCGATACAAACATCTACATACTTACAAAGTCTGGTCATTACTTCTCTAGCTTTCTCCTTGCTCCACAATTTCTTGCGGTAGTTCAAATCGATTGATGTAGTAATGCCCTTTGCTTTTGCAGCTTTTAGTGCAGCTTCTGTTAATGCAGCAGCTTTATCACTTAAAGCAGGAGTTATACCAGTGGTATGAAACCAGCTAGCACCTTCTAAGATCTTATCGAAATCGAATTCATTGATATCCATTTCTGCTACAGAAGCACCTGCACGATCGTAGATCACTTGTGATGCACGCATAGAAGCGCCTGTTTCTAAAAAGTAGATTCCTAATCTTGCACCGCCACGAGCGATGAATTGAGTATCAACTCCATAACGGCGAATATGATTGATCGCAGCCTGACCAAGTGCATTGTCTGGAACTTTGGTAACAAATACCCCGTTTAAACCGTAATTAGAAAGTGCAACGGCAACATTTGCTTCACCACCACCATAAGTCACGTCAAAACTATCGCTTTGAACAAAGCGCTCGTGACCAGGCGTTGATAAACGCATCATGATTTCTCCTAGGGTAACAACTTTTTTTGGCATTTTAATCGTGTTTGATAAATAAGTAGGTAGTTCAAAATTTTAATTATCTTCAAAGGCAGCCCAAAGTTGGGTGAAATTCATGTGCAAGAAAAAAAAACAGGCTGATTTTGTGCAACAAATTACGCAATCGATTGCGTAGTATTTAAAAAAAATCATTGCCTTTTAAAATAACATTGCACTACGAAAAAAAGCTATATGGAAAAGAAACAAGCAATCCTAGATCTGATCCCTCAACAGGGCATTCTTCCGCTCTATTTTTATAAAGACACAACTGTTAGTATTGAAGTACTGAAAGCATTGTACGCAGCAGGTATTCGAGCAGTTGAGTATACCAATCGTGGTGAAGCAGCTTTGAAGAATTTTATAGAAATGAGAAAAGTATGTGATACAGAACTTAAAGGAATGTATCTAGGTATAGGAACTATCAAGAATGGTGAGATGGCACAAACATTTATTGATGCTGGTACAGATTATATCATTTGTCCGGGTTTGGTGGAATCAGTGGCTGCTGTTGCAGATAAAAATAATATGCTTTGGGTACCTGGCTGTATGACTCCTTCTGAGATCATCAAAGCAGAGACATTGGGAGCTAAGATGATCAAATTGTTTCCGGGAAATATTCTGGGTCCAGGATTTTTATCTGCGATCAAAGAAATTTTTCCTGGCTTATTGTTTATGCCAACTGGAGGTGTAGAGTTAGATAAAGATAATATTGCAGGCTGGTATAAAGCTGGTGTTTGCGCGGTTGGTATGGGAAGCAAATTGATCACAAAGCAATTATTGGAGAATAAAGATTATGCTCAAATAACAAAGGCTACTGAAGACGCACTTGCCATTATTCGTACTATCAAATCATAATCATGACTGCTGCTAAGCTAGGGAAATACCGTTGGTCTATTTGTGGACTCGTATTTTTTGCAACCACCATCAACTATATCGATCGAAGTGTGATCAGTTTTTTAAAATCAACCTTCACAGAAACGATGGGTTGGACCGATGGTGATTATTCCAATGTAGAGATCACGTTCAAAGTTTTTTACGCCATTGGTTTATTAGGAGCAGGAAGATTGATCGATAAGTTGGGAACTAAATTGGGTTATGGTTTGTCGACATTTTTTTGGAGTTTGGCCGGTATTGCAACCGCTTTAGTAAATACTGTTGTAGGATTTCAAATTGTAAGGGGTGCGTTGGGACTGGCTGAAGCCGGAAACTTTCCATCTGCGATCAAAACAGTAGCAGAATGGTTTCCCAAAAAAGAAAGAGCTCTTGCAACAGGCATATTTAATTCTGGCGCCAATATCGGCGCCATTCTTACACCCTTAACTGTGCCATTCATTGTGGCGAATTGGGGATGGCAATGGGCATTTATTATTACTGGTTTATTGGGGTTTGTATGGTTGATCTTTTGGTTCATTTTATACGAAGTACCGAGAAGATCGCATAAACTATCTGCCGAAGAACTTGCATTTATAGAAAGCGATAACGAATCTGAAGTTGGTACTGTAGCAGATGATAGTCAACCAAAAATGTCTTGGGCAAAACTGCTGGGATTCAGGCAGACATGGGCTTTCGCGATCGGAAAATTATTAACTGATCCAATTTGGTGGTTTTATATTTTCTGGTTGCCAGATTTTTTTGAGAGCATGTATCATATGAAAATTACTGCAGCTAGTTGGCCCGTTGCAGTAGTATATATCGTTTCAACAGTTGGCAGTATTGCAGGCGGATGGTTGCCACTTTATTTCATCAATAAATTGGGATGGCCTGTTTTAAAAGCGCGTAAAACATCGATGTTGATCTATGCATTTTGTGTAGTACCCGTTGTGGGTGCGTTGATCTTAGGTGAAATTAATATGTGGTTGGCAGTAGGCGTAATAGGATTAGCAGCTGCAGCACACCAGGCATGGAGCGCCAATATTTTCACAACTGTAAGTGATATGTTTCCAAAGTCTGCAACAGGCTCTGTAACAGGCATTGGTGGCATGTTTGGATCTGTTGGTGGTATCCTGCTTTCTCTATTTGTTCAGAAAAATATGTTTGTGTATTATCGGTCAATCAATAAAATTGAAATTGCCTACTATATCATGTTCTTTGTATGTGCTGGGGCCTATTTGTTAGCATGGTTGATCATGCACTTACTTGTTGGGAATAAAAAAACGATCGTTCAATAAATAAAATTTATGAAACAGTTATTGATCGTACTTGCTATTTTTTGCATGCCTTCAATAATGATGGCACAAACGAATAAAAATAGTTTTAACGTTAAAGATCTGCCTTCACAAAAAAAAGTTGTTATTACTATTGATGGGAAGCCCTTTACAGACCTGATCTATACAGATACGATGGAGAAGCCCTTTCTCTATCCGATCTACGCAGCAAATGGCAAAACAATCACAAGAGGGTTCCCTTGGAATCCTGCGCCCAATGATCCTGTAGACCATCCACATCATATTGGACTTTGGTTTAATTATGAGAGTGTGAACGGACTCGACTTCTGGAATAATTCTTATGCCATCGAAGCAGATAAGAAAAAAAATTATGGATGGGTCCGCACTCAAAAAATTCTGCACACGAAAAGTGGGAAGCAGGCAAGTGTAGCATATACAGCCGATTGGACTGATCAACAAAAAAAAGTATTGTTAGTAGAAACAACCGATTTAAATTTTAGTACCATTGGGAATGATCGGGTAATCGAACGCATTACCAAACTCACAGCAATTGAAGATGTCAATTTCAACGATGTGAAAGATGGCATGTTAGGTTTGCGCGTTGCACACGAATTAGAATTACCTATTTCAGAAACAAAGAAATATACTGATGCCAGTGGCATTGTAACCTATGTGAAAGCCAATAAGGATAGTACTGTTACAGGAAATTACCTAACAAGTGAAGGTAAACAAGGAGATGCCGCTTGGGGCACAAGGGGAAATTGGTGTATGTTATATGGCAAGCTGGGAGGAGATTCTATCAGTATCGTAATGATCGATCATCCGAAAAATCCAGGCTATCCTACTTACTGGCACGCACGTAATTATGGTTTGTTTGCTGCCAATCCCTTGGGACAAAAAGTGTTTTCCAATGGCAAAACTGTATTGAATTTTAAATTGGCCAAGGGTGAATCTGCGACCTTCCGTTATAAGATCATTATTGCAGCAGGTACAAATAGATTGCAAAATGCAACCATTGAAAAACTCGCTCAGGAGTTTAGTTCCGTAAAATAATTTGTGGTTTCTACATTGGGTAATACTTTTGGCAGATGCAATTGAGCTTCAGCTATCAGAAACCGAAAGTAATTCAGGCACTACGTTATCATTTTTGGCAAAGCCCAGAAATCAGAGTGATGCTAATCCTTGTAAACGTCTTTTCGATTTTATCAGCAATACTTTTTTATACCAAAAAAATCAGGCCGGAACCATTCTTTTTGGGCTCTGTTATTTGGATGGGTTTAATGGCTTCATTCTGGTATTTTTTGCCCAACAACATTTATAAAAAAGCAGATACTTTCAAAGACAAATTCATTATCCATTTTAATGACGCGGCAGTTGTTTTAGAAAATGAAACAGGAGAGATGGTTTGGCAGTGGAACAGGTTCAGCAAATTTTTTGAAAGCCCGCATTTTTT
>CAIYAG010000103.1 GCA_903924075.1 uncultured Bacteroidota bacterium | reverse complement strand
TTCCAATAAAGAGAACACTGTCGTTCAAGTGTTCAGATAACCAGTCGTAATTATTTTTTTCTAACCATCCGTAAAATGCGTCAACCCCCGATCTTGTCCAAACCTTTGCAAAATTTGCGATCACGCCAATATGTATTAGATAAAATATATACGAGCTTTTTCCCAGAAGCTGCATTGTTGCTGATGAAAGAAATGTCCTGATGATGGACCCCTCTTTAATCACCCCAAAATAAAAGAATGCAATTCCAATGGGCAATACCAAATTATTTGTAATAATTCCAATGGGGTGGTACAAACCATATTCAATTCCATTCAAAGGTATGCTAGCCATGATTCCAATACTACCCGCAATTCCAAAAATCCCTAAAATGGTGAAAACGGGATGTTTTCGATCATTCTCATTGGTTTTTAGTATGATCAGCGCAAGTCCCATGCCTATAAAAAACTCCACACACCTTCCAAGAAAGGTATATAGGAACATGAATGTAAAATTCCCAAAGAAACCATAAAACGAAAAGTTTCGGAAGATCAAAACCAACACAGATCCGATTGATAATAAAAGGAGCGGTAAATAAACAATGGCTTTTTTATTCTTTTTCATCTGCATAAAAAACAGCGGCGCTAAAAAATAAAAGGATTCTTCGACGGTAAGCGACCAGCCTTGTCCTACTCCTGTAAACTTTAAGTCATCAAAAAAACCACGCAGGAAAAATACATTCATCAACATAATCACTACTGGCGTATCAAATCCGTTTAAAACGCTAGCTTCCCCTCCAAACATAAAATATAGTCCGAACGTTACCAGTGTTAATAAAAGATACATCGGATAAATCCGTGCAATCCTGTTTTTGATATATTTCCTAAACCAATTTTCTGATAATTCGCAGGTGTCGTAATACCGCATACAAATTAGAAAACCACTTAATAAGAAGAACATCGTTACGCCCATATGAAATTCATTGAGTGTTCTTCTTAGTGGGAAGGGGAAATCTAATTGGTTAAAGTGATGAAAAAACACCAAAAAAGCCGCAATGGCTCTTACGCCTGTTAGGGCAGGGATGTAGGAGTTTGCCTTCATTATTACCTTTACTATTTAATTTTTTAAGTAAAACATTGTCAGCCTGGTCATTTTTTACCTGGAATCTGTCCCTTAGAACGCTTATTTTCTATTTATAGTATATACTAGATTCCAATATTTGGGGTTTGGAGGCGGGTATAAAAAAAGCCACCCCTTTCGGAGTGGCTGACTTACTAACCCGTCAAACTTATTTATGCTTCTGCGGCAGTTTTTACTTCTAAGATCTTAGCGCGAATCTTGGCTTCAATTTCGTTGGCTAATTCTGGGTTATCGAGTAGGAGGGTTTTAACCGAATCCCTACCCTGACCCAATTTATTGGCTTCATAACTAAACCAACTTCCGCTTTTATTTACAATTCCAAGCTCAACACCCATATCAATTATTTCACCCACTTTACTAATTCCCTGACCAAAAACAATATCAAATTCTGCGGCACGGAAAGGCGGAGCTACTTTATTTTTAACCACTTTCACTTTTACATGATTACCCACAGCTACATCACCATCTTTGATTTGAGTCATTCTTCTAATATCCAAACGCACTGAAGCATAGAACTTTAATGCATTACCCCCGGTTGTGGTTTCTGGATTTCCAAACATAACCCCAATCTTTTCCCGCAACTGGTTGATAAATATGCAAATTGTATTCGTCTTATTAATCGTTGCAGTTAACTTTCTAAGCGCCTGACTCATTAAACGAGCATGCAATCCCATTTTACTATCACCCATTTCACCCTCTAATTCGCTTTTAGGAACCAGGGCCGCTACTGAGTCAATTACTACTACATCAAGTGCACCAGACAGAATTAAACGATCGCAAATCTCTAAGGCCTGCTCACCATAATCAGGTTGCGAGATCAATAAATTATCTACATCAACACCCAGCGCTTTTGCGTAAGAGCTATCAAATGCATGTTCCGCATCAATGATCGCACACATCCCGCCCCTTTTCTGTGCTTCAGCAATCACGTGGATCGCAAGGGTGGTTTTACCAGATGATTCTGGCCCATATATTTCTATAATTCTTCCTTTTGGTAATCCGCCAACCCCAAGCGCAGCATCTAAACCAATGGATCCTGTTGAGATCACTTCCATGGCGTCCTGGCTTTTTTCGTTCATCATCATCACACTTCCCTTACCATAATCTTTATCGATCTTATCCATGGTAAGTTTTAATGCCTTTAATTTTTCTGCGTTACTCATAATGGGTTATTTAGAATTGAAATTTAATGGAGAATAAAAGTAGGAATGTTTTTTATTATAAACTAATTTTTTTAGTATTTATTTTACTAACCCCTTTAGTTTCTCCTTTTTTTTACAAATTAAAGCTAATCAGGGTTTTTCAAAAAATGCTCACTTTTTAGCCAAACTAAAACCTTTTTACACTAAAAAAGGGGATTTTCACCCCTTTTTATGCCAAAATCGTTGTTTTTAGAATTTTTCTTTTTTATCCAATTAATCCGGCAGCCCGGCTAATTGCTAACATCCTGTCCATCGGTTTTTTTGCTGCGATCCTTAAATTTTCATCCATTGTTATTTCCGGTTGCTCATACTGCATACATAAATACAGTTTTTCGAGGGTATTCAGCTTCATATGCGGGCAATCGTTACACGCACAATTGTTTGTTGGTGGCGCAGGTATAAAGGTCTTATTTGGGTTATTCTGTTGCATTTGGTGCAGGATCCCTGTTTCTGTTGCAACAATATATTCCTGTGTTGGGTCTGTAAGGGTATATTTTAATAATTGTGTGGTACTACCTACATAATCAGAAATTCTAAGAATTGCTTCTTCACATTCTGGATGAGAAATAAGTTTTGCTTTTGGATGACGGATTTTTAGTTTGGTTATTTTCTCTAAACTGAAAATTTCATGCACCATACAAGCACCATTCCATAACAACATATTTCTTCCAGTGATCTTATTTAAATAAGCGCCAAGATTTCTATCAGGTGCAAAAATAATGGGCTGATCTTTTGGAATACTTGCAATGATCGCTTCTGCATTTCCTGATGTACAAATGATATCTGAGAGGGCTTTAATATCTGCAGAACAATTGATATAAGAAACTACTAAATGATCTGGATTTTTATCTTTAAATGCTTTAAATAAATCAGCTGGAGCACTGTCTGCGAGCGAACATCCTGCATTTAGATCGGGTAATAAAACCTTTTTGTTTGGGTTTAAAATCTTTGCGGTCTCTGCCATGAAATGCACTCCAGCAAAGACTATCACGTCAGCATCTGTCTGCTCGGCCTTTTGTGCCAATCCCAAACTATCTCCGATATAATCTGCCACATCCTGAATATCAGGTTCCTGGTAGTAGTGCGCCAAAATGATTGCATTTTTTTGTTTCTTTAGACGCTCAATCTCGGCAAATAAATCCAATTGCGCATCAAGCTCAAGATCAACAAATCCTTTTTTTAAAATTGCTTCTTTTGAAATGTTCATAATCCTTGTAATAGTATTTAATAATACTTATTTATATAACCCACTATTACTATTAGGGCTGTTAATATCTTAATAAGTTTGTTATCCCCAAATAGCAAAGTTAATTATCTAAAGCTTATCCCCTTCTATTCACAGTTAGTTAACAGTATAAAAATGAATAGTTACTTGATTTTATCACTCATTTCCACATTTGTGAATGTACCATTTCACATTCCTTCTTTTTCAGTTTCCACTTTTTAATAACTGTTAATTAACTGCGGATAGAATGATCTTAAATTCTGTGTTTCTTGAAAATCATCCAAAACACTTGAACTTATTCGACCATTATCCACTTTTCATTTTGTAAAAACCGAGGTTTTGCACCGATTTTGCCATTTTCGCACAGGCCTATGTGGATAGTATTTGGTCTGTAAACTCCCAATTTTATAGTATCAAGCCAAAAACAAACGCATTCTAAAAATCAACAAGTCGGCAAAATAGCCCCAATTAATGCTTTAGACCGCTTTTCCACAACTTATTCTAATGTTTTTTCCCCTATTTTTGCCATCCTTAAAATCAATTATTTAATCGTCTATTATGTCTGTCATTCAAAGTATTCGTGACAAAGGTGCCTGGATCATTTTCGGGATCATTGCTTTAGCATTGATCGCATTTATTCTACAGGATGGTGTACGTCGCGGTGGTAGGTCCACCGATAATACCACATTGGGTAAAGTTAATGGTGAAAAGATCGAGCGTTTAGCTTTTGAAGAAAAATTAACCTTACAAGAACGTATGTATGGTTCTCAAGGTGCACAAAGAGAACAATTGATCGGTTCTTTATGGAATCAAGAAGTTGAGAGAATTGTGATGCAACAAGAATTCGATAAATTAGGGATTCAAGTAACTTCTAATGAATTATCTGATATTCTTTTCGGAGATAACTCTCCTTTAAAACAAGAGTTCACAGATCCTAAAACTGGAGTGTTTCGTGTAAATGATGCCAAGCAAGCAATTGCTAATATCAAAAAAAGCAAAAATGCTGATCAGATCAAAATGATCAATACAGTTTATATCGAACCTACTATTGAGCAGGCAATGCGCAATAAATATCAGGGTATTCTGCAACAGGCAGCATATATACCAAAATGGTTGATCGAAAAACAACAAGCAGATAATAATGCCATTTCGAGTATTTCTTATGCTTTTGCACCCTACGCGTCAGTTTCTGACAGTACCGTAAAAGTTAGCGATGAAGAAATTAGTGCGTACGTTAATAAACATAGCAATCAGTTTAAGAAAGAAGAAGAAACAAGATCAATTGTTTATGTTGGTTTTGATGCCGCTCCTTCTCAAACAGATTCATTGACTGTTTTAAATCAAGTTAAATCATACAAAAATGATTTTGCTGCTACAAACGATGCAAAAGGATATGTTGCTAAAATAGGATCTGATATTGCTTATTATGATAGCTATTTCAGTAAAACAAAATTGCAACAATCTTATAAAGACTCATTAACCAAACTTCCTATTGGTGGTATATACGGACCATACTTAGATGGTTCTAGTTATATACTAGCAAAGATGGTAGGGATTAAAAACTGGCCTGATAGTGTAACTGTTCGCCATATTTTAATTGGTACAGTGAACCCTCAGTCTGGTCAGGTTTTACGTGCCGATTCAACTGCACAAAAATTAGCCGATAGTATTGCAACCGCTGTGAAGGGTGGTGCAGATTTTGCCGCGCTTTGTGCTAAATATTCTGATGATGGCGGTAGTAAAGAAAAGGGTGGAGTATATCCTTTCTTTGCTCAAGGTCAAATGGTAATCCCTTTTAACGACTATTGTTTTGATCATCCAGTTGGATCTAAGTCTGTTGTTAAAACAGATTTTGGTTACCACTATATTGAAGTATTGGGACAAAAGAATTTCGGCCCAGCATATAAGATCGCTTACGTTGCTAAACCAATTATCGCTAGTAATGAAACGATCAGCGGAGCAAGTGGTGCAGCTGCACAATTTGCTGCAAGCGCTAAGAACAGAAAAGCATTCGATGAAAATGCTATTAAAGGTTCTAAACAAATACTTGTTGGAAACGATATTAAAGCAAATGATGTTCAGATCGTTGGATTAGGCGCTAGTCGTCAATTGGTTCGTTGGATCTATGAACACAGTGCTGGTGATGTTTCTGATCCGTTTGAAATTGGAGATAAAGATATCGTTGCAATCATTTCTGCTGTGAACAAAGCAGGAACCATGTCGGTTGCTGAAGCCCGTCCACTTTGTGAGAACATTGTAAGAAGCGCTAAAAAAGCTAAGATCTTGATCGATACAAAGATCAAAGGAAATACACTGGAAGCAATTGCTGCTAGCGCAGGAACAAACGTGATGCATACCGACAGTCTTTCTTTTGCCGCTCCTTTTATTCCAAATATGGGTAGCGAACCAAAAGTGATCGGAGCTGCTTTCAACAAGGCGCTACAAGGAAAGATCAGTGAACCAATTGCTGGTACTTCTGGTGTTTTCGCAGTAAGAGTAGATAATAATTCTGCTAAGCCAGCAGCAATGGACGAAACTGCATTCAAACAAACTTTGATCCAGTCTGCACGTATGGCAGCATTTAGAGGTGTGGAAGCTTTAAAGAAAACCGCTTCTATTACTGATAACCGTACTAAATTCTATTAATCGATTTTAAGAATAAGTTTTAAACGCCCGTCACGTGAACTCGTGACGGGCGTTTTGTTTTACCGATAACGAAACTTTATTGCTTTCCAAATACTTAATTTTGCTCAGATACTATTTTTATGGCAGAAGAGATTTTCGTAAATAAAGTGGCAGAGAGTGGTCTTATTACGTTGGACCTGGAAGCGTTTTACCCAAAAGGAACGATCAAGACATTCGATTTGAAAGGGTACTTGTTTATGGAGCTCATCCTTAAAGAAAAAGATTTTCGTGCTGCATTGCAAACCACAGACTGGACGGTTTATCAAGACGCATTTGTTGCGATCACTTGTTCTGTTGATGCCATCATCCCGATGTGGGCCTATATGTTAGTGGCAAGTTATCTTCAACCAGTTGCGAAAGACGTGGTTTTTGGTGACGAACAAAAACTAATCAACAGCTTGTTTCTAAAAAACCTTGCTGTTTTTGATGCTGCTGCTTACGAAGACAAACGTGTTGTAGTAAAGGGTTGTGGTGATGTGTCTATTCCGGAAACTGCTTATGTAGAAATTACAAACCGGTTACGCCCGTTTGTAAAAAGTATCATGTATGGCGAACCTTGCAGTACCGTTCCCATTTATAAAAAAACTGCTCCAAAACTTTAAGACTTTCTACTGGTAATATCGTCGAACTTTTCGTCGTAGTCGTCTCGTATCGTTCCCATTACTCGATCCCAGAATAATAGATACAAGCCATAATTCCCTTTAAAAAATTGGTGGTGTTGGTTGTGATTGGTAGAAGTGTTGATCCATTTACCCAACAATGATCGATTGAAATTCTTCGGATATAATTCATATCCAAGATGCCCATAAATATTATAGATGATCGAGAATAAAAAGAAAAACACGAGGTGTGTAATATGAATGGGAAGTGTTAAATAAAAAATAAATACAACACCCTGTTCTACGATTGCCTCAAGCGGATGAAAAGCATATGCAGCCCAAGGAGAGGGGTTGGTTGATTTATGATGCACCAAATGAATCCAATTAAATAAGACAGGATGATGCATGATTCTGTGCGCCCAATAAAAATAAGTATCGTGAATTAAAAATAGGATGGGGAAGACAGCAAAATAATATACCCATCCATGATCTTCAATATGCAAATACCTTGTTGTATAGGGCGCTATTGCTGGATTGTGGAGGAATAGAATAAAGGAGGAAAAAATTAAAATTGTTCCAGATGAATACAAGATCTCTCTTAGAAAATCAGAACTCTTCGCATCTTTTGGTTGCAGTTTTTTGTATTGCCATTTTTTCTTCAATAACACATAGAAAATCACAAATACAATACCAGCGATGATATAATACCTGCTTCCAATTCTACTGGCGATCACCCAAAAAAATCCCCAATCTATCTGCATATTTATTTATTTTGATTCCATGAATTTTATTAATCCGGTCCTTGCTTTTTTCTGAATTTTTCTTTGCATAAAATTACTCCAACCCAAAAGAAACCCAGGCAAGCCGAGCGCCATCCGCGTCCATTTATAAAAATCAAATCCGTCTGTATGTTCAATGATCAAACCATCCTTGAATCGCATATAGGCTTTGATCTTATTATTGATCTTTCTTCCTGTTTTAGAAAACACATATTTCGCATTCCATTCACAGGTAGTATATTCTTCGTCTAACAAAAGGATGTTTCCATAAGTCAATGAAAAATCCTTTGCCTGTTTACATAACATCTCCCACATGGCATTGGTTGATTCGGCATCTAATAACCCGAAGGCAGGATCATTGAATACTGCTTCTGGATGATAGCAAGATTGCATAGTGGCATAGTCTAGTTGTTGAAATGCAGAATAGAATTTATTGATGGTGGCTTCGTTTTGATTCATTGCTTTATTTTTCTTTTATTTCTTCGCCCAGTTTTTGACTTTTTAATTTTGATTTTTGACTTATTACTAATGAGCCTGTAACCAGTTTTCTCCAACGCCCAATTCTGCTTCTACAGGAACTCCGTTTGGTAATGGTAAAGCAGCGCGCATATTATCTAAAATAATGGGTTTTAGTTGTTCCAGTTCTTCTGGCAAAGCATCAAACACCAATTCATCGTGGACCTGTAAGATCATTTTTGATTGAAGGCCCGCATCTTTAATGGCTTTGTGAATTCTGATCATTGCGAGTTTGATCATATCTGCAGCGGTTCCTTGTATGGGTGAGTTAACAGCGTTGCGCTCAGCAAATCCACGAACCGTGAAATTAGCCGAACCAATATCTTTTAACCAGCGCTTTCTTCCCATCAGGGTTTCTACATATCCATTCTCTTTGGCAAAGTTGATGGTATTGTCCATGTAGCTCGTAATGCCTACAAATTCCTTTTTATAATTATCAATGATTTCTTTTGCTTCAGCTCTTGGAATGCCCAGGTTTTCTGCCAAACCAAATGCGCCCTGCCCATAGATAATTCCAAAGTTTACACTCTTAGCCTTGTAACGCATTTCTTTGGTTACTTCTGCTTCGGGAATATTATACACTTTTGCGGCAGTTGCTGTATGAATATCTTTTCCTGCTTTAAATGCTTCGCACATATTGGGGTCTCCACTAATTGCTGCTACAATTCTCAATTCAATTTGTGAATAGTCGGCACTCACCAAAACGTGCTTGGAATCTCTTGGAATAAATGCTTTTCTGATTTCTCTTCCTCTATCACTTCTGATTGGAATATTTTGCAAGTTTGGATTATTACTACTCAGCCTTCCCGTTACCGCAACCGCTTGTGCATAGGAGGTGTGCACCCTTCCTGTTTTACTATTAATGATTTCGGGAAGCGCGTCCACATAAGTGCTTTTCAATTTTGTCAATTCGCGATAACCTAAAATATCTGCAACGATCGGATTGTTTGATGCTAATTTTTGCAACACATCTTCACCTGTTGCATATTGTCCTGTCTTTGTTTTTTTAGCTTTCGGATCAATTTTTAATTTATCAAATAAAACCTCACCCAATTGTTTGGGTGATGCCAAATTAAAACGCACACCCGCTTTTGCATAAACATTTTCTTCAAATACTTTGGCGTCTTTTTCTAACTCTTTACTATAGGCGTGTAAAAAATCAATATCTATTTTAACTCCTTCGTATTCCATGTCGGTTAAAACTGGAACCAATGGATTTTCTACTTCATTAAATACACGTACAACATCTTTCTCCACTAACAGAGGTGCGAAAACCTGTTTCAATTGTAGCGTAATGTCGGCATCTTCAGCAGCATATTCTTTTACTTTTTCGATAGCCACATCGCGCATAGTTCCTTGCCCCTTTCCCTTCTTACCAATTAGTTCATCAATGTGCACGGGTTCATAACCCAGGTACTGTGCACTCAGCAAATCCATACTACGTCTGCCTTCTGGTTCAATTAAGTAATGGGCTAGCATCGTGTCAAAAAGTTTACCTTTTAATGAAACGCCATACCATTTTAAAACAAGCAGATCATATTTTATATTCTGACCTACCCAAAGAATATCTGTTTTTTCAAATAGCGGTTTGAATTGTTCTAGTATTTCTTCTGTTTGTTTTTTATCGGCCGGACAAGGAATATAATATCCTTCAGTTGCACTAAAAGAAAAACTCATACCCACCAACTCTGCTACATTTGCATCTATATTGGTTGTTTCTGTATCAAAGCAGATCTCTTTTTTTTGCAGCAACTCTTTGATTAGTGCAGCAATATTTTCTCTGCCATCAACCAGTTGATAATTGTGATCTGTGTTGCTAATATTTTTATCAGCTGCCATACCCAATGGTTCTGATTCTTCGCTATCAGATTCTTTTGGTTCTGCGGTTTTTGTTTTTTTGTCTTCTGTAATTACAGGATTTCCAAAGAGGTCCATTTGCCCAGCTTGTGGTGCTGTTTGAAAAGCGTTGAACGAATCACCAAGAATTCTTTTTCCCAAAGTTTTGAATTCTAGTTCGGTAAATACTTGTACTAGCTCTGCATTATTCCATTCTTTTAAACGAAAGTTTTCTTCATGAAATTCTACGGGAACAGTTGTAATAATTGTTGCAAGTTTTTTACTAAGAATGGCCAACTCTTTATTATTTCTTACTTTTTCACCAAGGGCACCTTTTAAGCTATCAGCATTTGCTAACACGTTTTCTAGTGTTCCAAATTCTTTTAATAATTTGGCTGCAGTTTTTTCGCCAACGCCTGGGATCCCCGGAATATTATCAACCGCATCCCCCATCATTCCCAACATATCAACCACTTGTTCAACTCTTTCAATATCCCATTTCGCACAAATCTTCTCTGCCGTTAAGATCTCGTGTGGGTTTCCCATGAAAGGTGGCTTATAAATAAACACGTTTGGATGTATGAGCAATTGACCATAGTCTTTATCGGGAGTAACCATGTACACTTCATAACCAGCGTCTGCAGCTTCCCATGCAAGTGTACCAATCACATCGTCAGCTTCAAATCCATCCATTTCAACTACTGGAATATTGAATCCACGAATAATGCGTTTAATATCTGGAATGGAGGCCAGTAAGTCTTCCGGCGTTTCCTGACGGTTGGCTTTATAATCAGCAAAGTCTGTATGTCTTTCTGTTGGCGCTTTGGTGTCGAAGCAGACCGCCAAATGGGTAGGCTTTTCTTTATTTATAAGATCAAAAAGGGTACTTGTAAATCCAAATTGTGCATTTGTATTAAAACCTTTTGAGGTAATGCGTGGGTTTCTGATCAATGCGTAGTAGGCGCGAAAGATCAGCGCAAATGCGTCAAGAAGAAAGAGTTTTTTTGCCATGCGGCTAAGTTATAGAAATTAGTTGCCAAATAAAAAAACCCCCGCAATATGCGAGGGTTCTGGCCATTAATATAGTTAGTGGGAAATACTACTTAATGCCATATTTAGTCTTGTAACGATCGTATAGTTGTGTCTGTTTGTTTTCCAAACTTACTTTTCTTCCCTGAATAAACGCCATTTCTACGGTACTACTTTTCATGTCAAGGATATCGCCAGTACTTATAATGATGTTGGCGTCCTTGCCAACCTCAATAGAACCGGTTTTATCATCTACTCCCAGAATTTTTGCAGCACTCAAAGTAATGGCCGTTAATGCTTCTTCTTTGGTAATACCGTAGGTAGCTGCGGTTCCTGCATTATAGGAAACATTGCGGTAACGGGTATTATCAGAATTGTCGTTCAGCGAATAAAGCACACCAGCTTTTTGTAAAGCTGCAGGTGTTTTATAAGGCTGGTCAATATCATCATCTTCTGTTGCAGGTAAAGAATGCTCATCACCTAAGATCACGGCAATGTTGGCTGATTTTAAAAGATCGGCAATCTGAAAACTTTCGCTTCCGCCTACAATAACTACATCAAACCCAAACTCTTTTACAAAATCTATTGCCACCAACATTTGCTTTAACTGATCGGCGTGTACAAACAATTTTTGTTTCTTTTCGAACAATCCTTTTACTGCCGCCAATTTCAAATTGGTGTTTGTGTGATTGGTTTCGGCGTTATAAGCTTTTGCTTCGCGGAAGAAGTTTTTTAATTCTTCCACTTTTTCTAATGCAACTTTAGAAGGATCAACGGGCTCACCGCCAGCAGCGCCTCTACCGAATCCACCACCGCCGCCGCCACGTCTTCCAAAACGTGCGATAAAGCTTGGCATGTTTAAATGAATGCCAGCATCCATTTTATAAGAAGCGTCTTCCCAATTCCAAGCATCCAGTTGTACAACGGAAGAAGAACCACTAATGATGCCCCCCTCTGGATTTACACTTGCCAATAAAATGCCATTCCCCTTTAAAATATTGATGACGCGAGAATCGGCATTATAAGCAGTGATAGAGCGAATGTCACTATTGATCTCACCGATTTCGGCGAGATCATTACTGGCCCTAACGCCATTTGAAATTTCTTTCAAACCAAGATCTGAAGAAGAAAGGATTAGGCCCGGATATACTTGCTTTCCCTTTGCACTAAAGACTTGTACGTCGTCTGCAGGGATCGCAATATTGGTTCCAACTTCTACAATCTTGCCATTACTAACTTTGATGGTTGCATTTTCAATAACGGTTCCATTACCAACGTGAACGGTTCCATTGGTGATAAATAGCAGACCCTTGTATTCCTTTGCAGGATAAACAGACTCCTGCGCTTTTGCAAAACTGCCAAGTGCTATTAGAGCTGTGAGTGTATATATGATTTTCTTCATTGCTAATATTTTATTTGTTGAGGTTTTCGATTTCTTGAACATCTACTGTATAGATACCGTCTTTATGACTGTGATCACCACAGCTTAAGATCTCTTGCCAGCTTGGTTCTGCGGGTCGAACAGGGCCACCGCTTCTTTTTTCACCAATCATTTTTTGAGTTAAACGAAATCGCTCTGCCTGAATTTTTTTACGTTGTAGCAAATCTTTTTCGCGATCCCAATACACAATACCATCAACAATTGTTTTTTCTGATTTTGCATAAATGCTCAATGGATTATCACTCCAGATCACAATGTCTGCGTCTTTTCCTACTTTGATACTTCCTACTTTGTTATCAACGTGTAAAGCTTTTGCAGGATTCAGTGTTACCATTTTCAAAGCCTCTTCTTCACTAACACCACCGTAGCGAACAATTTTACCAGCTTCCTGATTCAAACGGCGTGCCATTTCTGCATCATCAGAATTGATACAAACATTTAATCCAACTTTCTGCATGATCGCCGCGTTATAAGCGATCGCATCAGTTACTTCCACTTTGTAATAATACCAATCAGAGAAAGTGGAAACATTTGATCCGTGTGCTTTCATTTTGTCGGCCACTTTGTATCCTTCTAATATATGTGTAAACGTGTTGAAAGTAAATCCGTATTTATCACCTACGCGCATTGCTGCGGTAATTTCACTTTGTACATAAGAGTGACAGGTAATGAAACGTTTCTTGTTCAAGATTTCTACAAGTGCATCTAATTCAAGATCCCTTCTTGTTTTAGGATCTAGCTTCACTGCTTTTTCATAATCTTTTGCACGAGCAAAGGCGTCGTTCAATACTTCTGCCACACCCATACGTGTATCAGGAAAACGATTGTTTCCTTGAGTAGCTGTTGTACGTTTTACGTTTTCACCCAGTGCGAATTTGATGAAAGGATCAGCCCCTTTAAATTTCAATCCATCGTCATCAGCACCCCAGCGCAGTTTGATCAACTGAGTCTGACCACCAATGGTATTGGCAGATCCGTGCAAAATATGAGAACTGGTTACACCGCCACTTAATTGGCGATATATATTGATGTCTTCTGGATTCAGGTTATCACCAATTCTAACTTCTGAAGTAACAGATTGCGCACCTTCGTTGATAGAGCTTGCTGCAATATGTGAGTGTTCATCAATGATTCCTGCAGTTACGTGTTTGCCTGTTGCATCAATTGTTCTGGCACCTGATTCAGAAATGTTCTTACCAACTTTTGCGATTTTACCATCTTTCAATAAGAGGTCGGTTGTTTCAAGAATGCCTTCTTTTTCGTTGGTCCAGATTGTTGCATTTTTGATCAAGATAGTTTCTTGTTTTGGAGCTTGCGCTTCTTCCCAGCCGTAACCATCAAAAGGATATGTAACTTTTGCTAAACGCTGATTTCCATTCTGTCTTTTCTTTGTTGAGTCTGAAGGAGCATTATAAGCTGAGTCAAAAGTTGCTGTCCATGTAATTTTATTACCAGCAGTATCTTCTCCGTATCCTCCCCAGTTAAATCCATTTGCCACACCACTCAAGCGATAAGCAGTTGCGTTTCCACCACCGCCTCTAGAAAATCCACCACCACCCATTCCTTGTGGAGCAGGACTCGCGCCAGGTGCAGGCGTTGCTGTTGGTTGCGGTCTTCTACCTGGAATTGGAGAGAAACTTAATTTTACCATTTTACCATCGAAGCTGAACTTGCCGGTTAATGTATCTTTTCCAATCACATTAGCTGTGCTGGTGTTTTTCACATCTAATGTATATTTC
>CAIYAG010000102.1 GCA_903924075.1 uncultured Bacteroidota bacterium | reverse complement strand
GATACTCCAAAATTCTTTAAGACCCTCCCAAAACATTTTAGCTAAATAGACTATACCCTTCCAAACCAAAGTTAGACTTTCTGAAAGTGCTTTACCCATAAGCACCAAATCGTCCCAAATAGCTTGAGCTGTACCTTTTATTTCTCCCCATAATTTTGAAAAAGTTTTAGTGATGTCTCCACCCCATTTATCCCAAAATTTCTTCAACCCATCAAACAAGGCTTTGCCAACCGTCGATATTGCTGTCCAAACGTCTTTTAAAACAATTGTTATTCCATCCCATACTGTTTTTAATCCTTGGGTAACATCTTTTCCATTCTTATCCCAAAATAGTTTTAAGTTATCCCATATAAAAGTGGCTACGTTAACTATGCCCTCCCATATCCCTTTTAGAGCAGTTTTTAGTGTGTCCCATACTAACTTGAGGTTTTGTGTTATTTCTGTACCATTAGTTGTCCAGAAAGTTTTCAACCCTTCCCAAATTGTTTTTACTACCAATACAATACCATCCCATAACCCTTTAAAATATAGTGTTATAGATTCTCCCCAAGTTGCCCAAAATACTTTTAGTCCATCCCAAGTAGTTTTAGCAATCAGTGTAATATCATCCCAAATCGCTTTTAAGTTTGTTTGTATGTCTGCCCAAACTTGTTTGATACTTATCCTAAAACCTTCATTTGTATTCCATAGATATATAAAACCTGTCGTCAAAGCTGCTACGGCTGCTATGGCTCCCCATATAGGTAATCCGATTCCACCAATGACACCTGCAAGAGTTATTATTGCAGGAATTGCAGTCCCTATAATTAATAATAAGGGTCCCATTACTGCTGCTATACCTGCCACTATCCAAATCATATTTTGCATTTGAGGATTTAAAGCACCAACCCAAGTCAAAAGCTCATTAATTTTGGTTATAACTTTTGTAAATGCTGGCAGCATTACGTTACCAAAGGTTACTCCTAATTCTTTCATCGTTTCGCCAAAAATTCTCATTTGGTTTGCTGCCCCTGCGGAGGTGTTCGTAAAATCACCTTGAGAATTTTTAGTTTTCTCTAATACAAAAGCATACCTCAGATTAACTTTTTCAGCTTCACTCATAGCTTTAAAATCTGCACTCATGCCACGTTCTAATGCAAAAGCCTTAAGGTTGGCTTCAGTCATTACAATGCCTAGTGCCTTTAAACTCTCTGTCTCGCCTGTGAAAATACTGTTTAATGCTGTTTTACTTATATCTATGCTTATGTTTTTAAAGGAACTTAAATCGCCTGCTAAACCTACTAATTTTGTAGACATTTCTGCAGCTTTATCTGTGGGAATACCCATAGATGTTGACATATCTCCAAATGTTGCCGCCATATCTAATGCCGTAACATTTGCTATACCAAAACTTTTTAGCGTTGTCTTTGACCAATCTTCCACCTGCTTAGCATTACCCTTAAAAGCAACTTCTACCTTATTAATATTCTCATTCATATCTGATGCTAATTTTATCGCTGCCCCACCTGCTGCTACAATTGGTAATGTTAACCCTAAAGTCATAGTCTTGCCTATATCAGCAAGACCTTTTCCAAAATCTTTTAATCTTGATTGAGCTGATTTAACACCGTTATCAAGACCCAAGGTATCAGCCCTAATTTTTACATCTATTTCACCAACACTAGACATTTACTCAATCACCTCAACTTTTCCACCAAAATTGGAAGTTATTTTCTTGGCTATATCAATCATGCTATCAATAGTTGTTGTTTCCTCTTTAGCATTTATAAATTTATCCAAATCAGGCAATGCCTCTCCCGAGTGGTTATAACGATTAAACATAGCAACTAGCCAACCTTGAGTTAATAGAGTATCTTGTTTTTCTTTACGTTTTTCGGTATAATCTTTAACAATAAGATTAAATTCATATAAGGTTAAATCATCAAATTCCCAAGGTTTTAACCCTATTCTGATGGCAACCATAAGATATTCATTCCAATCAATATCCCAATCGTTTACTGATCCACTGTCGCCATCGTTTGTCCGTTTTTTATTCCACCAAACGCTAATTCTAGTGCTTCACTTATTTTAGATAATAGTTCTCCAACCGTTATGTGGTCATCAATTAAATCCTCTAATTGATTTAGAGTTAGTTCCGCATCTTCCCAAGTCAACCCTATATGGCAAATCTTTATTGCTGTATCAATATCTAAATCAGACATTTTTTCCAAAGCTTTTGATAACTTACAACCAAATAACTTCTCTATTTGCTTTATTGCCTTTGTCCTAAATCTCAATGACCTTACTTTATCAAGCTCTAAAATCACTAAATCGTTATTCATTTAAGTGCCTCCTAATTTAGTTTAGAGGGCATTTCTGCCCTCCCTAATGTTATACTCCTCTTACAACTCTTATTGTATAAGTCTTTGGCATTTTTCCTGTCTCTGTAACCACTATTGTAACTGTTGTAATACTTCCTGCAGACCCAAGAGCAATAGCACTAGATGCTACTCCTGTAGATACAACACTACCATTAACTGTTATAACTCCTGCTGTAGCTGTTGGCGTAACTGTTACACTTGAGACAGCTGTTAATACTGTTGCTACATAATCATAAACACTTCCACTTGCTGTTGGAGCTACCACTGCCGAATTGTTAAGAGCAAAGAATGCTGTCGTCAATCCTGTTGAAGTTGATATACTCATAGTTGGTAACCCTGTAATTTGAAACTCTGCTGAAAATGGTACACAATCTTTACCTTCTGATTTACCTTGCGTAAATTTAGTTACTATTGCAGTAAAGCTCCAAGATGCCCCTGTTGCAGTTGGAAAAGTTATAACTACTGCTCCACTTGCTCCACCTATAGCAGCCTTTAAAGCTATCTGACCATTTGTATCTCCTGCATAAAAATTACCTTCAATCTTTACTGACCCTGCTTCAACTAATCCTGATATATATTCTTTTGCAGTACTTCCAAGATGCGTTACATCAATAGCTTTTGCAGATAATTCAACATCACCTATTTTTGTTACCTCCGCAACGGACGTGCCTGCCCAACTTATTGTTGTACCTTGCCCTGCTGTTGCACTTGACATATTCATTACCTCCTAAATTTATTTACTTGTGTGCGCTACAAAATTAATACTAAACTCAGCCCTATTATTCGCATCTCGCCCAAAAGGCATTATGTCGCTTGTTTGTCGAATAGATAAATATTTTGTACCATTTATAGTTACATTTGATACGTTACATAGAGCCAACTTAATGGCTTCAAGTTTTATTATTGCTGTTGCATAAACTAAATCTTTCACCCTTACTTGAAAGGTTGGCTTTTGATATATACCTCCATCATGCGTTAAATCAGGAGCAAAGCCACCAGATTCAAATAAACATGTAATATTGTCAGGTGTAGTAGGCATTTCCCCAATATAAATATTGCTATCTATACTGGTTAATAGAGTTTTTACATCTAAAGTTAAACCCATCAATCTACCACCTTTCCAATAGCATCTTTTATATGCTTGATATACTTTTGAGTATTTTCTTTTAGGGGGTTTTCAAGATACTTTGCTTCGCCACCCAGAGGATGTTTATACTCAAGACCTTCGTGCTGTCTTAAAGCATAAATCTCTGTAAACCCAATTACAGCAGTTTTACCATTATCCTCTAAATTCATAAAACCAGTTCCTCTAAGGTCTCCAGTGTCTATAGGAGCTTTTTCTTTTGACTTGCCTAATAAGTCTAAACCCACATCAGTCAAAGCCTTGGGCACTGCTTGCTTAATCCTTCTATTTATATCCTCTAAATTACTTAACACACTATCTAAACCACTTATTTCAATACTCATAAGCTCACCTCGTAACAAAGCACGTTACCCTCTAAATCAACACTATCCTTGACGGATATAACAACCCAGTCCTTAGCATCATAGGTAATAACATCCTCTGGTTTAACTAAAGATTTTGTATAGCAAACCGCCTCAGATACTATTTGCACGCCTTGTTTATCCATCACGAGTTTTCGTTTGTACTCGAACCTTGCGGGAATGGATGCGGATGTATACGTTGCTTCATTGTACTCATTCACTGATTGCTTTGACTTCCATATAACGGTTTGATTTAAATATACGCTTAACATATTGGCACCACCCCTGCAAGGTATTTAGATAATAGTTGCTTTGCTTCTAAAGACAAAAGCTTCTCTCCCACACTCATACCGGATACATACGTCTCAGATAAAGATCCGAGCGTAAAAGATGTAACACCCTGTGATCTTAGTTCTGATCTTTTGTTCGCAGTTGCTCCAGCTTTCAATATTGCAAAAGCTTCTTCACACACTGCATTTTTAACTATTTGAGAAACCTCAGATTCAAGATACCAACCGATACCCCTAACATTATCTATCTTCAAGCCATATTTACGGTTGTATCGATTTCCCATATAAAATGCCCTTGGGAAATTCAAAGCCTGATCATAATTTGCTTTTTCTCCCCTGAATTTTTGCCTATCAATTTTTGACGTTGCCATGATGAGGGCTATTGATTTATTATCATCCGTGGCAGCTGTCCAGGCATCAACGTAAAGATGCGTGGCGGCATACGTTTTTGCATCTGCTAGAGATATGTAAGTATTTGTACTTACGGTTAATGTTACTGCCATAATATCACCTACGCTTTCGCATACCCTCTGGCTTGTGCTGTTCCATGCACTCCACCAGCGCTGGATTTAACTTGTACCTTGAAATATCTATAAGCTATTTGTGTTGCAGAGGCTGCAAAACTACCTGCAACCCCAAACGCCAGGGATGCTTCTGCTTGTACTTCAACATATGTGCTATCATCCAAGGACGCCAACACTTTCCAATCAATTGAATTCGCTGCATGGGCATTCAGCATTGTAAATACAATGTGGTTCGCTGCAAGTGAGTCTATCTTTGATCCTGCGACATCTACGTAATTATTTGTTGTTGCTTGATTTGCTGGACTTACTGATATTGGCTCCATCAGTTGCACTAATCTCGCTAGGCTCATCTCTCTCAACCTCCTTAACGGGGTCGCATGCGTACCCCAATTCAATCAAGATATTTTGTGCACGCTCGTCTTCCGTTTCGAGCTCACCATCCTTAAACGCACATAGCGATTTATTATTAGCTTTATCCCAGACTATTCCGTGACCATAAAATTTCATAAGCTGTCCTTTCTTATACATACATATACTTAATTACAAGATTGAGGCTTGTCCCTGCATCCCAAGCTGCGTCTGCTGCTACTGCTATGCCTTTAGCTGCCGTTAATGCTGCTGTTAACCCTACACCTTCTGTAACATTGGCAATTGCTAAACCTTCGGTGCTAATTTTAGCTGCACTTGTTAAAGCTGCTTTTGCCATCGTTAAAATAGCTACTGGAGCACCATTAGTATCTTCAATAACACAAGCAGTTCCTGCGCCACCATTAAACGCTCCTACAACTCCGACTTTTACACTTAATACTTTTATAGTCTGTCCTGCTACTCCTGCTACCAAAGTTTTACCTGTAATCATCTCAGCTCTAGTGATATTACCTGCATAAGCTAACACGATGTTCTTTAGATAGTTTCCAGTTCCGGCACTATCTAAGGTTTTATTTGTTAATGTATCAACCGTAGCTTTACCCACTAAAGTATCAGTAGCATTAGGTAAAGTTAAAGCCCTATCGTCAGAATGCGCACTTGTGATAGTCATTGTTTTGGTAGCTGTTGCTCCAACTAATTCAAAATTTAACATCTTGGTTATCGTTGCACCATCTGCAATAGTTACTTTACCAGTACCCGTACCAGCAATTAATAAACCTGTATCCGCTTCACCTGCACCCCTTAATTGAGGTTTAACAGTAGTATTTCCTGATGTTATACCAACATAAGTCACAGGAGTTACAGCCTCTGTAAATACAACATACTCATCTCCACCAGCATCTACAATAGCTCCTGTAGTAGCAATTACGGGTAAAGTTAATGTTTTATTTACTAGCGTTTGACTTCCAACTAAAGTTACATTGCTACCTTCATTTGTTTGCATTTCGTTGATTGCTCCAACTACTGTTTTAGCAGTTGTAGTTAGAGTTGCACAATTCCCAACGTCCGCATCCAACTCATTTATAGCTGCTACTAGAGTATTTTTTGCGGTAGTTGTCAAGGATGCCGGGACACCAACATCGGCGTCAATCTCATTTACTGCTGCAACTACTGATACTTTTGTAGCTGTGGTGAGCGCTGCTATGCTACCCACTTTTACATCAGTACCGAGTTTTGCCTGAGTGATTGAATCATCTGCAGCTGTACCCCCGACAACAAGTTTGGAGTTTGCTCCATCGTGATCGTGCCCGGAAGTTAAACTAAATATTGTCTGAAATAACACCTTAAGTGTCGGATTGCGTAATGGATTAAAATTATATGCCATTTTATTATTCTCCTCTCAAAGTAGGTTGGGGGGACTTAGCCCCCACCATTAGTTCCTTTGTTTTATACTACTGCCAAGTTTGTTATAGTCCCGTGCATGAATTGTGGACCGTGATTTAAGCCGAGTTGTCCAAAAATCTGACCGTCTTCGGATGCGCCTGTTTTTGCCAACTCCTCATAAAAGAGGTTGCCTTTTAAAGGTACGGGTTGGAATACCACACTCAAGGTTGACATGTCAAATATACCAATCGTCGCTGCTGGCATAAGTCTATTGTAAACTACTCCGATTTGCGCAAAGTCTGTTTCGATTTGCTTGATATTCTGTCCGCCAACATTTCTATCTGTTGGAGCATAGGCATATATATCTGTGATTTTTTGTTTTTGGAATCCGTTGCACATAAGAACCATATTCTTGAATTGTGCCCCGCTTGTAGCCATCGTCAATAACAGTGCATCAATCATTGCTTTTGTTAGAGTTGCCGCTCCCCCTGCTACTGTATTTAGTCCAGAACAAAGTTCTATTAACCCTCTAGTTTTATTCGCTACAGATATACCCGTAGCAATCTGATAGGCGCCGTTTAAAAAAGAATATTCAACATCTCTCGCTATTTTCTCTAAAGCTCTAGCAATCTGAAAGTCCTTTTCTGTAGGAACGTTGTTTTGGTTACCCACAGTATTTATGCCTGAGAGTCTTCCTGCATTAGCCTGCTTGACGTAAGATATAGATACTTTTTCCTG
>CAIYAG010000101.1 GCA_903924075.1 uncultured Bacteroidota bacterium | reverse complement strand
CACTTTAAAAACTATCGAATAATGACAGTCCCCAACTGTTTCGTAATTTCTCTCTCGATCGTTTTTAAGTGTTGATGTAATTCAATAAGCCGCATCTGTTCTGCAATTGGTGCATTTTCCATGTCTCGCTGGTTCTCTTCAAACATCTTTTTGAGTTTACGTAGTTTATAATAACTCACACTCATTAAAATATCCTGGTGACTGATATCTCTATTTAGGATATTCATTCCCTCCATTTTTTCATCCCATTTCGTACTTAGTTCGTGCGCCTGCATACTCAGATGGATCACTAAATTTCTGACTGATTCATTGCTATGATACAGCATTGTTTTGGTAGTGGGCTGCTCGCCTTCTACAAACATTTTTTTATAGGTTTCGAAAAGTTCTTCTAATTGAGGATTGTCGAAATGAAATTGATCTAATTCATTGAACACATATTCGGCCATTGTTAGTTCTTCGTCCCATTTCAAAAGACCATGTTCTAACAAAGCTCTGAGCACATTTTTCTCATGCGCTTCGTCTCTATTAAAGAGCGATTGTGAATCATCTAATACGTCTTCTGGTTGCCGTGCAGCTAATGCCTGATCTAATAGCAGATCATCGTTAGCTTGTTTCTTTTCATCCTTCGAAACCTTATCGCGTTTTATTTTATTAACGAGATGGGTGAGTCCGGTTTCATCAATTTTTAATAAATGGGCAGACTGTTTGATATAATCTTGTTGCCTTGTAAAATCTTCAGCCTTATTCAGTTTGCTGATGGTTTCAGCAATCTGATTGGCAACAGCACTTTTTTTAGCAACATCATTTCCTGCTTCTTTCAGCATTACTTCCAGCTGAAAAAGAATGAAGTCTTTTTTATTGGCTGCAATGAATTCATTGAATGCAGTAACACCTACTTTATTGACATAACTGTCAGGATCTTCTTTGTCGGGAATCAATACCAGTTTCACATTCAGCCCCTCTTCCAATGCCATATCCAATCCTCTTAGTGCAGCTTTGATACCTGCACTATCGCCATCGTAAATGATGGTAAGATTGGAAGTGTATTTTTTGATGAGTCGTAATTGATCAGTAGTTAATGAAGTACCTCCACTGGCAACTACATTTTCAATTCCTGCTTGGTGCAAACTAACTACATCTGTATAACCTTCTACTAATAAACATTCATTGGCTTTATCAATGGCTTGTCTTGCAAAATAAGAGCCATACAAAATTTTACTTTTTGAATAGATCTCATTTTCTGGCGTGTTGATATATTTTGGTGCCCGGTCTGCTTTGCCAATTACACGTGCGCCAAAGCCAATTACTTTTCCTGAATTATTATGAATTGGAAAAATGATCCGGCCTCTATAATTATCGGCCAGTTCATTATTGCTGCGCATAGCAACAAGTCCGGTTTTCGGAAGTATTTCTGCGTTGAACTGATTATCAAGTAGTGCCTTTGTTAAAGCATCTTTACTATCAGGATTAAAACCAATTTGAAATTTTTGAATAATTGCATCTCTAAAACCTCTTTCCTGTAAATAGGAGAGTGCAATATTTTGTCCTTCTGCTGTATCAGTTAATTGTGTTG
>CAIYAG010000100.1 GCA_903924075.1 uncultured Bacteroidota bacterium | reverse complement strand
GAATATACGCATAAGACTAATTCAATCACATACGTGTGAATGATTATTTATCTTGGACCTTTTTTTTGTTTAACTAAACTTTTAAATAAGCCTGCAAAGCTTTCACATAAGATTCGAATGCCTCAATACCTTTGGGAGTGATCTTACAAGTTGTTTGTGGGTAGTTATCCTTGAATTGTTTTATCACATCAATATAACCCACTTCTTTTAATTTTTGAACCTGCACACTGAGGTTACCTGCAGTGGAATTTGTTTTTTCTTTGATGAAAGTAAACTCCGCTTCTTTTACACTGATCAGCAAGCTCATTACTGCCAGGCGTAATTGTGAATGTAATATGGGATCGAGCTCCTTAAACATTCGCACGCTTTTGTTTCAGATACTTTAATCTTAAAATTATGCCAGGTATAAACCAACAAGCTAGAGCAGCGAAACCACCTAGTAAAAAATCGTATTTAGTTTCAGTGAAGCAAGATGCCATAAATAGAAAATAAGCAATGATGGCACCTATGGTCATGGGCCAAAATTTCTTTACCATGCCTGTTACCAAAGTTGGCAATGCATAGATCAAAATATAGATCGAATAAAAGCTTGGGGTAAAAGGCTGAATAATTTGATCTGGCTTACTGTTATTGATACTATGACTTACCAATTGTGAACCATTTAATTGCATGATATGTTCAGCAGCGTTTGGAACGGTTGCCTGAAAAAAACTCAAACCAAAAATGGTGATTGCATACACTAACCAAACTGCATTTAAAGCAGCGTCTTCATGACGTTTGATCTTTTGAGTTTTTGCGTCTTGATTTATTAATATGATTTGAGGAATGATAGCACCCATTACGATCCACCAAATATCAAAAGGAAGGGTAAACCCATATTCCAATTGTAGATAGCTTATAAAAGAGGCAATAGCAACAACAGTACCCCATAATAAAGGACCAACACCCTTATCGTGGTAACTGTTTTTTACCTTCTGAATCATATCAGTGATGAGCTGTAAACTCTCTTTCTCTGATAATTGTTTTTCGTTAGACATATCTAAATAATTTGATGGATTGCTCAATTGCAAATATGCTGATTATCAATTGCTAATATCCTTTTAAGCCATTTCTATTTTACACAGACTTTGCACTTTTCTTGGGTGCAAATTTTCTTAAATTATAGGCAATGAGGAAAGTTCCGATTACAGTAGGAAGAATCCACAAAACCCATCCTGGTTGCATTTTTACATTCACTACTAAAAAGGCCGTATAAGATGCAATCAGCGCCCCCATCATTCTTGAAATATGGTTCGGCATCCAGATCTCTTTAATACTGATTTTTTGAAATAACATTTTAAAATCCATTCTCGCATAGTTCATACAAACAATACCAAAAACACCCGGCACAATTCCAAAACTATTCCCCTTGATTAAATTAACGATTGATAGATAAATCAGAAATGCACCAAAACAAAAACCAAAAAGGCTAATGGAATAATCGATCATTGAGAAAGCAGCATGATTGTTTTTGAAATGATGCTTTAAATAAACAATTCGATATCCGCTGCAGATCATATACAATGTAAATCCGCCTACAGCGAATAAAAAGATATTTTCATGTGCTGGTAGGTTGCTCAAAAACAATGCTGCAATTGATGCTACTAGCATGCCCCAGAAGAATATTTTTCCAACAATCTTATGCAGTAAACTTCCTTTTTTAGCTGCAGCCGCAACTGTTCCGCATAATAAGCCGGCAAAGCCACCGGCTATATGTAGTCCTAATAAGATTTGAAATAATGTGGGCATTGTACAGATTTATTAAATGGGGCCGCAATTGTTTTTGCGGCCCTTAAATTTTTATTGACACTGAGCTAATAATTTCTCTGCCTGATCTGCTCCCCAACTTGGATGCATTGCAGAAGCAGGTTTGAATGTTTTAAACAATTCAAGTGCTTTGGTAAATAATTTCTTTCCTACTTCTTTACCACCACCAAAAGCGTCTGGGACATTCATTTTATATTGACCATCCACTAAATAAACCCTAGGATTATTGGGATCTGCTTGTTTAGCCATTTCCAAAGCTTCATTGGCTTGTTTACCATAGGTTTGGAAACGAGACATCGGATCAACAGTAAGTTGTTGCACTGCGATCATCTGACGCAACACATATAATTCTGAATTGTTTTTCTCTAACACTTCAGCCTTTTCTACTAATGCCTTTGCTTTTTCGCCAACTGCATCTTTATCAGCTTTTGGATTCATCCAGCCTGTTAAATAATTACAGTAAGCTGCATAGTAATAAGGTAGCCACTTATCTTTTTCTGTATCACCAATACGTTCAAAAAATGCCGCAGTATTACCCATATCTTCTGCAGTACTGGAAGCTTTCATTTGTTCAAAGGCCTTTCCCATTCCAGCTTCATATTTAGATTGCGCAGAAACAATTCCACCAATCAGCATCATTGCAACAACAAGTAAATTTTTCATTTTTTTGATTTTTGAATTTTGACTTTTGATTTTTTTTATAAATTATTATTAATCGCGTCTTGCCTTCTGTCTACTCCCCAACTTAGAAATACGCCTAGAAAAAAGAAACGCGGCGCAACTGGAGTTACTGCTTCTTTATAATTTCCATTATAAGAATAATTATATCCAAACACCTGACTACTCCCAAGTACATTGGTTACTGATGCAACTACCACTGCATAGGATTTAAAAACATTGGTAAGCCAGTTCATACTGAATCCCAGATTATGATAATCAATTGTTTTTCCCTGATCCGCAATGGTATATTTAGTTGAAGTAGGATTCAATCGGATATCGTAATACGGTCTTCCTGTTGCATAGGTATAGGTGAAATTGAATCCTGTGTTGATCTTGCTAAAAAACTTTTTCAAAACAAAACTAGCAGTGTGGTTGGCTGCAAAATTGGGTTGTAATTGTTGTGGATAGTTCAAATAATCTCTTTTGGTATCGAGATAAGAATAACTGATCCAGTAATCCATTCCCTTAATCGTTTTTTTATCTCTCCAAAACAATTCAATTCCCTTTGCATCACCAGTACCATCATTATTATAAGTTGGAAATGTTTTTACAAGGTCCTTGTATTTTTTGTAGTAAGCTTCTATACGAAAAGTTTGCAGGGTAGTCACTTTCATATAGTTTACTATATAGTGTGTGGCTTTGGTATAACCCAGTTGGGTTGTATACATTAATTGAGCATTTTCTGGTTTCTGATAAAAATCGCCATAAGCCATCGACATCTGAGCACCGTTACCTAATTTATAGGCTAAGGATAATCTTGGAGCCAAATTCACTTTATTCAAAATAGTTGAATGCTCTAATCTGATCCCCGTTTTTAATGCTAATGCATTTGTGATATATAAATCTGCTTCCGCAAATGAAGCAAGAAAATTATCTTTCAATAAAGTATTCAAACCATTGTAAATGCTTTTATAATAGGAATACATGTATTCGCTACCAAAACGAATCACACTGATTCCTGAGATTCTCTTATCGAACACCAATTTAATTTGGGATAGGTCTGATTTATTTTCTAAAACAAAATTCTTTGTGTCAATATACGGTAAGCCTGTTACAATATTCTGATTCTGCTGGTTCTGAATATTTTGATTGATATTATTATGATCTGTGCTATAACTCAATCCCAAGTTCATTTTCCAGCCGTTGCCTAAATTTTCTCTCCGGCTCAAATTATTGTACCAGTTATAGTTGGTTAAACTAAATGCATCTTTCAATAATAAACTATCGATGTCTGGTCTGCGCAAGCCGAGTTGATTATGACTAAACGTGGTATAGTATTTAATGATGCCGCCTGTTTTTGTTTTGATCCTGAAATTAGCATCAGCGGTATGAAACTCAGGGATCCTGAAATAATCAACACCTTGTTTCACGATTTGAAAATAAGGCCACACATTCGTGTATCCATAATTAAATCCCCAGGATGATTTTTTATTTTTTGCGAGTTCTTGTAAACCTACTCCTAAGAACACAGTGCTTACTGATGCATTGACCTGTGATTGATCGGGCATATCGATTGATTCTAAAATTACTGCAGAAGAAAGTGCTTGTCCGTATAAAGCCGAATATCCACCCGTACTAAAAACAGTTCCTTTAAAAAGATTCGGAGAAAACCTACCTCTTTGCGCAATATCTGGTACGCTGCTATAATATGGGTTGTTCACTAATGTTCCATCGATAAATTGCTTGGCTTCATATCCCGCTCCACCCCTAACAAATAATCCTTCCTGATCTCCAATCTGCTGTGCTCCCGGTAAAGTTTTTAGAACCGCTGTGATGTCTGCGTTTGCACCACCAGTTGTTAATACATCCAAAGTATTCAAAACAGTGGCCGCTCTTTTTTTATCTCCAGCTTCAAAACTTCCGGCAGTTACAGTAACCGCTTTTAATTCACTTACTTCTTCCTTCAATGCAAAATTGATCTCGATGGGTTCTCCTTTTAATTCGATGGTTTGTTCTACTGTTTTAAAACCAATATTGGATACTACAATTGTTTGTGTTCCTTTTTCAAAACTTTTAAAACTAAAGTGACTAGTTGAATCACTCACCCCACCATCATAAGAACCCTTGATCTGAATGCTGGCACCTGCTACTATATGACTTTTCATATCCCTCACAGAACCCGTGATCTTGGTTTGAGCTTTTGCAGCCAAAGCCAGGAAAAGTGAACCGAGAAGAATGACTAAATATTTCATGTTTGTAATTAATTCATCACAAACGTAAAGTAGTTTATTTTATAAACCAAATTATTTTAAAAGAATTTTTAAATAAAAAACGGCCCCGATTGCTCGGAGCCGTCTATATCAATAGTTGATAGATTGATTATTTGTACTGTGGCATAATTGATTTAGCCAAGTCGGTCAATTTTGCCAAACTAGCATCATTCAACTGTCCTTTTTTAAATTCAGCCAACACATCTGGTAATTTGTTCGCCATTTCAGTCAAGAAATGTGCTTCAAATTCCTTCACGTTTTTCACTGCCACATCACGCAATAAACCTTGTGTACCCAAGTAGATAATGGCTACCTGATTTTCAACGGTCATTGGAGAATATTGCAACTGCTTCAAGATTTCCACGTTACGTGCACCCTTGTCGATTACAGACTTAGTTGCAGCATCTAGGTCACCCCCAAATTTAGAGAAGGCTTCCAACTCACGGTAAAGAGCCTGATCCAATTTCAAAGTACCTGCTACTTTCTTCATTGATTTGATCTGCGCGTTACCACCTACACGGCTAACTGAAATACCTACGTTGATCGCCGGACGGATACCTGCGTTGAACAAGTTACCTTCCAAGAAGATCTGACCATCAGTAATTGAGATCACGTTTGTTGGGATATAGGCAGATACGTCACCCGCTTGTGTTTCAATGATCGGTAATGCAGTTAAAGATCCTCCACCTTTTACCAAATGCTTGATAGAAGCTGGTAAGTCGTTCATGTTCTTAGCTACATCATCATTTGCAATAACTTTTGCAGCTCTTTCTAATAAACGGCTATGCAGATAGAATACGTCACCTGGATATGCTTCACGTCCTGGAGGTCTTCTTAACAACAAAGAAACCTCACGATAGGCTACCGCTTGTTTACTCAAGTCATCAAATACGATCAAAGCAGGACGTCCGGTATCACGGAAGAACTCACCAATCGCAGCACCAGCAAATGGCGCATAGAATTGCAATGGAGCTGGATCTGATGCAGAAGCACACACAATTGTTGTGTAAGCCATCGCGCCAGAATCAGTCAAGGTTTTCATCACACCGGCAACAGTAGATGCTTTCTGACCGATCGCCACATAAATACAATAAACAGGTTTTCCTGCATCAAAAAATTCTTTTTGATTGATAATGGTATCTACACAAATGGCAGTTTTACCAGTCTGACGATCTCCAATTACCAACTCACGCTGACCACGACCAATTGGGATCATCGCATCAATTGCTTTGATACCAGTTTGTAATGGTTCTTTAACTGGCTCACGGAAGATAACACCTGGTGCTTTACGCTCCAATGGCATTTCATATAATTCACCAGTGATCGGACCTTTACCATCGATCGGTTCACCCAAAGTATTAATAACACGACCAACCAATCCTTCACCTACTTTAATAGATGCGATCTGTCCGGTTCTTTTTACTTTAGCACCTTCTTTGATGTCACCACTCTCTCCCATCAATACCACACCCACATTGTCTTCTTCTAAGTTTAAAGCAATTGCCTTAACACCATTTTCGAACACAACTAGCTCACCACTACGTACGCCATTCAGGCCATACACACGGGCAATACCATCTCCAACCTGTAATACGGTTCCTACTTCTTCCAGATCAGCAGTAACATTGAAGTTGCTGAGCTGTTCTCTGAGGATCGCGGATATTTCATCGGGCTTAATGTCAACCATGATTATCTACTTTTAAAATTATCGTTATTGATTTGTATTATTATTTGATCTTTTCTACGAAACTATTCTGCAAGAATTGTTGCTTGATCACTTTCAGATCATTCAAAATACTTGCGTCTACCAATTTATTATCGAATTCCAAAACAAAACCACCGATCAGTTTTTCGTCCACACTAGATTCCAATTCAATTGTTGGGAAACCTTGTGCTTTAGTAATTCTAGATTCGATTGCGGCTTTTAATTCTGCAGTTAATTCAGTTGCGGTTGATAATTTAACCACATGAATTCCTTTCATCTCATTATACTGTTCAACAAAAGCAACTGCTATCTCAGGTAAATCTCCTTCGCGACCTTTCTTTACCAATAAGGTATTAAAAGCAGCAGTTAATTCACTGATCTTTCCTTTTGTGATCTTTAACAAGATGGCGTTTTTCTGATCGTTACGAACGATCGGACTACGCATGAGCGTAACAAATTCTTTGCTCACCTTGCACAGTTGTTGCAGGTATTTCATGTCAGCATATACTGCTTCTAACTGACCCTTCTCTAAAGATAGATCAATCAAACTTTTTGCGTATCTGCCTGCTAAACGTGGATTGGGCATCTTAATTCAATTTTACTACTTCAGCTAATCCTTTGATATATGCTTCCTGATCAGCTTTATTAGCCAATTCTCTACGTAATACTTTTTCAGCCACTTCAACTACCAGCGTACCCACTTGGTTTTTCACTTCAGTTAATGCAGCATTTTTTTGTTGCAAAATAGCAGCCTGAGCATCTGATACAATTCTATCAAATTCCACTCTTGCTTTCTCCTTAGCATCAGATAACATTTTACTAGAAGTTTCTTTTGCTTCCTTGATCAATACAGCTCTTTCTTCACGAGCTTGAACCATCAAAGCTTCATTCTCATTTTTCATTGCTGCCATTTCTGCTTTGATCTTATCTGCAGAAGCGATTGCATCAGCAATTCCTTTTTCCCTTTCATTCAAGGTTTCAAGAATTGGTACCCAAGCAAATTTTTTCAAAATGAAAAATACGATCAGGAATGCGAAGAGCGTCCAAACCAATAATCCCAAACCGGGTGATAACAATTGCATATTCTCTATTTGAATGGTTAGATTCTGTTTTTTTAAAGATCACTGCATTCATCGCCCTTTGCTTTGAATGCAGTGAAAAGTTTGTGCTACTAGGCTTTTAATACAGCCAAGATCCCTGCGATAACTGCGAAAAGGGCAACACCCTCTACGAACGCAGCTGTCAAGATCATGTTAGCACGGATGTCGTTAGACGCTTCTGGTTGACGAGCGATGCTTTCTACAGCACCTTTACCGATTTGACCGATACCGATACCAGCACCGATTGCAGCTAAACCTGCACCAATAGCACCACCTAAGTGGCTTAAACTAACATCCAACAAATTGATAATTGCAGACATACTG
>CAIYAG010000099.1 GCA_903924075.1 uncultured Bacteroidota bacterium | reverse complement strand
CTTTCTTTTGGCTTTAATTGATTTTTATTTCTAGCATCTCTTAAAGCAGAGATCACATTTTTTAGTAGTTCTCCAGCAGCCGTGATATTTTCATTGGCAGCTTTGATGGGTTGGTTTTGTTTAACGCAGAGGTCATCTGTTTGTGCACTCAGCAAATGGTAGATCTCTTCGGTAATGAATGGAACAAAAGGATGCAATAATTGCATCAGTTCTTCGAAATAGGTAACCGTTCTTTGGTAAACAGCTGTATCCATTGGCTGTTCAAAGCCAGGTTTGATCCATTCGAGATACCAACTACAGAAATCATCCCAGACAAGACTGTAAATTATTTTCAACGCCTCGCTTAAACGGAATTGTTGCATCAGTACTTCCACTTCTGCTTTAACTGTATTCAACCTGTTTTCAAACCAATTGATCGCAAAATCATTTTTCAGCTCAGTACCAAGATCTGCTTGACGGGCTTCCCACATTTTCAACAGCTTCAATGCATTCCACAATTTGTTATTGAAATTTCTTCCTTGCTCTAAAGAGGATTCATCAAATAAAAGGTCATTACCAGCAGGAGATGCAATCATGATCCCAAACCTTACTGCATCTGCACCATATTGATCAATCAAACCGAGCAGATCGGGCGAATTACCCAGGCTCTTACTCATTTTACGACCCTGTTTATCCCTTACAATCCCTGTAAAATATACATCGCTAAAAGGTTTCTTCCCCTGGTATTCATATCCCGCCATGATCATACGAGCCACCCAGAAGAAAATGATTTCCGGGGCGGTAACCAATGTATTGGTAGGATAATAATATTTCACTTCTGCATTATCAGGATTTGATAATCCCTTAAATACTTCAAAAGGCCATAACCAGCTAGAGAACCAAGTATCTAAACAATCCTCATCCTGCTTAATGTCTTCTATTTTAACTTTTGAATTTTGACTTTTGAATTTTTCAAATGCTTCTTCAATTGAATGGGCTACCACAAAAGAACCATCCTCTAAATAATAAGCTGGTATCCTGTGCCCCCACCAAAGCTGGCGACTGATGCACCAATCTTTGATATTCTCCATCCAGTGGCGGTAAAGATTCTTGAATTTTGCAGGGTGGAAATTGATCTCATCGTCCATCACTGCTTTCAATGCAGGTTCTGAAATAGCTTTCATACTAACCCACCATTGTAGACTTAATCTAGATTCCACAACCGCATCCGTTCTTTCGCTATAACCTACTTGATTGGTGTAATCTTCAATTTTAACGAGGTTGCCTGAAGCTTCTAACTCGGGAATGATATTCTTTCTCACATCAAATCGGTCTTCACCAATAAAGATCTGCGCAGCCTCACTCATCGTTCCATCATCGTTCATCGTATCAATGATATCGAGTTGATATTTTTGACCTAACTGATAATCATTGATATCATGTGCAGGTGTTACTTTCAATGCACCTGTACCAAAATCCATTTCTACGTATTCATCCGGGATAATTGGGATTCTTCTATTGATCAACGGAACAAATGCAAATTTGCCATGCAAATGCTTGAATCGTTCATCATTGGGGTTCACGCAGATCGCCGTATCACCCATGATGGTTTCTGGTCTTACAGTAGCAACTGTGATAAATTCATGGTGAGATTCAGAGCCAGTATCAATTCTATAACGGATATAATATAATTTACTCTGCACCTCTTTATAGATCACTTCCTCATCACTCAAAGCTGTTTTGGCACGAACATCCCAATTGATCATTCGTTTGCCTCGATAAATATGTCCTTTTGAGTAGAGGTCGTTAAAAACCTTGATCACGGATTGGTAATAATCTGGATCCATCGTGAAAGACGTCCGATCCCAATCCAAACTGCAACCCAATTTGCGTAATTGTTGTAAAATGATGCCACCATATTTCTCTTTCCATTCCCAGGCATATCCCAAAAACTCGTCTCTTGTTAAAGAAGACTTTGCAATACCTCTTTCTCGTAACATCGCCACCACTTTCGCCTCAGTGGCAATCGAAGCATGGTCTGTACCTGGAACCCAGCAGGCATTTTTGCCAGTCAACCTAGCTCTTCTTACTAAAATATCCTGTATAGAATTATTGAGGCAATGACCCATATGTAGCACCCCTGTAACATTCGGGGGAGGTATCACCACGGTATATGGATCGCGTTCATCTGGTTTGCTATTGAAATAACCTTTTTCTATCCAATGGGCATACCATTTCGTTTCAACTTCAGTGGGGATATAATTCTTACTCAGTTCCATGCTTGCAGCTACATTTTAATAGTTTGCAAAGGTAAGGAAAAGGGGGGTGGCTAAAAAGCGAAAGTCTGCACAGGCAGACTTTCTATATTTTAAATTAGCATGAGTTGGATTTACCAGGTTAAGCTATTTTCTTTCGATTCTAAAGAAGAAATATCTGTTTGTCTGTTCATTTCGCGTTCAATTTGTTCATTTTCTCTGATACAATCTGCACATTTTCCGGGATATCCTACAGCTGAGCTACACGCTCTACCTGTACTATTCACCCCCTTACACAGTGTTTGTATCGCTTGTTGACGATTATTAGCGCAACTGGCTAATACAAAAAAGCAAACTAAAAGTAATAGTGGTTTCATGCTTGTTAGTTGGGTATTCAAAATTAGTCGCGAAAAACATGCCATCATGTTAAGGGATGTTAATTATAGCTAACGAATCAATAAATAAATTGTTACATCTATTGGCTGATTTATATTATTTGTAGTGGTTATTGACCAAATATTACGGGTTGAATGACTAATTTTCTTAGTTTTATTGGAATAACTGCTTTTATGAGTCGCAAGTATATCGTTCCCATACTGACCTTCCTTTTTTTGCTGGGCTTTTCGCTATTGACTCAAGCTCAAAAACAAAAAGCGCCTAATAAAGCAAATAAAAATATTATCCAGGCAATTGATAGCCTGAAACTAAATGATAGCCTTGCAAAAAAGTATCCCGTAAATGTGGATAGTGTAAAGGGCGGTTTTCTTGCACACTTAGAAGAATTTACCGAAATCTTAAATCGTTCCAATGGGATTTTAAAAAGAGGGTATGATACCAGTATTATTGCGGATCAGCTACCCGATAATGAACGGCTTGTTTCATTTATTAAAAACAATATTAATAATAGCCAGTATTATAATTTCCGTAACCTAACATCCAGCAAGGTTGTACTAAAGCAACTTAAAAAGCAGCTTCGAGATTGGGAAGAAACACTTTTAAGCTATAATAGTCAGATCGCGCAACTTACTGTTAACATTAATAAAGTGGCAAAAGAGGCATCGATCGTTAGTATGACGGAGGACTCTGTTTTGCTTGAAATGTATTTAAAGAAAATCAATACGATTAGCGAAAAATGGAAGAAAGCAGATAGTAGTTCAAAAGTGGCTTTTCTGAAAATGAGCTATTTAGAAAATCGAGTGGTTG
>CAIYAG010000098.1 GCA_903924075.1 uncultured Bacteroidota bacterium | reverse complement strand
GATCTACTGCATCTTACAGAATTCATATTTACCGAAGACCCCAGTATGATGGTATGAAACCCATTTTCGTCAGTATCAATTTTTTTAATGTTTCCTGAGAGCTCCATCAATTTTCCTAAGTACTTTTTGTTACTGGCATTTTGATCTTGTGAGAAATCTTTGATGAGGTCCATCTCAGACATCACAAAGGCAGGCTTGGTATCTGCGATGTCTACATTTTTTCGATTATATTCTTTATACGCATAAACACCTATGCCAAGTATTAGCAAAATCGTAATTGTAATAAGTCTAAAAATTATTTTTTTCCTTTTCATTTTTTATTTTTTAATTATTAAGGCATCCGCTTGTGATCCATTTTTTTATTACTGCTTGATCGCAACTTGATAATTGGTTTCCCCCTTGTGGCATGGGAAAATATCCTGTAGCATGACTTATTGAGCCATATAATTTTCCATTAAGTCCGATTACTTTATCATTCGCATAATTCGACATATTAATATTCCCAGACCCGCCAGTTGCAGAATGGCAACTATAACATTGGGCTTGCAGGATTGGAACCACGCGTTGGCTATAGGAAATAACCCCTGTGGTATCGCAAGTAACAGTTGCACTTTTTGGATACAGCAAATCAGCTTTGTCGTAATAACAGGCATTAATAAATAGGATGCCTCCAAAAATGAGTAATAGATAAACGAATTTCTTCTGATTCATGATTTAGTTATTTAAAGATCCTGCGTCGATCCATTTTTTAATTTGTATAATTTGGCAAGCTGGTAATTGTGCTAGGTTCTTTGGCATTGCAGAATAACCTGCAGTATGATTGATGGAACCGTAGAGTCTGCCGTTTGTAGCGTAAACTTTTACTTGTGTATAAGTAGAAAGGTCGATACCTCCTCCACTTGATGCCGCACTAGCTGTGCTATGACATCCAACACAATTAGTTGTAAGTATTGGCGCAACTGCTTTTGCATAAGTGTAGGTGGTAGTATCACAACTAGTACAGAAATTATTTTTGGCACCTTGATTGATCCAGGTTTGAAGCTGTGCCAATTGTGCAGCAGTATATCTAGGTATTGATCCACGAGGCATACTTCCACTTTTTGTGATCGTATATAAAGTACTTCCATTTGCATTTCCTGCAGAAACATACCTGGTGATGTTTGCATAAGTTACAAGTACAACACCACTTGCTTTTGTTGTAGCATCATGGCAACCACTCATGGAGCAGGTGGATCCAATCAATGGAGCAATGGTATTTTGGAAGTAGACTGTATCCGGACTGCAATTAGAAGTTGCAGGAGGTGGAGTTGTTGGCGGTGGAGTGGTAGTTGCTTGATCATTTTTAGCTCCAGCAGCGATCCATTTTCTAAATTGAGTGATATTACAAGCAGACAATTGTGCCATACCTTTTGGCATTGCAGAATATCCAGCAGCGTGTGAAATAGATCCATATAATCTACCATTCAGCGCAAATGCTTGTGCATTGGCAAAAGTTGATAAGTCAATACCGCCATTATTCGGGTTGCCAGCACTATGACAAGTAATGCAATTTGCTTGTAAGAGCGGTGCAATAGTAGTGCTGTACAAAAAGTTGGTTGTATCGCAAGCAGTGGTTACAGGTGGTGTTGAAATGCCGGTTGCGGTATCGTTCTTTGCACCAGCGCCAATCCATTTTTTTACTTGAGTTACTTGGCAAGTGCTTAGTTGTGCGCTCCCTTTCGGCATCGCAGAATAACCTGCACTATGATTAATAGATCCGAAAAATCTTCCACTAGTTACATAGGGCAACAACTTAGCATAAGTAGATAAGTCAATACCTGCGCCTGAAGAACTAGCGGTAGATGCACCGTGGCAACTAACACAAAAAGTTTGTACTAATGGATTGATGACGGTGCTGTAACTGAAGGATGTTGTATCACATGTGTTTGATCCTGTTCCTCCTGTTCCGGTACCAGTTCCGGGTTCTCCGGTACTAGGTGTTGCGGGAGTTAAAGGGATCTCGTGTACGCAGGATATGGCAACTATAATAGTGACCATACAAATGAACATAGCTCGGGACAGTAGCTTTTTCATATTGGTTGATTGAGGTGTAAATGTTGAGTAGAGTTCTGTCCATCGGCTAATTATGATTAGAAAATATCATGCCAAATACCTGAAGGTTTAATCTTCTTTTTTCGTTTAACAATAATTTGTGCTATTAATAATAATGTTTATGTTAATCCTGTATAGAATTTAGTAAACATACAATCGACTATAAAATACTTACTTTTAAAACCTCGCTATATCAATCATAGCAATAGTTCCAGAGCATAGCTGCTGAAGAATCACGGAGGAGTAAAACTGAAATTGATCGGGATATAGGTTTCCCAATCAGCTTCGTTTAGTAATAAGAGAAGGTTGTTTCAGTAAATGTTGCCTGACTAAATAAATATTATTTACTATAAATATTTGTATTGTTTCTATAACCGCTTCCTGTATTGCTATACCAATCAGTATATAATGTTCCGCCTGAATTAGCCCATTCTAAAAAGTGTAAATATGCTTTTGAAATATCTACACCTTCAATTGGATAACTAAACCCGTTTAAGAAACTTAATGCCCAAGGATGATTATCCTTTGTTACATAATAGATATTGGAAGAAATATTGGAGCCATCTTGTAAGGCACCTAATAAACTTTTATCAGCTAAATCAGTAGGCAGGTTTCCTGGAAGATGTACTTCATGATTTCTTCGTTGATTGCTAATTGCAAAAGGATTGAAAGGTGCGTTACCAAAACTAGCTTTTGAAATAGGATTAACAAACGCCAAATAAATATGAGCAGTGTCGCCAGACATTTTTGCCTTAGACATATCAGTGTTTAAGATTGCTCCATTACCAGGGTTTTGAATGAGGCTGGAATGATTGTCAAATGGAATAATAACTGCGTTTGTTTGTCCAGCTTCCGTACCGTTTGAATTTTGTTTGATATAGTTATTCTTCAAATTCTGACCTGTTACTGATTTAACTGCTGAAGAACTAAAAGGAAATGCTACACCAAACCCATTAAAATATGTAGCACCTGCTGCAATTGGAACATAGTCTGCATAAAACTCCACAATATTATTTTGCGCATTGCTAATGATCTTATAATGATAGTTTACTACTAAGTCGTTCAGGTCATAATCTCCTGTTGTTGGCCACTGGTCTTCGTAAGCTAGTGTTCCATACATTTTTTCTGCGGGGAAATAATTGATGTATGCCCTGGTTGGATCAGTTGGAAATGCATCGTTCACATCAGAAACACCGTCCTTATCGGTATCTAATGGAGTATCAGCAACAGCAACACCTGTATTTGAAATTGCAGTAACAGGATTTGAAGTTGCATAAATCACCACATCATTAAAATCCTGATCACAACTTGCTGCATCTCTGTTTACATCTTCAAAACCAATCATATAAGTGTTTTTATATTGTAATAACACAGTATGCTTTTTAAGATCTGGATTTGTTTCAGGATTCATATAACTATCAGTAAAAAATGCGCCACCAGCGTAGTAGTTTACAGTAGTACCATTCCAGCCGGCAGAAAAAAGGACTAGCCCAATGGTTGTTCCAGCATCAAAAGTTCCCAATTTTACTTTATCACCAGATACCATTGTTCCTCCACTGCCCACAAGACTGCTGTTGGGGAAAATAAAATGTATGGTATCGATATCCTGCATTGTTTTTGGAGGATTGTTGGTAGGATATTTATAATAGCCAATTGAGTTCTTGTTACCGGCACCTTCGTAAGTAAAGGTTAACCAGATATCAGCTTTTTCTGTGACAACTATATCAGAAGCGGCTCCAGCAGTTATATATTGAGGATGTAATTTCGAAACGTCTTTCTGCTCTGGTAAAGAAGTGTTGATACTTTTAAGCATATCCGCACTAATGATGTCGGGAATGGGTTCTAAATAGTTTGGTCTGCCCTGGTCGTCGGTAGTTCCCATGGCAACAAATTTCACTTTTGTGGTGCCATTATATCCCATTGCTTTGTTCATGATGTTTGAATGGATGGCAGGGGAAGAAAGATTCAGGCCTGTACTTAAAGTGCCTACAATATTTCCTGAATAACCAGTGGTTCCGCCAATGGTACAAGTGACAGCATTACCGGTTATTAGCACTTTTGCTAATCGAACTAAACCAATATAGGCAGGATCAATCACCAAAGTATCATAAGTGCTTGGTATATTAATAGAGGTTGTGAAATTTCCTGATGCATCAGTAAAACCTTTGTAAAGCAGTTGATCAACGGCCCCAGCATTGATACTATAGATATTCAAAGGCACTTCCGATAAGGGTTTATTATCATTACTAAGTGTGCTAACACTGATTGAGACTGTTTTACTGGTGTGATACGTAAAACCGTCTGGTGCAATTTTGCTAACTATAGGCGTTGGAGTTGGGGTGGTACCAGCGTTATTAGTTGTTTTGTTGCACGCGAAAAAGAAAGAAGTCGAAACAAGTAATAATATAAAATACTTTTTCATATAAACGGTTTAATGCGATTTATGCGCATTTGATAAGGGCTATTATTGTGCCAAATCTAAATACGTTGTAACTAGTTGATATTCATAGAATAAAAAAATCCAAAAAATGAACTAATTCCCAAAAATGGATATTCCGCTCAGATATAGAATTCTTAAAATTTATTTTT
>CAIYAG010000097.1 GCA_903924075.1 uncultured Bacteroidota bacterium | reverse complement strand
CATACTCCCCATCAGATCCTTAAACTCAATTCTTCCTTCCAAGGTTTTTTTACTGATCATTGAAAAAGATGATAAACCATGTAACACAAACTCCATTAGAAGAGCCGTTTCATTTTCGTTGGCTTGTGGATAGTGTTTTTTTACAAAGCCATACAATCCGTCTACCTGATACAATGCCAGGATCTTATCTGCATCTTTCATATCCAATAAAAGGTCTAAATGCTTTCCACCATCAAACCATCGGATGATTGATTTATATGGGTTCTCCACTTCTTTTTCATCGGCAGATTTTTTGCCTGTTGCTCTTTTCTTTTTTACCTGATCTGGATTCGGAAAATATTGAACAAATTGTGAACGAATAGATTTGTCCAATAACTGTACAGCAACCTGGTAAGGGCCCTCCTGCTCCCCTTCATAAACCAATTCAATTTTACCAGTAATGGCCGGGATGATGCCCTGCAGATCGCTGATCCATACCTGTGTCTTATCTTGATGATGAATGATGGCTCTGCGTTCTGCACTGCTTACAGCGTTCTCAAATGCAGCAATGGTAAGCCTTGCACTCACACCACTCTTTTTATCAACATATTCATTGTTTCTCGCTTCAAAAGCTACTTGCTCTACTAATCTTTTGATCAGATCACTGATACTTACTTTCTCTTTTTGAACCTCAAGCAAATTGGATTCCTGTTCTGTGATAGCCAGTGATGTTTCGAGGTCTTTCGGATAATGCGTCAAGATCTGACTTTCAATTCTATCTTTCAAAGGCGTTACGATACTACCCCGATTGGTATAATCTTCAGGGTTTGCTGTAAATACAAATAGAATATCCAATGGCATTCTCAATTTAAATCCCCTGATCTGAATATCGCCTTCTTGTAAAATATTAAAGAGTGCAACTTGAATCCGAGCTTGCAGATCCGGTAATTCATTGATCACAAAAATGCCGCGATTACTTCTTGGAATGATCCCATAGTGAATCACTTCTTCATCAGAAAAACTCAGCTTTAGATTAGCTGCCTTGATGGGATCGATATCTCCGATCAGATCTGCCACGCTCACATCTGGTGTTGCCAGCTTCTCTCCATAACGCTCTTTTCTATGCACCCAATGAATTGGGGTTTCATCTCCAAATTCTGCTATCTTATCTTTTGCATATTTACTCAAGGGATGCAAGGGATCATCGTTTACTTCACTTCCAGCAATGATAGGAATATACTCGTCTAACAGGTCAACCATTTGACGCGCCATTCTTGTTTTTGCCTGACCGCGTAAGCCCAGAAATAAAATATTATGTCTACTCAATAAGGCCCTTTCTGTGTCTGGTATCACAGTGTCTTCATAACCAAGGATCCCCTCGAATGGGTTTTCTTTCTGTTGCATAGAAACAATCAGGTTTTCTCTGATCTCTTCCTTTACAGATTTAGTTTTATAACCACTCTTAATTAACTGCCCAAGTGTAAATATTTTTTCTCTATTCATTGCCATCTTCATCTTGATTAATAAACTGTCTTGCGTTTGCCGCTTTCGAAATCTTTAAATATAAATGCCCCTAAATTATCCAGTGAAGCAAAATATGCTTTACCATGATTGGTTTCGGTAAACTCCTGAACAAAATTCTGTAAATATGGATCTGAGGCGATCATGAATGTTGTGATAGTTATTTTCAACTTCTTACATTGAGCTGCTAAATTGATACAACGATTCACCACTTTTCGATCCAGACCAAAACTATTCTTATAATATTTTTTCCCGATCTTCAAACAAGTAGGTTTGCCATCTGTGATCATGAAGATCTGTTTATTCGGGTTCTTTCTTTTGCGCAATAATTCCATTGCCAATTCCAATCCTGCAACGGTGTTGGTATGATAAGGCCCAACTTGCAAATAAGGAAGATCCTTTATCTCGATACTCCATGCATCATTACCAAATACTACAATATCTAATGTGTCTTTCGGATAGCGCGTAGTGATCAGCTCGCTCAAAGCCATGGCTACCTTCTTGGCAGGCGTGATCCGATCTTCGCCATACAAGATCATCGAATGTGAAATATCGATCATTAAAACGGTGGAGGTCTGCGTTTTAAAATCATTCTCTCTGATATGCAGGTCTTCTTCGCGCATTTGAAAACTCTCCACACCATGATTGATCTGAGCATTCCGAATACTTTCTGTAAAATCGATTTGTTCCAGCATATCTCCAAACTGAAATGGGCGTGTATCAGGGTTGATCTCATCTCCCTGCCCCAGTTTAAATGTCTGATGATTGCCTTGTTTCGATTTTTTGAGTTTCCCAAAGATTTCTTCTAAACTTTTCTTACGAATGGTCTGCTCAGACTTGCTAGTTATTTTAAAGCCCCCGTCCTGCTCGTTTTCTGTTAGATAGTTGTTCTCTTTCAAATCCTCAATAAAATCCCCCATACCGTATGCATCATCTGTTAAATGATACTGTTTATCCAGCTCATTTAGCCATGATAGTGCCTCTGCAGCGTCTCCATTGGTATAGGTTAATAACTGCGTAAAAATGTCGAGCAACTGCTCGAATTTCGACTTAGCTCCCTCATTCGGGTCAAAATGTATAAAACGGTGTCCTAGCATAATGGGAATCTACAAGAGAATTATAAGACCTATAACAAGTAATTTAGGAATAAGTTTTAAAAAAGATGCCCGGACCAAGATCCGGGCATCGCAAAATGTTATTGGTAGCTTTTTATACTTTTGAATTTTTACTTTTGAATTTTCCCCGTATCCGCTGCCATCATTTTCCTGGAATTTGAATCCTTGTATTATACATGGCTTCAATTTGTTCAAGTCCTTTCAGATAGCTTTCAGCCATTCGCTTCTCGTCTGACATCTGATCGGCTTTATCGCCAGTTAATGTATTACAGAACTTCACTTGTTGTTGAAGGTCTTTCTTAACAGATGCAGCTACTTTTTCTGCAAGCACTTTATCATCTGCCATTAAACAAGCTTCTAAGAATAACAGTGAATTCTTATTGTGCATATTACCTCTACTAGCCATTCCATAAGCGAAGTTTTCTTGCAACATCATTTCATCTGCCTTATCCAATACTTTTCTGGCATCTTCCTTTCTGTTTTTTGCAGAAAGATCAATTGCTAGTTCAGCATAGGCGTTTCTGATGGTATTTAAGTGTCTGCGATTTTCTTCATCGAAATAAACACCTTTCACATTTGCATTTCCTGAAGCGAAAACGTTGAGTGATTTAGCGAGCATCCAATCGGTATTCACGCGACTGTTTGCAACAGGTACCAAACGATGACTCAATCCATCTCTACGTAAGAACTGATCAAATCCAAGATTCAGATCAGGAGTTGTAAAGTAGATAGGTCGCGCCCATTTATTAGCAGCGATGATATTCAATACCGCTAAGTCGTTCTTCATCAAAGATGTTTTTGGAACATCAAAACGTAATTCGCTCATAATACTATCAGTAGCATTTACAGTTTTGTTTTTCAAAACAAAAGCTGCATCCACTGGAACAGCGAACTTGCGAACAGGGAAGCTATTTAATGGTTCAGAACCTCTGGTATTATCCAGTTTATCCGCATCATCACTACCCACATAATTTTTCATTACATCATATAGATCATAATAACGGTCTTCTGGGATATTCGGTCTTGGGCTATACACCACATAGTCTCTCTTACCCGCTTCGATCTGATCAGCTCTCCAGATCACATCGATCGAATCACTCTGATTTACTTTATAACGCAATTCGTTAATATACCAGTCGATGCCTAATAAACTATAATTAACCACACGAATATCCGGACGAATACCTTCCACTTCCTGTGCATACCATAATGGATAAGTATCGTTATCACCGAATGAAAATAAGATCGCATTGGGAGCACAACTTTCTAAATAATCTTTAGCTAAGTCTCGAGACAACTGCTTTTTACTTCGATCATGATCATCCCACTCCTGTTGCGCCATAATAGTTGGTACTGCAAGTACACAAAGCAATGCTGCTAAAATTGCAGCTACATTTTGAGAAAGGAATTTGGTAATCCAGTCCCTTACTTTAAGCACACCCAGACCAATCCAAACAGCAAATGCATAGAAGGAACCCACATAGGCATAGTCACGTTCACGTGGCTGATAACCTGCTTGGTTTAAGTAAATAACTATGGCAAACCCTGTGAAGAAGAACATCAAGAAATTTACCACGCCATCGTCGCTTTTTTGTTTGAACTGATAGTATAATCCAATCAATCCTAAGATCAATGGCAACAAGAATAATTTATTATTTGCTTTATTATTTTTCAAACTGTCTGGCATTGCACTTTGATCGCCATAGATCAGGTTATCAATAAATGGAATCCCTGAGATCCAGTTACCATCGCGCACATTACCTATGAACATACCTTGTACATCATTCTGTTTACCTGCGAAGTTCCACATGAAGTATCTGAAATACATCCAATAGAATTGATATCCTACAAAGAACTTCACATTATCTGCCTGATTGGGCGAACGTTCATATCCACCATCTTTTAATCGATTGATGTTTAAGAAATACGCGTAATAGTCTGCATGGTTCTGATCGTTACTTGCATCCCAAACACGAGGGAAGATCATCTTATCTTCAGGCTGATATAAATATCCACGATCTGGCCCTATTGGAATATACTTATCACGTGCTTTTTCATATTTCATGCCACCAGTTTTTAGATCAACAGGTTGCGCATTAAATTTCTGTCCGTATAATAATGGAAAATCACCATACTGTTCACGTCCAAGATAACCTACCAAACTCATTGGATTATCCACATTGTACATATCAACTGATGGATTTGCATTACTGCGGATCATTGTTGTGATATAAGTACTATAACCAAATAACATGAACGCCAAAGACCAAATCCCTAAGCGCATGTACTCCCAATTTTTCTTTGCAGCGAACTTTAATCCATACCAAATGGCCACTGCCAACAATACAAAGAATGTAGCAAATCCGCTGAAGAAAGGCAAACCAAATCCATTCACAAACCACCTGTCAAAGAGGCCCGCTCCTTTAATAGTATATTGGATCACACCTAACTGTACAAATCCGGTGATCACACAACCGATCACAAAGAATATATAGATTCCACCATTGTGTTCTTTCTTTTCTTTATTCCATTTTTCAATGATGAATAAAAGTCCAATCGCAACGATCGTTCCAAGGATCATTAATCCTCCCATAGTAGGATCGATTGTTAAACCACGATCTTCATTCACTTCTCCATTCGCCATAACCAATGCACCCAGAAATGCAAGCCCACCACCAACTGCTACAATGCGTATGAACCAACTACGAATTAATGCATAGTTGAAAGAGGATTTTCTTTTGAAATAATAAACCATAACAATCGCGGGGATAGTTAATAGGTTTAATAAGTGAACTCCAATGGATAGCCCCATCATGAAGAAAATAAATACAATCCACTTATCAGCACCGGGTTCATCTGCATGGTTTTCCCATTTCAGAATTGCCCAGAATACGATTGCAGTAAAAAAAGATGACATGGCATAAACCTCGCCTTCCACTGCACTATACCAAAACGAATCAGAGAATGTATAAGCCAAAGCACCGATTACACCAGCGCCCATGATCGACCAGATCTGGTAGCTACTCAAAGTATCGGTAGTTTTCACCAACATGATCTTACGTGCAAAATGGGTAATGGTCCAGAACAAAAACAGAATAGTAAACCCACTTGCTAATGCACTCATCACATTCACTGCTTTTGCAGCTGTCATTGGATTATCTCCAAATAAAATGATAAAGAAACGCCCCAGGATCACAAACAAAGGTGCTCCCGGCGGGTGAGGGATCTGTAACTTAAAACAGCTACTTACAAACTCTCCACAATCCCAGAAGCTACCACCGGCTTCTGCGGTTAAAACATAAACGGTACAAGCTATCAAAGCAACTGCCCATCCAACAATATTGTTAATCCGATTAAACTGCATATTGGTTTTGGTTTTTTAAGACTGGCAAACATACCTTAATAATCCTAAAATCGAAAAAACAGTCGCCCATTTTATGAGATTTAAGAAAACCTTTAAGGTTATTAACATTCAATAAGGTTGGCAAGAGGGAATTAATTGATTATCAGGCCCTATTAAAATCAACTTATTTGCAATCGCAGGCCCATTCTACGCCCAGATCGATACAGGTAACCACTGTCATTTCATTTCCGCAGGGAGCAAAAATAACCCTTAGTCGTTGCCCCTCTTTGGTATGACCTTCCACCGCATATTTTCTTCTACAAGGATCCCCATTAAGCGCACTTTTATGAAAATTGATGCTGCCATTTTCAAGAATTTCCCTGATTTCCGTTTCATCGATATGCCTGCATCCCATCCTGCATTTGGCGTGTTTAGAAAAATGCAGGTTTTGAGGATGGCGGTTTAGTCCGGAATCATCAATAATTTCCTGTTTATCTGGAACTTTTGATTCTTGTACCGGTATCTTTTGTATGGTTGAATGGTCGGAAGGCTGTGTACAGTTTTCGAAGCAAATGATCAGCATCGCTAGTAAAAGCAGCTGAAAAATGGAAGCAGTTTTTTGAATGCGCATGTTCGTTTCTTGAATACAAGTTTACGCTTTTCGATAAAAAACGCCCAAATATTTCGATCGGCCACCCAATTAGTTGCAAGGCATTATCTTTGCCCACTTATGGAAAAGAAGCGTTCGGTAGCCTTTCACACACTGGGTTGTAAATTAAATTTCTCAGAGACCTCTACTCTATCAAGAATGATGGAGCAAAAGGGTTTTGAGAAAAAGGAATTTGACGACCTAGCCGACGTTTATGTGATCAATACCTGTTCAGTTACTGATAACGCAGATAAAGAATGCCGCCATTTGGTGCGCCGGATTCAAAGAAAAGCTCCTGAGAGTTTTGTAGTGATCACGGGTTGTTATGCCCAACTAAAGCCAGAAGAGATCGTGAAGATCCCCGGAGTAGATCTTGTGTTAGGTGCCTCTGAGAAGTTTAATATCATGGAACATATCTCCCAATTAACAAAGGGAGATGCCGGCAAAATATGCAGTTGCGAAATTGATTCTGTAACTGGTTTTCACGCATCCTTTTCTATGAACGATCGTACCCGAAGTTTTTTAAAAGTGCAGGATGGATGTGATTATAACTGCTCATTCTGTACCATTCCAATGGCACGCGGAAAAAGCAGGAGCGATAATGTGGCGAATGTTTTACGCAATGCCAGAGAATTGGCAGCAGATGGCGTGAAAGAAATTGTATTGACAGGAGTTAACCTAGGTGATTTTGGAAAGGGGCCTGATGGAGATTTAAAATACGACGAAGATTTCTTCGATTTAATACAGGCATTGGATGAAGTGGAAGGAATAGAGAGATATCGCATTTCATCGATCGAACCCAATTTGCTTACTCCTGAAATTGTAGAATGGGTGTCGAAAAGCAAAAAGTTCATGCCCCACTTTCATATTCCATTACAAAGTGGGAGTAATGAAGTTTTAAAAGGGATGCGCAGAAGATATAAAAAAGAATTATACCAGGAGCGTGTGGAATTGATCAAATCACTTATGCCTCATTGCAGTATTGGCGTAGATGTGATCGTAGGATTTCCCGGAGAAACCAATGCACATTTTGAAGAAACATTCCAGTTTTTACATGAACTTGATGTCTCCTATTTACACGTATTTACTTATTCAGAAAGACCCGATACAAAGGCATTAGAGATCAAGCCTGTGATTCCAATTCATATTCGAAACACAAGAAATAAAATCTTAAGAAACCTCTCTTACCAAAAGCTACAATATTTCACGGCGCAACATAGTGGACAAACAAGAAAAGTATTGTTCGAGAAATTTGAGAAAAATGGGATGATGGAGGGATACACAGATAATTATATCCGCGTCTCTGCGGGGTATAAAGCTGAATGGACGAATCAATCCGTTGACTGGATAATTTAATGAAGAGATAAGAGTGAAGAGTGAAGAATGGACTGTCATTGTCTAAACGATTAACCATTGGCAAGCCAATGGTTGAGTTAAACGACATACCTTATCCTAATGAAAAATCCGCGGCCAGCCGCGGATTAAAAAAATATTGTCACAAGTCGATTGATGCTTCACTCTTCACTCTTATCTCTTATCTCTTCACTAAAAACCCTAATCCAGCGGCGAAAGATACTCGATTGGAAACTCAACTACCATCACCTGCCCCAAGCTCTCCAGTTTTACAAAAATTTTCTTTTTCATATTCTTGAGCACCGTACCAACTTTGCCCATAAACACCCCGTGGTTCACCCGGATTTTTGTGGATTCATCAAAGCCTTCTTTACTGATCAATGAGATCTTAACATCTTTTTCAAGCAAGTATTGTTTGATCAGGTTGATCTCATCTTCCTTAATCACTGCGGGCTTTCCGAGGTAGTGTACAAAATTTAAGATGCCGTCTGTTTGAAAAACTTTTGATTTTTCACTTAAGCCTATATGAACAAATATGTATGATTTAAATAATGGTTCTTCAATGATCTTTTTTCGATCAGACCATTGCTTCTCAATTTTCTGTAGTGGGCACCAAGACTCAATACCTTTTTTAAGTAAAGCAGCATCGATCTTTTTCTCCCAACGTGGTTTGGTATACAAGGCATACCAATACTTTTCCTCTGTCATGTCAATACGTTCAAAGCAAACAAAAAAACTTCGATCTTATTTCAACACTGTTTGTTGTTGAGGATGGATCATATCAGAAACCATTTTAACAGTTTCATCTAAATGCATATCCGTTTTAATTGCTTTTAACCAAGATACATATCGATCACCTTTTGGCTTATCAGGGTTGTTATAAAATTTATCATGATCAGCTGCCATTGCTTCAATATTCATTTCTTTATCCAACTTGAGCAATGAATTATTCTGGTTTACAGTACTCTTAATTTGCTTCTGCATCTCCTTGTACTTATTGATATTCAGATTGATTGGCAATTCAGAATTTTTAGACAACCATAGCAAATTGCTCTTTAGTAAATTCAGTGATTTATTCTCAGCAATCTTTGCATTCTCTTTCTGAACTGTGGCACTAAAATCTGCAATATTCCAGGTATCATAAGAAACTTTTGAGATCTCGTCCCAAGGCAAGGCAGATGCATTGTCTTTTTCTCTTAATTTATAGAACTCCAATCCGTCAGGTATGATCACATCAGGAGTTACTCCTTTTAATTGTACTGATCCACCGTTGATACGATAGTACTTTTGGAAAGTTAATTTCACAGCACCATATTCAGTTCTACCACTTGTAAAATCAATTGGTTTGCCAAATGGAATTGTTTTTTGTACAGTTCCTTTACCATAAGTAGAAGAACTACCTATGATAATTCCACGCTTATAATCTTGAATGGCAGCAGCAAAAATTTCACTTGCAGAGGCACTGAATTCATTCACCATAACAGCGAGTGGACCATCATAGATAGCACCTGACTGACGATCATTCAAAGCGCTTGATTTACCGTCTTTATCACGAACCTGCACAACAGGACCTTGATTAATGAACAATCCAACCATTTGTACAACTTCATATAAAGAGCCTCCGCCATTTGTACGAATATCTAACACAATACCTTTTACATTCTCTTTCTTTAATTTTTCAACTTCAACAGCAACATCTTTAGAACAACGGCTACCATTTTCACTCTCAAAATCTGCATAAAATTCTGGCAGATAGATATAGCCAATTTTATCTGGGCCATTTTGAATTACTGCACCTCTTACTAAACCTTCATCCAAAGAAACTTCTTCACGAATCATGGTAACTACTTTTATCGTACCATCTAATTTTTTGATTGTAAGACGGACTTCTGATCCTTTATTTCCTCTAATGATTTTCACAGCATCTTCAGTAGCATAACCTGTTACATCTACAGGCTCTTCTTTGCCTTGCGCTACTTTTATAATAACATCATTTGCAGCAATTTCGCCCGACTTAAATGCGGCTCCACCAGGTTGTACACTGGCAATCCTAATGCCTCCATTTTCGTCTTCTTTTAATTGTGCACCGATTCCATAAAATCTCCTACTCATTTCTTCATCAAAAGCCCTTTTCTCAACTGGTGCAAAATAGTCGGTATGAGGATCCATCAAATTGGTGATCACATTCAAATAGGCATTAAATCGTTGATCGTCGTTAAATGTAGTTTTTAAACGATCATATTTTTTGTCCATGAATTGCAACACTTTCATTCTAGCTTCACGCTCTAGTGTGGTATCTGCTTTTACAACAAAATCTTTTGTGCCTTTATTCTTTTCGCGTTGATCCTGTAAATCAACAAATCTTTCAAGGGCATAAAACTTTAATTCTTTTCTTAAACGGTCTTTTCTTTCCGCATCATTTGCAGCAAATTCCAATTTCTCTCCATCGGTATTAAAAGTTTCTTCTTTGCTAAAATCAAATGAAGTAGAAAGAATATCCTTGTACATGGCAATTGTTTCAGGGATCCTTTTTTCATAAATGGCACTTACAGCAGGGGCAAAGGCGATTGGTGCACCATGAATTTCATCGTCAAGTGTAGTTTCATATTTTTTAAATGCACTGATATCCGCTTGTGTAAAAAGGGTCTTATCTGCATCCAACTCATTTAGGTATTTCTTATATACCTCTTTTGAGAATGCATCATTGATGGTTTTAGGGCTGTAATGTCCTTCTTCCAATAACGATCCAATAGCAGTTAATAAACGCTGTCTGGTAGTGATATTAATAGTCTCATTGCCTGAATCGATTACTTT
>CAIYAG010000096.1 GCA_903924075.1 uncultured Bacteroidota bacterium | reverse complement strand
GGTGCAGAGAAAGGCAAGGTATTGGTATTAGGATGGGGTTCAACTTATGGTGCTATCAAGAGTGCTTGTCAGGAATTACATGCAGCTGGTGTATCAGTAAGTCACGCGCATATTCGTTATGTACGTCCGTTCCCTAAAAACCTAGGAGACATCATCAAAAACTTCGATAAGGTTTTGATTCCTGAAATCAATAACGGTCAGTTAGTAAAGATCATCCGTGATCAGTACAATGTAGACGCTATTGCTTTCAATAAGATGATGGGTATTCCAATTACTAAGTCAGAGATCATTGACGAGGTAAACAAACTATTATAATAGTAGTTACTTAAAAATACAAAAGAGAATCCCACACAAACAGATTCTGTTTTAACAAGAAGCAATCCTGAGTAAGGGTTGCTTCTTTGTTTGGGGGAAGGCAGATGAATCTATTAATGGAAAGTTGTTTATATTGTATTGATGATACGTAATTAGTGTTCTCAAATAAATCTATAAATGATTAAAACAGCTTGTCTTTTATTTATCTCGATTTTAGTGTTAGCTAGTTCATTTGGGCAATGGAAGTTGGATAAAAAACAATTAAAAGGCCTTGACGAGTTAATTAAAAATCGACTGACTGAGATTGCTCCGGGCTGTATTGTAATGGTTGTTAAAAATGACAACATTGTTTATAAAAAAGCCTTTGGCTTAGCCAATACAGAGTTGCAAATTCCAATGGAATCCAATATGCATTTCAGAACAGGCTCGATGGGAAAACAATACACTGCAATTGCTGTGATGCAGTTAGTTGAACAAGGAAAAATCGGACTGCAAGACAGTATTCAAAAATACATCAAGGACTTTCCATCTAAGGGTAACATCATTACTATTGAAAACCTTTTGACAAATACTTCAGGAATAAAAGATTATTTATCGGAAATCTCAAACCCGTCAAAAGAAAAAGAATCCTACACCCCAAAAGAAGGGGTTGATTTCATTAAAGATGAATCGTTGAATTTCAAACCAGGAACTAATTATAGATATAGTAATTCAAATTTTTATTTATTGGGTTACATTATTGAAACAGTTACAGGGCAACCATTTGAAAATTATTTACAGGAAAATGTTTTAGACAAGGCAGGTTTAAAAAATACTTTTTATATCCATCCTGAAAAACCCATTCCTGATATGCCACAGGGGTATTCAAAATTTAATGGTAAAATTGAAAAAGCAACTTTACAAGAAGTATCAATCATGTATTCAGCAGGGGCATTGATCAGTAATGCAGATGATATTTACAAATGGCATAAAGCTTTATATAATCAACAATTAGTAAAAAAAGAAACATTAGAAAAAGCAACTACGGCATTCAAGTTCGAAGACGGCACTTTTTCTCAATACGCTTATGGCTGGTTTATAAAAAACATAGATGGAAGTAAGACTATAGAACATAGCGGTTCAACAGATGGTTATCAAACCGATGAGATCTATCTGCCAAACGAAAATACTTTTGTCGTTGCATTGTATAATTGCTATGAAGCTGATATGGATTGGCAAGTGCTCACGAACGACATTGCAAGAATTGCTATAGGAAAGCCCATCAACAATAATGTGAAGGTAAATGAGACTTTATTAAAAATGTATGTGGGTACTTATGACGTTACTATAAATAATATCAAACATCAATTAATTGTAACTTTTGAAGATGCGCGGCTGTCAATTGAAGCGGCTAATCCAGAAGACAAATTGCCTAAGGTTTTGTTGTTTGC
>CAIYAG010000095.1 GCA_903924075.1 uncultured Bacteroidota bacterium | reverse complement strand
AATAAATCAACCGCTGAGTACAAATTAACTAAAATTTCATCCTCCGTAATTTCTCCCAATGAATGAATTGTATAGGTGAAATTGGAGTTGATTTCCCCTTGATGCCCAACAACCACTAACTCAAATTCAATCTTACTAAACTGATAAAATGTACTCAAAACTTCTTGCAATAAATCCCATCCCTTATTTACATCATTAATCAAATTTTGCCCAATAAATAAGATTTGTTTTTTATTAAAATCAAAATTGAAATCCTTACGGCAATTCAGTAAATTTTGGGGTGACCAAAATGTATAATCAATTGGACAAGGTATAACGCTGATGTTACTATTATTAAACAAAATACTTCTTCTTGCGCAATCAGCAAGCCATTTACTCGGTGCAACCAATGTGAATTTTTGTTGGTGCCAGTATTCTTTTTTAAGCTTAAAAGTTAGAACACTAGGATTATCATTTGGTGTGGATTGTGTGGAATTATTATAAAAAAAAGCATCATAATCATAAGTAAGATGTTCACTCCCACTAAATGCCCACATATCATGTAATGTCCAAACAATTGGCTTTTTTATCTTTCCAATATCAGCTATCGACAATAAATTACTAATCCAATGTAAATGAACAATGGGTGCCTGATGTGCATTTATTTCATCAACAATCCCTGCACTTATTTCCCCATAGGATTCTAAAATTTTGTTCTGCCCAAGTTTCTGTTGATGATTAGACTTCAAAAGCAAATGAATAAACTTTAATCGAACATGTGGATCTTTCGGCATTACCAATTGAATACTATCATCCTCAGATGTTTTAAGCATTGTGAACATATGACCAAGAATAGGTTGTGCTTTCAACGCATGATAAATACGCATCGTAGCCCTTGCCGCCCCTCCAAAAGACTCATAGGTTGCCAAATGCAATATTTTAAGTGCCTTCATTTGATCTTGATTCAAAAATTCTAACTCTTATTTTTTCTAAAATCCGTTCATCCATTCCGCTAAAACTTACCCATTCAATTCGATCATCCGCTTCTACATCAATGCGGATTGATTTTGGATGGCACAATGGAAATGTTATATCAGAAGGATTAGGATAAATATCAACCATTTCTTTTTGTAGCGTATGTGTCGCATCTTTACTGAATCCAACATTTGAAATCATATTAACCCTAGGACGGATTGAAAGACCTTGATGCAACCAGCAGGTATATGCAAGCGCATAATCCCATGTATTCAAACCATTTTCCATTTGATTAAAGATACGACTCCAATAAGCAACAGCTTTTGGAGTTGGAAGTATTTCGTTCAACCAGTTTGATTCCCTAAGCGCTACCCATTGACTCATGTTCAAATCAAATTTTGCCCATTTTTCTTTCCAGGTCGCCCATCCCCATACACTCGGATATTTAGAAAAATAATAACTCTCAGTGCCAAATTCATTTGGCCCATCGCTTCTATGACCGCCGATTGTCATGACTCGTTCATTATGTTTATAGCGCGACAGTAATACTTCACAAAAGGAGAAAAAACTGGGCTGCGGGATACAATCATCTTCCAGAATTATACACTCATCTACTTGATTAAATACCCACTGCAAACCATTCGGAATACTATCCCGACAACCAATGTTTGTATTTGCATACCGCTTTAAAATAATACATGGCCAATCAATTTGGTCTATAATTGCTCGCGTTTGCTCACAAAGTTCAATCTCATTTGCATTTCGAGGGCCATCAGCAATAACAAAGAGCCTGGCAGGCTTGACGACTGCTATCGCATGTAACAACTGCTTTGTGCAATATGGGCGATTAAAAATAAATAAGGCGATTGGAGTCTGAAACATGCGTTTATGTATTTACCAATAGGCACTTTTATCTGTTAATATAGATTTGTTTTCAGGATGATATTTTTCGGGCATATCAATCCAGTACTTATTGATATAATTAGAAGTCCAATATTCATCTTTATGCCAACGACCACCTCCAATCCCAAATAATACTTGCAAATGCCCTCCCAAAGAAATCGCAATCTTGCCCTGGCTCTTTAGGTAACTTGCAATTGGAAGACCTAACGCACCAGCACCTATAAAAGCGATGTCAAAGTCCATGCCTCCTAAATTAGTGCAGATTGAATCAAATAATTCAATTGAATCTT
>CAIYAG010000094.1 GCA_903924075.1 uncultured Bacteroidota bacterium | reverse complement strand
CAATTTTAAATATGGGTAAAGCTCAAAGTTGCAGTAAATAAATGAAAATCCTAAAACAACAACCAATAAATAGGGTCTTAAAATCTGCATAAAAATAGTTGCTTGCTAATTTATATCTTCTCTGGTAGTTCCTGGTATTTCCAAAACCAAGTCGGCTCCGTACACTGCAGCAGGTGTTTGATACCCGATTTTCAGATTGCCACTTAACACTTTATGGCAAATTAATAAACTACTGATGGCAGTTAAAGTATAGCCTTCTAGACATTCCATTCTGGTTGCAACTGTTTTACCTGACTCATTGCTAACTTCCCCCCAGATCAAGCTCATTGCCTTCTCCCGCATTTCTTCAGTTGGTCCGGCAGGTTTTTGTTTGATCTTATCTTTAACATAATCCTTTACTAATGAGGTACGCAGGATCCAGTTATAAAGAAATTGCCATTTCAAATATTTAAAAGTTTTAGGGGATGCTTTTGTATAGGTTTCAATATTGGGAATGCCAGTTGTGAAATAGGCAGTTGAAACATCGCCCCAAGGTATAGTCATCACAAAGATTTTTTTAATTCCAAAATCCAGCCACATTCCTTTTTTACCTAAGGGTTGTGTTATGATCTTACCATTAACTCTTGCGGCACTTCCTTGGCCCAATCCTTCAGCCATTGTCATTGCAGTACCGTGAGAATATGCGCCACCAATCGAAGCGAATGCTAATTTCAAATTGGTTGCGTCAGGTAATTTTTCTTTCAAATATTTTGCCATGCAATCTGTAGGCACTACATCAAAGCCAACACCAGACATGATCATCAGTCCGGCAGCTTTTGCTTTTTCATCATAGCTTTTTGCCTGTTCAAAAACAGAGATCTCTCCAGTGATATCGAGGTAGTGTGTGTTTGTTTTCAAACAAGCTTCGATCATCAATCGGGATGTAAATTGAAAGGGCCCTGCAGCGTGTAACACCAGGGGAACTTCTAACAATGAGTTCTCTAATTTTTTGGCATCTCTTAATGTGAAAATGCGATAATCGAGATCTAATTCTTTTGCCAATGCCACAATTGGGTCTTTCTTTCTACCAGCAAGAATTGGTACCAGACCATAGGATGCTGCTAATTTAGCGATGAGCCTTCCTGTATAACCATTGGCTCCATATAGCAAGAATTTATTGTTTTCCATATTGAAATGTACTAACAATGCGGCTCATAGAAAAGTTCGGGCATAAAAAAAGGGGAAGTTCTGCTTCTTCCCCTTTAACTGAACTATAAGAACTAACTAAAACTCTATTTTCTAAGTGTTATTACACCTATTGATGTTTCTTTTGGTGCAGTAACTACTACATTGGTAATGGTGGTATCGATATACGGACTTGTCGCATTCACAAACACACTATAAGTACCATCTTTTAAACCTCTAACAGCAAAGTATCCGTCTGGGGTTGGCAATGCATAGGCTGTATCGGTTGCATTGAAAATAGTAAGTACTGATTTTGCATCTCTTTGAGGGGTAATTTTTCCTACGATACTAGCTGATGTTCTTTTGATAAAGAAATGAAACACAGGGCGTAAAAAGAAAGTGCCATTACTTGATTGCACAATTGAACGAGCTACGTCAAAATCAAGCCACAAACGATTTCTTCCAGGAAGGTATTCTTCAAATTCATGTCCTTGCATTTTGATCAAAATATAATTAGGTGCGCCAGCAGGTAAGCTTACAGGATAAGTTACACTGTCTTTAACTAAAGAGTTATTGGTACCAACTTCAATTTTAATCAGGCGAATAGATCCTTTACTAATATTGGCATCCGCTAATAAAGTGTCTGTTCCGTTACGTAATTGTAATAAGTCATAAATCCCCGCTTTAATACCTAGATCGTGCCATACAAATGACGAATCATTTTTGTGGTCATCAATACCTCTTCTATCCCAGTCGCAAGTATCATGACGTCTTGTGTCTGCGGAGGTATCAACCAATACTTTTACTGATTTAATATCGATCAGTACTTTGTCGAACAGACCGGGGCCATCAGTTAAATACAAAGCCAGTGATTGTTGTCCAACAGGTTGAACTGCTGAAGTACTTCTGTTACATGCCGTTGCAAATATTGCTACCGCGATTGCCATCATTGAGGCGAATGAAAGGATGTTTCTAGTTTTCATGATCATAATTGGTTTAGCGTATAATTGGGGCAATATTTTTTTTCTATTTGTTCTGAATCTAAGATGCAATGTTCGTACCAAGTGTTTACTAAAGGCTTGTTAAAGCATTGATTTGACTTTAAAACAATTGATACGACATAATAGAGGCGCATCCATTCAGGATCGCAGCTTGTGTTTTTTCCAAATTATTTCTATTAACTTCATTTAACAAAGCCTTAATAAACAAAACAATCTTAACGAATTGATATATGAAAAAAGTAGCGCAACTAATTATTTGTATTTGTATTTTTTCTAATGCCTTCGCTTTTAATAGTAAACCAAAACAGATCTATTATCAAATAATAGTATACCATTTAAAAACTGATGTGCAGATCCAATCTGTTGATCATTATTTAGAATCTGCCTACTTACCTGCACTTCATAAAGCTGGCATCAAAAAAGTTGGTGTGTTTAAACCCCTTGCCAATGATACAGCAGCTGATAAAAAGATCTATGTTTTAATACCTATGAAAACGATAGATCAAATTGATAAAATTGACGAAGCCATTTGGAATGATGCGGATCATGATAAAAATGGAGCAACTTATTTGAACACAGCTTTCAATCAACCTGCATTTCAGAGAAAAGAAAGCATGCTGGTAAAAGCATTTGAAAAAATGCCAGACTTCGCAACCCCAAAACTAACCGGATCAGTTGCAGAAAAAATTTATGAATTCAGAAGTTATGAAAGTTCAACTGAGAAACTTTACAGATCTAAAGTAGATATGTTTAATGCAGGTGGAGAAGTGGCACTTTTTGAAAGGCTACAATTTAATGCTGTATTTTATGGCGCTGTGCTATCTGGAGCTCAAATGCCCAACCTGGTTTATATGACCAGCTTTAATAACCAAGCAGAAAGAGATGCTAAATGGAAGGTGTTTTCTGCCGATCCAGAATGGAAAACATTATCAGCAATGCCCAAATATTTGAATACGGTTTCTCATGCAGATATCATTTTGATGCATGCTACTGCATATTCTGATCTATAAAAAAAGCCTCCATTGCTGGAGGCTCTCATAAGTATAGATAAAAAGTAGTTATTAATTGCAGCTATTATATTTCTCAACAGCTTTTGAAAGTTGCGCATAATCTAATTGTTTAGATTTAATATCTGCTAACACAACGTTGCAATTAGCAAACAATTTAGAAGCAACTGTTTCAAAATTTTTGGCATTCACATACACCAGATCATCACTATTATTCAATTGAATATAATAGTCGCCAATACCACCTTCAGTAGTTGTTGCTGAATATGCTTCTGAACCATTGTATAAAAGTTTGCCTGAATTATTAGACTGCTTTTGATACAGGCTGGCTTTAGAACCTACTGCAACGGTTTTATAGAAGTCATTTGAATAGGCAATAAAAATATCGCTCTTATAGCTAAATCCGTTTAGCTCAGCAACAGTATATGTTTTCTTGGAACCACTAGCTGAAACAAAACTGATATTCCCTTTTGAGTTCAAAGACTCTTTAATAAAACCATCTGCTTTACTATTATTAGCGAGTACGATACTCCCTTTTTCATAACCTGCAGGTGCTTGTGCTTGTACGAAATTGATTGCGAATCCGAAGATAACCAAAAGTGAAACGATTGCCTTTTTCATAGTTTTTGTATTTTGATGTTTTTATTTTACTTACTAATAAGTAAGTTTTATAGTTAAAAAAATTAGCCCTTTAATTGTTTTATCAACGCCTTGCGAATGATCGTATAGTCTTTCTTCCCAGAAATCCTTGCCAATTGAACACCTGCAGCCAGGTTGGTCATGATCAACAAAGCCTGCGTCCTAGCTGTTTCAGAAAAATGCAGTTCTCCATGTTTCTTACCCTCTGCCAATGTCTGTTCTACCATACCCATCACTAGATCTATCAACGCACTTATTTTTGCTTTTACTGATTCTGGAAGCGTATTATAATCTGAGGCAATCGAGCCAATGATACAAATACTATCACTTTCACAAAGACAAGAATAAGGTTCTATGAATTTCTCAAGTTTACCAATAGCTGTTATTTTAGAATGCTGTAATTGCTTTGCAAGTAATTGATAGTTTTCGATGTAATTGTCTATCAATGCCATCAACAGATCTTCCTTACCTCGAAAGTGATAATGCACTGCTGCATTTTTCACATTCAGCTCCCTCGCAATGTCTGCATAGCTAAAAGCATTATACCCATAAAACTGGATAAACTGTTTGCCAATTCGCAAAATTTCAGCCTTGGTATCGGGGTTTCTAGCACTCACTTCGTAAAAATAAGAGTTACTTACTAATAAGTAAGTTTTTTGAGGTGATTTTATTTTAATTTTTCCCGCTCGGCCTTGTCCTCTCTGATCATAGAACCATAGTCCATTTGCCTGCCCAGCGCCCTTAAAGCCAGCGCAATTCTCCGTGCTTTGGTTTCATCGGTTTTGGCCGACTCAATCCAACGGCTATAGTATTTCTGGTGCGAACCAGGGATTTTATTGAAATAAGCTTTAGCAGCAGGGTCGTCTTCTAAACATTCCATTAGATCTGGGGAAAGTTCGATCTCGGATTGATCTACTGCCATTTGTACAGAAAGCTTCGCCCCTTTGTTTTTCTTGATCTGTTTGCGGATCTCGGCATTGAGTGCCAGAATAAAATCGCCCTCTCCCATTGGGATGAGCGCCAATTGCTTAAAAGTCCAACCATCTAATTTCCCCTTTACACGAAACGATTTTTTATTGCCAGGCTTCAATTCCTGAGCTAGGGCTTCGGGGATCAGAATATAGGTCCATCCGGTCTTCTCTCCCAGCTCCCCAAATTTCTCTATGGTGGTGTTGAATTGAATCATTCGTATTCAAATGTACTTGTAGTGTATTGATTAAAATTGCCTTTCCTGTAAATTATTGCCCTACT
>CAIYAG010000093.1 GCA_903924075.1 uncultured Bacteroidota bacterium | reverse complement strand
TGTGTGAAGCCCACCCCCTGGAAACTATTGGATCTTATTAATCAGCAACCCTTTATTGCCTCTGCCAGTTAATCTTTTTAAGTACAAAAAAGAATGATCTGATGTTAGATTTTAGCGTGATTACCATTTCTAGTTTTACAGCAATTATTGTTTCAATACTCTGTTTTATTATTATTCGCGGAAGGTTTATTCATAAACAGAAGGTACTGGAAGAACAATTAAAGTGTAAGGTTGAGATCATAGAGGTAATGGAAAGAACCGTACGCAGAACGCAATCAGAAAAAGAGCAATTTCTTACTAGAGCCATCAAAGCAGAGACACAATTGGTGATGGTGAAAGTAGCAATGGCAGAAACAAGAGAAAATGGAAGAGAAATGATGGATGATATTTTGGTGGAAGACGTGGAACTAGCCCGTCAGATCCTGGAAGTGGATTCAAAGATTATTCTGTCTAAAATATAGTAGTTTATTTTACTCCCTTTTTATTTCCGACCTTCGGCAATTCTTTCTGCCAAATGATCAAAAAAAAACCAGGCATTGATATTATTGATAAAATTCTGGATGCTTGTTACAAGCACAATCCAGATGCATTGTTTATTATGAGCCTGATGCACCAATATGAAGAAAGGGGCGGACTCAGCAAAAAACAATTGGAAGGCTTATTTCTAAAGGCGCAAAAAGTTACAGAGATGCCCCAAAGTTGGTTAGCAACACTGGAAGCAGAAATTTTAAAAAGGCCTACTCGCGATAAAACACTTGCTACCGATATCAAGCCCTTGTACGAAAAAGACGAGATCACCGAAAGGTTATTGCTTGAGATCTTAGCCAAATATCCCCAGCACAAGCGAGTTGTATTTCTTCAGTCGAAATTTTCGAACAACGAGGTGTTAAGTGTGGATGAAAAAAAAGAAGTTGAAAAATTCCATAAATTGTTGATCAAATAGCTTGCATTATTTCCATTCTATTTTTTTCAAACTTGTTTTCCCATCCAATACTATAATTTGATATAATTCAAATTCGGGAGTAGCAGAATCATTTTTCTTTTCAGTTGTCAGCGCATTGGGTGTTTTTGCAAGGTCACTGATCAAACTACTGAGAGAGCCGGTAGACAAAAGGATCTTATTATCTGAACTGGTACCTAATGATGCAATAGATCCATTTTCGAATGCGATTTTTAGATCGCTATTACCAAGTCCGCTCACCATTTTAGCATAATAGGTTTCGGTTTGATCTGGCAGATAAATGATACTTGTTTTGGTAGTGCCGTCTTTATTGGCATTATGTTCTACCAGTAAAAAAGGTTTGGCGTAATGAAACTGAACAGCTGATGGATGTTGCAGGCTTGCATCGGAATAAATTTTAACACCGGCACAGCCAGCATACAATATTCCGCTGATGAGTACAATAAATAAGCATTGCTTTTGCATGATATCGCTTATAATAAATGAAAGAAAATGAGGAGAGGAATTGCTGCGGGATTACAACATTAATTTACAAAGGGTTTTTGAGGAATCAAATAGACGGATGGGGGTGAAAACACCCTTTTTAAGTGAAGAGTGAAGAGTGAAGAACGGAGGAGGTTGAGCGAAAACTTGAAAGAGAAAATGTTAACCCCGGCTTTCAAGCCGGGGTTTGATATCATGTTATTATAATTTGAAACTGTTTTTGCCTTCTTTTAGGGGATAGGTCTTTCCCTTCCATTCGAATTTGCCGGTGATGGTTTTTGGGAGGTCGATCTGAATATTCCATTGCGCATTTTGTAGTTGGTAGCTAGTACTAATTGTTCCTGCTGGGTGGGGAATGCTTCCGTTGATATTGATTTCATTGCCTAGGTGTGGAATGATCTTTACTTTTTTAAAGGAGGGGGCATCGCTGTCGATCCCTAATACGGTGCGGTAGAATTCTATATTCGGACTAGCGCCCCATGCATGACAGTCGCTTCTCGAATTATTGATATCAGAGATCTCTGCCCAAGTGGTTAGGCCTTCTTTAATATTGCTTTTCCAAATATCTAGCCAGTTCAAATATTCATTACCAAATCCTGCTTTGGTGAGGGCCTGGTACACATAATATTTGTAGAAGATCGTAGCTTCTGTGATACTGGTATCTTTCATCAATTTCAATGCAATTGATTTTGCTTCTTCGCCAGTGCTTAATCCTGTGAGAATGGCTAAAGTGTTTGCGTGTTGAGAGTAAACATCTTTTTCGGTTCGATCAGCAAATAATTTTTTTGTGGTATCAAAATATTTGTTGCGTATGTTTTGTTGTAAAATTTTTGCTTCTGTATTGTATTGTGCTGCCAGTGCAGGAATACCAATTTTTAATTCCATATCAGCTGCCATCTGATAAGTGTACAATAAAAGCAGGTCCATCACTGAAGAGTAACCATCCTTTCCAACAGGCGCTCTTCCGCCATCCCAGCCTTTTGTTTCGCACCAATCTGTAAAATTCCAATACGGTACATCTTTTAATGAGTGATCCTTTTGTTGAAAGCGTTTAAAAAATTCTAGGATACCCCTGGTACCAGTTAATTTATCTTTTACAAAAGCTTCATCTTTTCCATACATCCAGTAGTCGTGCAACATATCGATATACCATAAAGAAAATGTGGGAATGAGCTGTGCAGTATGCGAAGGATGTCTGCTTAGTGTAACGCCTTCAGGCAAACGCGATTCATTCATTTGGTTCAGGGCATTTCTTACCAATCTTTCATCACCGGTGTTGTACATAGAAACCAATGCTTGAATTCTTGTATCGCCAATATATTGAAGCTGTTCGTAGTACGGACAATCGGTATAAGTTTCCCATGCACATAATCTTGCTGTTCGCCAACCGATATCAAGGATCTGATTGTAGAGTGGATTTGTTGCACTGAAATTTGATTTGCGTATAAAAGGATAACCCGTAAAAGTTCCAAAAAGATCGTTGATGGTGATCGGTTCTTCGTTGGTTTGAATAATTAATTGAACGTAGCGATAGGTTCTAAAATTCAGTGCAGTGAAAGATTGATTTTCGGATCCATCAGAAAAGAGTTGATCTTCTTTGCCTATAAAAACTTTTCCGGCAGTTTCGTTTCTATTTCCTTTGGAAGGATATTTTGTGAACAGGGCTTCAGCATAACCCAGGTTAATCTTTGCACCCTTACCTTTTGCAAAAAGGATGGTGGGATAGGCATTGGTTAAATAACTTTGATCCAGTAAAATAGTATCTGAGCTATGCGCAGGAATTGTAAAAGAAATTTTATTGGCAGGAAAGCCAGTAGGAATATTTTTTCCAGTTTCACGAATTGTTTTTTGTAATCGCTGATAAGTCATTTCCATAGACGGCAAGGTTGACTCGATCAGATTCCATCCTACAGGCATATCCATCAACAATATATTTTTTGGATACGCACCACTGATGGCGATGGCTTTTTTCCAACCCGCTTCATTGAATTCATTCTTTTGCCATCCTTTCAAACTGTTGGTCAAATTTATTTGTTCGCCCGGACCGGTTACATAATAAGTATTCATACTTACCTGCAATGCTTTGTAAGAGGTATCCTGCAAACATTTCCAGGTACTATCGGTATTCCATAGTGAGTCTTTGAAATTAGCACCCTGCAATAAAAAACCAGTTCTGTAACTGATCTGCGCTTCAGGCTTTTGTTCGCCTTCGTTCCAAACCAGCGCGGCTACTGTATTTTCACCAGTTCTTAAATATTTTGCCAGATCGATGGTCTCATAATTCCAGTGTGTGATATCGCCACGAGCTGGTCCGATCGAAACCATTTGTTCATTTACAAACAACTTGTATCGATTATCGGCAGATACATGTACCAGAAATTTTTCGGGCTGATTGTTTAAGGAAACTTTTTTTCGAAATACATACACACCATAGTCATTGGCCGAAGTATTTGGAACAGCGATCCAGGAAGCTTTCCAGGGCTGGTGCAGCAAATCTATTTCTTGTGCACGCAAAGAAGCAGCTATCACGAAGCAGATCGTGATGAGGTAAATAACTTTTTTCATAAGCGTTTATTATGCAAGCAAATCGAGTATTATTTTCTTTTTACTTCGAAATGGTATTTACCAGAACCAATTTCTATGCGAATGCTGGTACTTAAATTATCGGATGCGCCGGTCTTGATATCATCAGACAAGGCCTTTCCATTTTCTGTAATTTCATTTCTTGAATTTGCAGGAACGATTACAGTGGCATGTGTATTTGCAGGAATTACAGCATCTATTTGAACAGAGTCTGCACTCAACTTCCAGCCACTACTTACAGTGCCATAATAAGTTTTTAAACTAGCAGATGCATTTGTAAAAGTTCCTCCAATATGTGGTTCGATCTTTATATGTTGATAGCCAACACCATCTTCATAAGTATCAATACCCACCATCACGCGATACATCCAATCTCCAATTGCGCCGTATGCATAGTGGTTAAAAGAGTTCATCGATGCGGGCTCAAAACTTCCATCTGTTCTGATACCGTTCCATCTTTCCCAAATAGTTGTTGCCCCCATTTTTACAGGGTATAGCCAGGACGGATAAGATTCTTGTAACAATAAAGTATAAGCCATATCTACATATCCAAACCTGGAAAGTACTTCGCAGAGATAGGGTGTTCCTAAAAATCCAGTTGTTAAATGATTGCCATAACTTTTAATATTCGCAACCAATCTTTCTGCTGCTTGTGCACGCATTGTTTCTGGTAACATATCAAATTCTAATGCCAGTACATAGGCTGTTTGAGTAGAAGAAACCAAACGACCAGAACCAGTCACATATTCTTTCAGATAAGCATCTTTTGTTTTTTTCAAAATAGCTTCGAATACTGTAACGTCATCATTCTTGCCTAACACTTTTGCTGTGTTGATCAGGATCTGTGCGGTATGTGCAAAGAAGCATTGTGCTATTAAGTATTTATCGGTTACAGCAGAGCTTCCATCATTATCATCGAATGGGCGATAGAAAAGCCAATCTCCAAAATGGAAACCAGTATTCCAAAGATCGTTTTTGCTTTGTGCTTGCATGTAACCTAACCAAGATTTCATGCTGGGATATTGTTGCTCTAAGATCCTTTTATCGCCATAAGCCAGATACATATTCCATGGAATAATGGTGGCTACATCTGCCCAGCCTGTTGCTCCTGCTGCGCTGGCGCCTATTACATTCGGGATCACAAATGGCACACTACCATTGGGTAATTGATCAGCAGCTACGTCTTTCATCCATTTAGTAAAAAAGCTGTTCACGTTTCTATTAAAAGATGCAGTACGAGAAAATGCTTGTGCATCACCTGTCCAACCCAAACGTTCATCTCTTTGAGGGCAGTCTGTAGGAACATCGAGGAAGTTGCCATTTTGTCCCCATTGAATATTATGCTGCAACTGATTGATCAGATCGTTGGAAGTACTAAAACTTCCAGTTTGAGGCATATCGGAATACAATGCCACAGCAGAAAAATTTTCAGAATTTAATTCACCAGGATAACCTTCAATTTTAGCATATCTGAAACCCTGCCAGGTAAAATGCGGTTCAAAAATTTCTTCTTCACCGCCTTTTAAAATATAAGTATTCGTACATGCCGCTGCTCGTAAATTTTCGGTGTAGAAATTTCCTTGTTTGTCTAAAACTTCTGCATGTGCGATGGTGATCTTATCTCCTGAATTACCTTTTACTTTCATGGTAACCCAACCAACTAGGTTCTGACCAAAGTCGATCACTTTCTCGCCTTTCGGAGTAGTGAAAATTTTAGCAGGATGAAACACTTCGTGTTTTTTTACGAGTTCGTTTTCAGTAGCCACTAAGTTATTCATCGTTTGTTTTCCAATTATCACAGACGACCAATCATCATCATTATAATCGGCCAATTTCCAGCCTGCTTTTTCCTGACGTGCATCAATGGTTTCTCCATTATATATTTCAGCTGAGCGGATAGCTCCGATCCCAGATTTCCAGCTTGCGTCTGTTCCGATTTTTTCTACCGTTCCATCGCTATAAACGATTTGTAATTGCAATAAAAGTGCGATGTCTTTACCATACACATTTTTATTATTTGCAAACCCAATGATCCCTCTGTACCATCCACTTCCCAAAGAAACAGCAATCGCATTTTTCCCTGATTGCAATAAATTAGTTACATCATATGCCTGGTATTGCAATCTTTTTTGGTAGGCGGTCCAACCAGGAGTGAGGTAAGCATCACCCACTCTTTTACCATTGATATGTGCCTCGTACAAACCGTGTGCAGTGATATAGACAGTTGCTGATTGGATCTTTTTATTGCTGTTGAATAATTTTCTAAATAGCGGACTGGGTCTTAATACCTCGTCTTCCTTATAACCTGGTTCGATCCATTTAGCTGTCCAGTCTTCCAATTTTAATAATCCCATTTGAAAAGTTGCTGGCGCACTCCATGCAGATGGTTTATTGGTCTGATCCCAAACACGCACCTGCCATTGGTATTTGGCGTTCGACTGTAATGCTGGGCCAGCATAAGCAACTTGAACCGACTGATTTGAATTGATCTTACCAGTACTCCAGTTACCAGATTTTGTTGGGGCATTTAATTTAAGCTCGTAAGCTGTTTGTGCGATATTCCTTCCTTCTCCTTTCAATTGCCAGCTGAACCTGGGAATATTGCTATCAAGACCAATTGGATTGGATTTGTTTTCAGTTAAAAGGTCTTGCACAGAAGTTTGTGCAAATGCAGTTGTAAAGAATACAATGAATGCAACAAATAGTATTATCTGTTTTTTCATAAACGGCAAATAGTTAGTGATTAAATACTTGTTTTAAAGATACAACTATCCAGCACTGAATGGGAGCAAATTATTTATTCCACCAGTAGGTAAATTTCAACACAAATGCATTGTTCTTGGTAGTAAACGGAGTAGCATAATAATTATTTGAATACACCAAAAACAGATCCGAGGCAGGTTGGTAACGCCACTGTAAACGCATATTCAAATTCAGGTTATTCTGTTGTTGATTGTATTGAATATAGGTAGTATAAAAAAAGCGATTGGTTAGGGTGAGGTCTATCTTCGGACCAATTAAAACATAGGCATTATTACCCCATGGTTTTGGAAGGTTGAGCATATAATAGGCCGAACTCAATGCGATACTGCAGTAAGGTTGTATCCGATAACCGAGTTCGCTGGTTACATTAAAGAGGGTCCCATTTGCATAATAGCCACCATATCTTGCAGAAAAAATATAGGTAAATAATTTTTGTGGCTTTGAAACCAGGTCCAGGCCAACAGTTGTCCAATTATGTTTTGACCCAACGGCCAAAGAATCCTTGCCCGTATTGGTTGGATCGAATGGTTTGAGTATTTCAACATAGTCGTGTAATATAATTGCAGAGAAACTGGTGTTGTTCCGGAATTTTATAATATAGGAGGCAGCTACTTGGTTATCTGTGCTACGTGTAAAATTTTGGTCGTAATAAAAATTGGCTACGAATTGTGGGCCATGACTTAAGATATTACCCGATGTCGGAAATATATTTCTGGTCATTTGAGGATTGATCCTGATATATCCATTACGTGGAACATAACCCACTTCTGCGGAATAGTTTTTGCCTACATATTCTTCTTGTAAAGAGAGATTCCATTTTCTGCTGCTATAGAATAGGTTTCCAGAAACTACATCATTGCTATTGGTTGTATTTGGAGAAAATGATTTCAGGTATAAAAATTTACCCGTCAATACATTGTTTGCAGATGCAAGATTATACTCCATCCCAATATTGCGATTATAAGCAGTGTATTTGGTTTTGAATGAATCAGCGATATTTCCCACTGCTGATTTATCAATATAGATGATCCCGATATTGGATCTGCTAAAAACCTTACGTTGCAAAACCATCACGGCATAGTTTTCTTTGGGCATCCCTGTTTCTGGAACAGCTTCGGTCTGCATATCCATCACCCCAACGCGCCAGTTCTTATCGATTTTTCCACTGAGTCTGCCACCAGCTGAAATGGGAGCGTCGAGTCCGATGCGTCTTGAGAAAAAAGGTCTGATGGAAGCGTATCCAAAATTTCCAAAGATGTCGTTGTTCTCTAAAAAGAATTGTCTTTTTTCTGGAAAGAACAATTCAAATCTGCTCAGATTGATCACTTGTTTGTCAACATCAACCTGAGAAAAATCGGGATGAATGGTGAGGTCAAGATTTAGTGAAGAAGTAATAGCAACTTTTGCGTCAAGACCCAGTTCTGATTTCCAGGCGGTGCTTTTTCCTGTGGCATTATCTTTTGAAACGCCACCTAATAAATAGGGGATCAATGAAATATTATTGCCTTGGGCGGGTGGGGGCTCATCCCACTCTAATACGCCGGTATATGCTAAAGAAGCGGTAGGGAATTGCCTTGGAACAGGTGCCCAGCTTGATTTTTCAGTTGATTTTAAATCGTTCCTACTAAAATTGATACCCCATTCTTTCAATCCTTTTTTATATCGGATAGATTTAAAAGGGATGGAAGCTTCAAAAACGTATTGGTCTTTGTTGGATACTACAACTGACTTCCATTTGCTATCCCAATTCAGATCTGCTTTTCCGCCTTCATAGAGCGATCCATCCCATTGTGCACCTGCGGCATTGGCGCCAAAAGTGAAACCGCTGGTTTGATCATCGAAGGGATCTAGAAAGAAAATGAAATTGTCGTTTTTCTGAAATGCAAAATCGCGGCGAAGCGATTCAACCATATCGGGGCCCTTAATGGTTTTGGTACAAATAGCGATGATATACATATTTACATCATCAAAGCACATGCGAACCTCGGTAGGAACTTTAGCAAGACCAGTATCCATGGGTAAAACACTATAGAATGTTTTAACTGCAGAAGCTTCTTGCCATGCGGCGTCATCCATTTTTCCATCAATGATGATGGGTGAATGTGTTCGATGAATATGAAACCGGAAACCACTATTTTTCTTTTGTGCAAACAAGCTAACCGAGAGGCTAAGTAAAAAAGCAAGCGCAGTTAGTTTATTCAAAATCAAATTTTTATTTTATTTACAATGCCAAGGATCACGAGGGTTGCCGCTAAAGCCACCCCTAGTGCTAACGTCAAACATAAGATCTTGATCAAAACAGAAACCAAAATTTGCAGAATGTATCTTAGTGATCTCGCAAATGATAGTTACTCCTTTTACATTACTTTCTGGCCCTGGGTAAGAGACACGTTTACCGGGCAGTACATTTTTAATTTCAAAGCTGCTTGATTCTAGAGTGTTTTTATTGCCTGGATTGATATAATATACTTTGATAGTAATAGACTCAATTGGATATTCCGTATTGTTAATAATGGGAATATTCAGGTTTGTAATTCTTCCATCTGGTGCTTCAACATATTCAACCTCTTTGTGTAGTGTGCCTATGTAAATAAAGTTTTTCCAATTATTGCGATAGGTTAAATTTTTATCTTCCTCACTGGTAGGTTTAAATTCAGTTGCATCTTTTTCAGATATAATAGTTGACTTGGGCTCATGCGCATCGATAATGATAATAGATTCTTTAGGAGTAAGATAAATTGTTTTGATAACAAATCCAGCAATACTGCCCACTAAAAATAATACTGTGAAAATGAGAAATGGATTTGTTTTCTTTTTCCTTTTTTTTTCGCGCATTCAAAACTATTTAACTCTATTAAACCAAAAGAACTCATTGCTGTTATATCAGCAGGTTTTATTCTGTAAAGGTTGAATTATTTTTTTCGGCAGCTTTACAAAGTAAAATAAATTGTGCAATAAAATCGAATAGAATTTAATACTAACTTCAGCATCCTTAAAAATTAATTATGATCCCAGTTAAATCTTATGCAGCA
>CAIYAG010000092.1 GCA_903924075.1 uncultured Bacteroidota bacterium | reverse complement strand
CGTAACTCCCTTTGCTGAAAAGCAACATAAAACTAGTTTAGGCAAAGAGATCGATGCATATAATGAATTGTGTAAAATGTTGTCTGATAAATATCATGCACATTTTATAGATGTCACAACAGATAGCCGCAAAGCATCTAAAGACAAGAGTTTTTTAGCTGCTGATGAATTACATTATTCCGCAAAAGAATATGCACTTTGGGCAAAGAAGGTTTTTGATATACTTAAGAAATAAACTGCGATCCTTATTTTAAATAAGCACTCATTTCATTGCGATAAGCTTCAGATACAGATGCAGCCTGTGCTGCAAAGTCGGTTCCTGAGCTTGCGAAGATCACTGCGCGACTTGCATTCACCAACAAACCACAATCGCTATTCATTCCGTATTTAGATACTTCTTCCAAACTACCACCCTGTGCGCCAACACCTGGAACCAATAAAAAATGTTCTGGTATGATACTTCTGATATTTTCAAGATCACTCGCACGTGTTGCGCCAACAACAAACATTAAGTTTTCTGGTGTGCCCCATGATGCTACTTTTTCTAGTACTTTTTCGTATAATCTTTTTTCAGTTTTGCCTTGCAGGATATTGGGTACCATTGATTGATCTTGCGATTGACTATTTACTAATAGTTGCTGAAAATCATTTCCGCCGGCATTGGATGTAAGACCTAATACGATACTCCATTTGTTTTCATATTCTAAAAACGGGCGAACACTATCTTCTCCCATATAGGGTGCAATGGTTACTGCATCAAATGGAAGTACCTCAAAAAAAGTTTTGGCATATTGTGCTGATGTATTACCAATATCACCTCGTTTGGCATCTGCAATTTTGAAATGCGTATCAGGAATATAATAGAGTGTTTTTTCCATGCTCTCCCAGCCCTTCATTCCCTGCGACTCATAAAATGCAGTATTGATCTTATAGCTCACACAATTGTTCTTAGTAGCATCAATAATGGCTTTATTGAATTCGAATACAGGATCTGCAACATCCTTTAAATGTTTCGGGATCTTGGTGATATCGGTATCCAAACCAACACATAGGTAGTTTTGTTTACTTCTTATTTGTTGTACTAATTGTGAACGATTCATAGCACAAAGTTAGCGACCAGAGGCCTAAAAATAAAATCAGCCATCAGAAATTAAAAAGTCTGATGGCTGAATATCTAAAAGAGTTCTAATACTAGTATGTGTATACTTGGTATCCCCAAGCAGGCAGGCTAAACGACTGACCCGCTTTGATACTTGATTTTGCGGCTGTAAATAATTCAGTAACATCACCTGCAATTGAAGCGTCGGCAATAGTTGCTGTTTGTGCTTTTGCAGTTAAATTGAGTATTACCAAAACTTTGCTTCCTTTAGCACTACGTGTAAATGCATACACACTTGCATCTGCACTGGATATTAATTTTTTGAAGTCGGCATTTGCAGCCAACGCAGGTGTATTTGTATGAAGGGTCAACAACTTTTTATAGAAAGGCGCACGAGCAAATTTTGCGAATGGAATGGTATCTTTTTCAAAGAAAGGAATTGCACGTAACAAAGGTTCTTCCTGACTACTATAAATTAAAGGAACAGAACGTTTCATAGTTTGCGTAAGCACAGCAAAAGGCGCATGTGATTCACCCGGCATGGTTGCAAAGTCGGCTTTGTTCCAACTGTTCTCATCATGGTCGCTAGTAAAATACATTCTCAACGCATTAGAAGGAAAAGTGCTATCATTTTTATTGATCACACTATCCAAAGCAAATGCTGGTCGTTTGCCTGCTGCAATGAGTTTCATCATTGAAAAGTCTGACCAAGTATAAGTTGCATCAAAACCAACTTTATGCATTCTGCCCAAATCGCCTTCAGCCAACATGAAAATATTTTTCTCTTTTTTCAAGATCGGAATGGCTTTTAACCAAAAAGAATCTGCTACTTCAGGAGCTACATCACAACGGAAACCATCTATATCTGAAGTCTTAAGCCAGTACTGCATGGATGCGATCATGCTATCAACTAGCGCGGGATTTTTATAATTTAATTTTCTGGTATCGGTCCAGTCGAATTGAGAAATTGCCTTACCTGTGCTATCCTGCACATAAAAATCGGGATGCGATTTTAACCAAGGATGGTCGGCACCTGTGTGATTCGGAACCCAATCGATCACTACTTTAAAGCCCATTTCATGTGCTTTTTTTACTAAGGCATTCCAATCTGCAAGGTTGCCATATTCTGGGTTGATATCTGTATAACTAGAAACAGCATAATAGCTACCAAGGGTTCCCTTTCTATCCACTTTACTGATCGGATTGATTGGCATGAACCAAAGTGTGTTCACACCCATATCTTTTAATCGATCGAGGTGTTTCGAAAATGCGTTGAATGTTCCTTCGGCGGTGTACTGACGAACATTGACTTCATAAATATTGCTATTCATGATCCATGATGGGTGGCCATCAACAGTAAGTGTGTCAACATTTGCAACAACTTTTTCGGAAGGGTTTGAACAGGAACTGATGGTAAAAGCCAACAGCGCAACTGAGAGTAGTTTATTGAATGACATAACAATCGTTTAGAACGTAAATTTATTAACTATTGTGTAAAAACAACACATTATCAGTACATTTATTTAGCAAACTGAATCAGCAAGGCTTTCAAGATAATCTTGGCATAATTCAGTAAATTTGTTCTAAAGCATTGATTCGCAAACAACTTCTCAGATGTCAACTCCAGATAATCAACAAAAGACCATCATTTTTGAAAGTAAAAGGAGACAACTGTTTATTATAGGAGTGTGTCTGCTTTTTATTGTTGCAGACTATCTGACTAAAGATTATACAGACAATTCTTTATTCTGGGTATCACTTTTTTTCTTTGGAGGTTTAGCTGCTTATTTGACCATCCGCTTATTGAACCCTACCAACGATTTTGTTGCAAAAGATTCTATGCGTGGCATGTATTTATTAGAAAATGAATTTGCCATTATTAAAGATGAAATTGGCGTATTTCAATAT
>CAIYAG010000091.1 GCA_903924075.1 uncultured Bacteroidota bacterium | reverse complement strand
TTTTTTAAAATCATTTCACAAAGTTGCCAAAAAATGGAAACATAAAAGTGAAATGACTGGAAACATGTTTATGAAATAGGTGGAAACATTAAAGTGAAAACTATTGGATTGCATCCAATACTATCGAACAAAATAAAATTACATACTCTCTAAAAGGCACTGATACAGCTGTTTTCAGCGGAAATAAAAAAATTGAGAATGATAGTGATTGGGAATTGGGAGATAATGTGAGTGAATTGGATACTACCAAAGAATTCGAATTTCTTGATCTCGATTATCAGAAAGACAAGCGCCTCTCTCCGATCAGCTATTCAACTACTCCAGATCAACCATTTCCACAAGGCATTCAAGAAATCCGCATCACAAAATTTGGGCCTTATAATTTTCAATATCCTCTGCTTTGGTTAAAAGATATAGATAGTAATCAGGTCTATCATTTTGAAGTCTTGGGTAAAACAGGAAATTGGCAGATCAACAAAATCAATGGATTTGAAATATTGAATCAGGGAAGTAATGGTTTTCCTTCTACGATTCTGGCAAAACCAATTTCATCAAACACAGAGAAAACCATTCAATTGAATTATTCCGGACCTATTTTTATGGATGCGTATGGCGTCTTACAAAAATCGAATTACGTTTTTGAGTATCACAATTAGTGATTAACCTTCCTGAGGTTTGAAAGTAAAGTTCTTTTGACTTACATAACTGAATGCTACTACGAATACAGTGGTCAAAATTTTAGAAGGAGTTGGATACCATCCAAAGAGATCAACAAATAATTTTAAGAAGGCATAGTTGAGGATCAGACAACCAAAAACTACTGTAAAATATTTTGCCAACTGTGTTGCTTTTTTAACGCTAGTTTCCTGAAAAACCACATACCTACTCAAATAAAAACCAATTGGGAATGTTATCATAAAACCAATCAGGAACGCGGCGATATGGGCCCCGATGGTAAGTGGACCTATGTGAACTGCTTGTTTTTTAAGAATAAAATTATAAGAAACAAAAAAGAGGGTAATATCTAAAACTGTATTGAACCCACCGCATGCGGCATAACGAAAGGTTTGTAAAGGCATGACTTTTTTAAAGATCGGATAGAACAGATCTACGACACTGAGAATCAGGCTACGTATATTTTCATGCAGCTTTCGCATTTACGGCGGCGAAGGTAGGGCTTAATTTGTTAGCTTTGCCATCCGAAAATGTTAAGATAATGAGTGTTGTAGTAAAAATAAAGGAAGCGGCAGTTAGGTCAATTGAATCTATTTATGGTGTTGCTTTAAACGCCGAGCAGATCCAGGTCAATGCCACTAAACCCGAATTTGAAGGCGATTATACCGTGGTTTTGTTTGCATTTGTAAAGCAATTAAAAAAATCGCCCGATGCCCTAGGGCAAGAATTAGGAGCGCATATCGTTGCTCAAAACCCTAGCCTATTTACAGGCTTCAATGTGATCAAAGGATTTTTGAACCTAGTAGTTGCCAATCAATTTTGGCTTGATTTCATTGATGCTCAAAAGAATAACCAACAATACGGCATTCAACCAGCCAATGGAAAGAAAGTGATGGTTGAATATAGTTCTCCGAATACCAATAAGCCACTACACTTAGGGCACTTAAGAAATAATTTCCTCGGCTGGAGCATTGCTGAGATCTTAAAAACCAATGGGTACGAAGTAGCAAAAACTTGTATCGTAAACGACCGTGGGATTCATATTTGTAAGAGTATGATCGCTTGGCAACTCTTTGGGCATGGTGCAACTCCAGCGAGCACAGGCATGAAGGGCGATCATTTTGTGGGCGACTATTATGTAAAGTTCAATGATGCCTACAAAGCTGAAGTTGCTGCGCTTGTTGCAAGTGGCATGGAACAGGAGCATGCTGAAAAAGCAGCACCCATCATGAAAGAAACCCAACAAATGTTATTAGACTGGGAAGCCGGTAAGCCCGAAGTAATGGAACTTTGGCGCAATATGAATGGCTGGGTGTATGAAGGATTTGATACAACCTATAAAAAGATCGGAAGTGATTTTGATAAAACCTACTACGAGAGCAATACCTATTTATTAGGAAAGGATCTGGTGGAAAGTGGTTTGGAGAAAAAAGTGTTTTTTCAAAAAGATGATAGCAGTGTTTGGATCGATCTAACTGCAGACGGACTCGATGAAAAACTGGTGCGCAGAAAAGATGGCACATCTGTTTATATGACACAGGATATTGGACTAGCTGTTCATAAATACAATGAGTTCAAAGCAGACCAAAGTATTTATGTGGTGGGCGATGAACAGAATTATCACTTCAAAGTATTGAAACTGATTTGTCAGAAATTAGGGATCCCTGCTGCAGATGGCATTTATCATTTGAGTTACGGGATGGTAGAATTACCCACCGGAAAAATGAAGAGCCGCGAAGGAACTGTAGTTGATGCAGATGATTTGGTTGATGCGATGGTACATATTGCGCAACAAAAAACAGAAGAGCTCGGTAAGGTGAAAGACTTTACCAGTGAAGAACTCGTAGAACTCTATGATACCATTGGTTTGGGCGCATTGAAATTCTTTTTATTGCGCGTTGACCCTAAGAAAAAAATGATCTTTAATCCGGAAGAGAGTATCGATTTTCATGGCTTTACTGGTCCGTTTGTACAATATACTCATGCACGTATTAAAAGCATATTACGCAAACAGGAAGATACTATCCTATTAAGTATTAGTAACGATAGTTTGCTTCCGCTAGAGCTAGAATTGACTAAGCAATTAGAAATATTTCCAACCGTTTTAGCTGAAGCAGCTAATGAGCATGACCCTTCAAAAGTGGCGATCTATGTGTTTGAATTAGCAAAAACCTTTAATGGATTTTATACGCAGCACAGCATTGCAAATGCAGAATCAGATGAGAAGAAATCATTGCGCATTTATTTATCAAAACTAACTGCACAAGTATTACAAAGAGGGATGAGTGTATTAGGGATTCGTGTTCCTGAGAGGATGTAGTTGAAAATTAAAAGTCAAAATTCAAAAGGCCAAAAATACGCGAAGGTTAATATAAAAAGGGAGGCCACTTTTTTGGAAGTGGCCTCTCTTTTTTCTAATGCTTTTTAGAGCGATCAATTTCTCCGATAAAAGGAATTTGATCTTGTGTTTCGCTTCTAATAGCAGTGTGTAATGCATTTTCTAATTGAATGAATTTAGCTGCATTGATTGCACCAATGGCAGTTTTCGCTTTGCCATAATATTTCATATACAATTTCTCGTATTCCATATTATTTTTCAAAGTAGATTTTGCTATCTCATCTGCTTTCTCGTCGCTCAAGGTTTCGTAGTTCTTTGCATAATCTGCAATTAACATCATTCTCTTTTCACCTAATGCTTTACGATCTGCTTCATAAGCATCATACACTTTTGCAAATTCACTAGCCTGTGGCTCTTTCAAATTCATGTAGGCAGTCACTAATTCTTGCTTAGACTTTCCATACAAACTTTGGATCACAGCTATATCTTCTTTTACACCAGTTTGTGCAAAGCTGAAACTTGACACCATTAATAAAGCGATCACTAATAATTTTTTCATACTTAATTTTTGGTTGAATGATAAAAAAACTCCCAGCCTAAATTACTTTTTTAGCAATTGACTGGGAGTTATGTTTAAGTTATCTTATTCTTTTTTAAAT
>CAIYAG010000090.1 GCA_903924075.1 uncultured Bacteroidota bacterium | reverse complement strand
TTACAATCGAAGGACAACTGAGGACCGAACATGGCAAAAAAGCCGCCCGCCAGATTCGCTCTCAGGAAAACGTGCCAGGTGTAATTTACGGGGGTGCTCAGGAGATCAATTTTTCTGCTCCTGCAAAGGCTTTCAAGCCTTTAGTGTACACTGGTGAATTCCAATTAGCTGATGTTAAAGTTGACGGTAAAAACTACCGTTGCATTTTGAAAGATCTGCAATTTGACAAAGTTAGTGATGCCTTGATCCACGTGGATTTATTAGAACTAGTTGATGACAAAAAAGTGATCGCTACTTTACCTTTGAAATTCGTAGGAACTTCAATTGGTGTGAAAGGTGGTGGTAAACTAGTGATCAAAATGAAGTCACTTAAAGTAAAGACCTTACCTAAGTACTTAAAAGAAACCATTGAAGTGGATATCACTAATTTGGAATTGAATGCAAACATCCGTGTGGAAGATGTGAAAGATCCTAACTATGAGGTTATGAACTCTCCACGTATTCCAATTGCATCTGTTGTAATGACTCGTCAGTTAAAGCAAGAAGAAGCAACTGCAGAAAAGAAGAAATAATTCTTTTCTCTATAACATATCAAACGCCTCGATTTATCGGGGCGTTTTTATTTGCAGCTGCTCAGGCTACGATTTTGTGGTTCATCTTCAAGCCACTAATTTTGACGCATCGTATGAACAAATTTTTAATAGTAGGATTAGGCAATATCGGAGATGAATACCACCATACCCGCCATAATATCGGGTTTGATGTGGTTACTGAATTTGTATTGAAACAGGGCGGTTTTTTCAAGAACGACCGCTTAGCCGATGTGGCCGAAGTGAAATGGAAAGGGAAAACCTTTATCTGCATCAAGCCTACTACTTATATGAATTTAAGTGGGAAGGCCTTTAAATATTGGATGGACAAAGAGAAGATCGAGATCGCCAATACACTTACTATTGTTGATGACTTAGCACTGCCTCTGGAAAAACTGCGCTTACGTGGAAATGGAAGCGATGCTGGTCATAATGGATTAAAAGACATACAACTCACACTAGGTACCGATCAATATCCCAAACTCAGATTCGGTATTGGAAATAACTTCCCCAAAGGCCGCCAGGTTGACTTTGTATTGGGGAAATGGCAGGCTTTAGAACAAGGCATTGTAAATCAAAAAGTTGCCAAATGTGCTGAAATTATCGAATTATTTGCCTCTATTGGTTTGGAGAAGACCATGAGTCAGGTAAATAATTTAGTATTTACATAATAAAACAGCCCTATTTACAGTTATAGTTGAAGCAAATATAATTTAAGTAATCCGCCGTACCCGGAACCCAAGGTTTTCTAAGGGCTCCATTTAGATTATTTAGTTACTATTTAAACGCTACAGCTATGAAAATTTTCTGTGTAGGGCGTAATTATGCGGAGCATGCGAAAGAATTAGGAAACGATATCCCTGAAGAACCAGTGATATTTATGAAGCCTAAATCTGCCTTGCTTCAAGCTAATACTCCCTTCTATTATCCGGAGTTTTCGAATGAGCTTCACTATGAAGTGGAGTTAGTGCTACGCATCTCCAAAAACGGAAAATACGTTCCGGAATATCAAGCTGAAAAATACTACGATGCCATTAGTCTGGGTATCGACTTCACCGCCAGAGATATACAAGCTGAATTAAAAAAGAAGGGCCTTCCATGGGAAAAAGCCAAAGCCTGGGATAATTCCGCAGTGCTTGGAAAATGGATCGAGTTAGATCCAGCCATGCTGAAGAACCCATTTCATTTTACACTTCAGCAAAATGGGAACACCGTGCAAACTGGCGATTCTAATCACATGATCTTTTCGTTCAATAAAATCATTGCCAATATATCCAACTATTTCTCACTCAATATCGGTGATCTGGTGTATACCGGAACGCCAGCTGGTGTAGGAGAATGTGTAGTGGGCGACTTGTTAGAAGGGTATTTGGAAAAAGAAAAAATGTTTGAATTAACGATTAAATAATTCGAGAAGAAATCAATGCTGACCACTAATATTTTAACGAGTGCATACAAGCTGATGGTTACGGCCAAAGCTATGTGTGACACATACGATGCAAACCGACAGGTCTGCAAGTATGTGCACAGCACTTCGCGTGGTCATGAAGCGATTCAAGTAGCAACTGGATTACAATTATTGAATTGCGATTGGGTAAGCCCGTATTATCGCGATGATTGTATGATGTTGTCTTTAGGGTTTAGTCCGTACGAAATGATGCTCCAACTACTTGCAAAAAGGGATGATCCTTTTTCAGGTGGTCGTTCTTATTATTGTCATCCTAGCAGCAGAGATAAAAATCGTCCATCCATTGTGCACCAGAGTAGTGCAACAGGGATGCAAGCCATACCTACCACAGGTTTGGCACAGGGCTTACAATTTCTAGAACAATATCAGAATACCCATTTAATAAAAAGTGCCGATAACCAATTGCCGATCGTTCTATGTTCGATGGGAGATGGTGCCATGACAGAAGGAGAGATCAGTGAAGCATTGCAATTTGCAGCATTAAAACAATTACCTGTCGTTTATTTGGTGCAGGATAACCAATGGAGTATTAGTGCGCAGTCTGATGAAACGCGTTCGATGAATGCGTATGAATATGCAGCGGGTTTCAAAGGTTTAAAAAGAATGCAGTGCGATGGCAGCGATTTTATTCGCAGTTATGAAACCATGAACCAGGCCATCAGCTATGCAAGAAATGAACGCAAGCCAGTATTGGTGCACGCAAAAGTTCCATTACTTGGTCATCATACAAGTGGTGTTAGAAAAGAATTTTATAGAAGCAGGGAAGACTTATTGAAACATGGTTTGTATGATCCTATTCCAAAAATGCGAATGCTATTAAATGGAATGGGTTTAACAGAAGGCGAAGTAAATCAGTTAGAAACTGCGGCGAATGAAAGAGTAGCGCTTGATTTTACAAAAGCACAAGCAGCAGCAGAACCAGATATTAAAACAGTGGAAGACCATGTGTTTGCTCCATCTGTTATTAAAGAAGAACGCGGGATTAGAAATCCTCAAAAGGGTGAAAAAGTAATGATGGTGGATGCGGCCGTGCATGCTATCGAGGAGATCATGGAAGAACATCCGGAAGCCATTGTATACGGACAGGATGTTGGCAATAGATTAGGTGGTGTATTTAGAGAAGCAGCAAATCTGGC
>CAIYAG010000089.1 GCA_903924075.1 uncultured Bacteroidota bacterium | reverse complement strand
GTCCATCTTTAGGCGTTGCCCCCTCTGGAACATGAATATGGATCGTTTTTTTAGCAAACTGTTCAGGATCGATCCCGAATTTCCTTGCGTTGGCTTGCAGATAACTCAACGCAGTGCTGGCACTTTCTTTCATCACATTTCCCAGATTCCCCGTCAACTTCATATCTGCCTTGCCATCTCCAAGAATTGCTTCGATGAATAGTATGTCACCACCTACATAGGTCCATGCTAAACCAACAGCAACTCCAGCCATATTTGCTGTTTTATAGATCTCGTTGCTATATCTTAATGGTCCCAGAATTTTTTCGATATCAGAGAGTGCTAAGACCGACTTCACTTTATTTTTAATTGCAAATTCTTTTGCCTGATAGCGCATGATAGAAGCGAGTTGGCGATCAAGTTCACGTACACCACTCTCTCTGGTATAACTTTCAATGATCTTTTCGATCAGTTTATCATTAAATTTGAAATTAATCTTATTCAAACCATGTGCTTCTTTTTGTTTGGGGATCAAGTGTCGCTTTGCGATCTCCACTTTTTCTTCCACAGCATATCCGCTCAGATCAATTATTTCTAAACGATCGCGTAAAGCGGGTTGAATATTTTGAATGTTATTCGCTGTAGTGATAAATAACACTTTACTTAAATCATATTCCAGCTCTAAGTAATTATCATAAAAAGAATTGTTCTGTTCTGGATCCAATACTTCCAATAGTGCAGAAGATGGATCGCTTCTTCCATCTGTTCCAATTTTATCGATCTCATCCAGGATCATTACCGGGTTGGAAGATTTACATTTTCTAATTTGTTGAATCACCCTTCCTGGCATTGCACCAATATAGGTTTTACGATGCCCGCGAAGCTCGCTTTCATCATGTAATCCACCCAAACTAACCCGAACATATTTTCTACCAATCGCGTGTGCAATCGATTTCCCTAAAGAAGTTTTACCAATACCTGGAGGGCCTAAGAAACAAAGTATAGGACTCTTCATATCGCCCTTCAACTTCAAGACCGCCAAGTATTCTAGAATCCTGCTTTTGATCTTCGTCATGCCGTAATGGTCATTGTCAAGTACCTTTTGAGCATTTTTTAAATCATAATTATCTGCAGAATAATCATCCCAAGGAAGATCTAGCATCAGGTCTAAGTGATTATACACGATAGAATAATCAGGTGTTGAAGCATTCATTCTCTCGAGCTTCTCAATTCCTTTTTTGAAAAGGTTTTTTGCAGCTTCCGGCCATTTTTTTGCTTCCGCCTTTTTCTTCATGTCGGCAATTTCACGGTCGTTACTATCTCCACCCAATTCATCCTTAATGCTATTCAACTGTTGTTGCAAAAAGTATTCGCGTTGCTGCTTATCTATTTCTGTGCGCGTCTTGTTGGTGACTTTATCTTTCAGTTCAGCAAATTGCAATTCCCTGTTTAAAATATGGATCAGCCTTTCTGCGCGTTTATAGATATCATTGATCTCAAGCAGGCTTTGCTTTTCAACCAGATCGCTATTTAAATTGCTACTCACAAAATTGATCAGGAAGGAAGGGTTCTCAATATTCTTTAAAATAATGGAAGCTTCCGTTGGCAAATTGGGCGACAAATGAATGATCTGTGCAGCAAGGTCTTTGATACTGCTCACATAGGCATTAAAGTCTTCCGAAACCGGTAATACATCGTCTTCGAATAATCGAATAGATGCTTTGAAATAGGGGTCTTCGGTTTGCATTTCCAATAGCTCAAACCGTTTCTTGCCTTGAATAATGATGGTGGTACCTCCATCCGGCATTTTAATCAGCTTAACGATCTTAGCAACCGTTCCGATGCTGCAAAGATCTGCGGGAGTAGGTTCTTCAATATTGGCATCTTTTTGGGCCAAAACACCTACTAACTTATCCAATTTATAGGCATCATTAACAGCCTTGATACTTTTATCTCTGCCAACTGTAATGGGCAATACAACACCCGGAAATAAAACGGTATTTCTTAATGGCAGAATGGGCAATATATCTGGAATGATTAGGTTTTTATCCTGATCACCCTCATTTTCATTAATCGGAATAATCGGCATGAAATCGGTATCATCCTC
>CAIYAG010000088.1 GCA_903924075.1 uncultured Bacteroidota bacterium | reverse complement strand
AATCTTTGAAAAGAACCGGGAGCATAGCCTTCGATTGATCTAATGTGTTCAGCAACAGAATCAACAGAATCGAAAATTTCTTCATAAAGTTTTTGAAAAAATTTATGATACTGAGGAAAATTAGGTCCAGTAACATTCCAGTGAAAGAAATGAATCTTAAGATAAAAAGCAAAGTTAGTAGCATGTAAAACTTTCATGCTTTCAATAAGTTGTTCCATGTTTATATTCCCTTAAATAAAACTATTTATGGTGCTATTATTTACCACCACCGCTACCACATCCACCACCACCAGAAGAACTGCTCTTGCCGGGGTAAGAACTATGAAGATTCATATCAATACCACGAAATTGTAATTTTTTAATTTTAATAAGATGTCCTGCTGGGTCTCTTACATTTAAATCTTCATGACAATTCCATTTACGAAGAGAAAGAGCTTTTCTTGTTGGCTTACCATTATCATCCTTCATTGGACCTGGCATACCACTCATGCGAGCACAAAATGATTTGCGTCTTTTTTCTGCCTTTGATCCCGGTTTTAATTTAGAAGGTTTGGTTGTTACAGCTGTTTGAAGATGTGAGCCGGGGTGTTCTCTACGATAAGAGTCAACTCCTTTTTGATTTAGCCCACCAGTTTGATTTTTGCCTTCTTTACGTTGCCATGCAGCAACTTCATCAAGTGAATTAAACTCTTCGTTTCTTGCAGCCCACATATTATCGACCATATTTGGATATGGTCTTCCATGGGATTTAGCACGAGCTTTTGCTTTTGCTTTAGCTACAGGAGAAAGTTTTTCATGATGCTTCACAGGATTTGGTTTATCCCAAACTTCAGCTTCATCAACATTCTGTTTTTGAATTTCTTGTTGGCGATATGGTCCTGTAGATGTTTTTCTATCAGTTCCAAGATTTCTTACTGTTAGATCAAGTTTTTTTCTTGGTTGACCAGAACGAGGAATGGCCTCACGAGTTTCCAATTCGAGGAAAGATTCAAAAGCATTATTTACTTTTGCTGTTCTTTTAAATAAATTCTGTACCTTATTTTTTTCACCGGGGGTATCATGCTTGAATGTTTTTACCAACATATCAGTTCCATCATCTCTTTGATGGCTATCATTTGGATCAAGCTTTACAGATTCTTTTGTTATAATTTTTGATGTTGAAGTTTTATTTGAATTTTTTGTTGGAGTCAATATATTATCTTTCGTATCTGATTGAGGAGCAATATTAGCATCCTGTTCTCCATCAGAATAATGAATGTCTTCATGATCCTGCATCATCTGTTGCATAAGATTATTGATTTCGTTTGCATCAGCCACATTATTAAAAACATAATTAGGAGAATCAGTATCTGCAGAACCAGAAATATATCCCATTCCTCTTATACCACCAAAGCCAGCACAGTTTACAGCCATTTCGTTGATAAAATCTACTGTTTCTTTCAAGTTATCAGTATCAACAAATTCTTTTTTAAGAAACCTTTTTGCTTCTTTTTTCTTTACAGCTGGAATCAAACGTAATGCAAGTCTATTTACACCATCACTATTTTTACCCATAATTTTTTCAATTCTTTGTTTTTCCATAGCAGAAAGATCAGATATTTTTCTGTTGCCAGCAAGTTTAGTTTTAATGATATTGAGTGCTAGTACTTTTGCTCTCTTGGCAATTACCTTAGCAGAACCTTTTCTAAGCATCGACTTATTTCTGGCAAGTTCTACCTTACTTTTTATTCTTTTAAAATTAATAGCTTTCTTCATTCTTTGTTGAGTAGTCAATTCATTGATAGGTTCACCAAAAAAATTACCAAAAGAATTATTCAAAAGATTTTTTTGTTCAGGATTGATAATGATTTTATCTGGTATTGCTCCAGTCATGGTCAATCCCTTATCAATAGGGTCATTATGTTTTTTAGTAACCATCTTCTTTATTTTTCCCCCACCAGTAGCTTGCGCTGCTCCTTGTTGGGTATTAGAATTCTGTGTGTTATCGTGACTGGGCATGATATCCTCTTTTTAATTATATTTATGCTGTATACGATATTGAAGTTTTTATTATTTATATAGTATTCCAAGGTAACGTAGGATTGATTACTTCTGGAGGAGCAGATTGTTCAGTTATGCTCGCAGTAATTTTTTCCTGAGCTTCCACCCAAACCGAAGCTTCTGTACAAGCTTCGACCCAACCAACAACTTCTTGTTCTGTAAGTTGACTAAATTCTGTATACTCAGCTGACCCGTCAAATGGGATAGGCGTGTTACCGTTGACTGTTGCTGTGAATACGCCATCAGTTCCAGTGTAATTCCAAAGCACATTAAATACTGTGTTTTCGAACGTTTGATATTTTGGATAACAATAGATGTTAGATATTTT
>CAIYAG010000087.1 GCA_903924075.1 uncultured Bacteroidota bacterium | reverse complement strand
TATCAGTAGTAAATACAAATTCAACGACCAGGTTTATGCGGCTTATGTGAATTATGGATTTAAAGTAAAAAAATGGAGTTACCAATTAGGCTTTCGCGTAGAGAGCTCTAACTACACAGGAACTTTATTGAAACAAAATGGGTCAGACTCTTCTAATTTCTCTGTGAAATATCCACTAAGTCTATTCCCTAGTGCGTTTGCGACTTATAAAGTGAATGATAAAGAAGACATTCAAATCAACTATTCAAGAAGAGTGAATCGTCCCAATTTCTTCCAGTTAATGCCTTTCCCTGATTATTCTGATCCACAGAATATTAATATCGGTAATGCAAATTTGAAACCAGAGTTCACAAACTCATTTGAACTTTCTTATAACAATGCTTATAAAAAAGGAGCTAACTTTTTGGCAACTGCTTATTTCAAATACAGTACAAATCTGATCACTAGATATGTATATCGTGATAGAAATGGACTAACTCCTTTGGATAGTGCATATTTCAACACGTATATCAACGCAGATAATAGTATTACCTATGGCTTGGAATTGTCTAATAAAATGGCTGTTACAAAATGGTGGGACCTGACATTGAGTTTCAACTTATTTGATTCAAAGATTAATTCTGGTATACCCAATCAAACAAGCGACAATTCTCTGTTGAGTTGGTTTGCAAAAATGAATAACTCTTTCAAAGTTGCAAAAGGATTAACCATTCAATTCAGTGGCGATTACCAAGCTAAAACTATCTTACCTCCAGGAGGTAGCAGTAGTGGCGGCGGCGGTGGACGCGGCGGTGGAATGGGTATGATGTTTGGTGGCGGACCACAATCAACATCTCAAGGATATAATTTCCCTAGATATGGATTTGACCTGGCTGTTCGTAAAGAATGGACCTGGAAAAATGGTAAATCAGGCTCATTAAGTTTGAGCATGAACGATATTTTCAGAACACAAGAATTTAAAACATATTCTGAAAGCGTATACTTTAATCAGATCAGTGCAAGAAGAAGAGATCCGCAAGTTCTTCGCCTGAACTTTAGTTACCGCTTTGGTAAGTTCGATGCGAATTTGTTCAAACGTAAAAATACAAAAGCAGATACGGGTGGTGGAATGGAAATGATGCAGCAATAAGTCAAAAGTAAAAATTCAAAAGTAAAAACTTTTGAAGCACTAACTAAAAAAGGCCGCTCGAAATAAAGCGGCCTTTTTTTTGACTTTTGAATTTTGACTTTTTAATTTTTAACTGTTCTTCCCAGTCAGCATCGGCACAAACGAAAATGCTTCGAAAGATTCCTCAGTCAAAGTTCCGTCTGCATTTTTAGTGATGCGTAGCATGCGTTGTACTTCTCCTTCATCTAAAGGAATTACCATCATGCCACCAGGCTTTAATTGTGCAATTAGTTTAGGTGGAATAAAGGGCGCAGCTGCTGTGATAATTATTTTATCAAAAGGCATATAAGTAGACAATCCTTCAAACCCATCTCCATAAAAGAACTTGATATTGGGATATTTCGATTTGAATACAAAATCCTTCTGTTCATCGAATAGTTTTTTTTGTCGCTCAATAGTATACACCCTCGCTCCCAATTCTGCCAGTACAGATGATTGATAAATGCTACCAGTTCCTATCTCCAAAACCTTTTCAGATTTTTTGATCTGCAAAAGCTGCGTTTGATAGGCAACGGTATAAGGTTGCGAAATGGTTTGATCTGCTGAGATAGGAAAAGCCCGGTCTTCATAAGCGATCAGATCAAAAGCAGAGTCCAGAAAAAAATGCCTTGGTATTGCATTGATCGCATCTAAGACGCGCTCGTCTGAGATGCCTTTAGAACGAAGAAGGTCAACCAACCTTTTACGCAACCCTTTATGTTGGTACGAATCGATGTATTGTTTCATAAGCCTTACGAATATAAGTCATCTGCGCTTTCTTTAGTGGGCTTGAGACCTGATGTGAAAAGAAAACTGCCGTGAATTATTTCTTCACAGCAGTCACTTAAAATTTATTTCGGGATTGTTTTAGCCCAGATGCATATCTGTAATAATCCTTTTGATCTTATCTTCCAGTACCGCAAATGTGGCATCAAATGCTTCTTTGCTAGCCAAACTTGTTTTTACACTAAAGTAAAATTTAATCTTAGGTTCGGTACCTGAAGGACGAGCAGAGATCTTACTTCCGTCTTCAGTTATGAATTGCAATACATTACTTTTTGGTAACGTGATTGGCCATGTTTCACCAGTTGATGGATTGCTTCCAATTGATAATTCATAATCCAATAACTGTAATACTTTTGAACCGTCGATGGTTAACGGTGGGTTCTTACGATATCCATCCATCATATCAGCAATTTCTTTCTGACCGTTCATGCCCTTTTTAGTAATACTGATCAAGCTCTCATAATAGAACCCATATTTTTGATACAGTTCGATCATCTTATCAAATAAAGTAAGACCCTGATCTTTTGCGTATGCAGCCATTTCGCACATCAATGCAACCGCACTAATGGCATCTTTATCTCTTACCTGATCACCGATCATTAAACCAAAACTTTCCTCACCACCAATGATATAATTTTCCTTTCCTGCTTTTGCTTTGATCAATTCTGCGATCCATTTAAATCCTGTTAATACATTATAACATGCCACACCATAAGAAGCTGCCAGATCGTTGATCATTTGTGTAGTTACGATGGTAGTGATCACCATATCATTTGGCTGCGCAATTCCTTTGGCCTTGCGCGCTTCCATCATATAATTACAAGCCAAAACAGCTGTTTGGTTGCCATTCATGAGCACCCATTCGCCTTTATGATTTTTAACACCAATGGCAACACGGTCGGCATCAGGATCGGTACCCAATAATATATCTGCATCCAATTCTTTAGCAAGTTTCAAACCAATACCCATGGTAGCAGCTTCTTCCGGATTTGGATAAGCAACCGTAGGGAAATTACCATCCGGTGTTGCTTGCGCTTCTACAATGGTTACGTTGGTAAATCCAAAAGTCTTCAATACTTCTGGAACTAAAGTAATTCCTGTACCGTGGATGGGTGTATACACAATTTTCAAATCGTGCTGACGTGCAATCACATCTGGATATACGCTTAAGCCTTTCACCATTTTGATATAATCGGCATCCATGTCTTTACCCAAAAGCGTAATATTGGCTTCTCCGCCATTCCATTTCACTTCATCAATTCCTGAAACCGCTTCCACTTCTTTGATCACATTTTTATCGTGTGGAGGTACTAACTGACCACCATCATTCCAATAGGCTTTATACCCATTGTATTCTTTAGGATTGTGCGAAGCCGTACAAACCACGCCACCATTGCATCCTAGGTGACGAATGGCGAAACTTAGTTCTGGCGTTGGACGCAATGCTTCAAATAAAAACACTTTAATACCATTTGCCGCAAACACGTTTGCCGTTGTTTCTGCAAAAAAGCGGCTATTATTTCTACTGTCGTGCGCAATAGCAACTTTGATTTCAGCAGTACCATATGTTTTCTTTAAATAGTTGGCAAACCCTTGAGTAGCCATACCAATGGTGTACTTATTAATTCTGTTGGTACCAACACCCATGATCCCTCTGAGTCCACCTGTTCCGAATTCCAGGTTTCTATAAAAAGAATCGGCTAATTCATCGGTATTATTCGCCTGCATTTGGCTGATCGCATCTTTGGTAGTTTGATCGTAGTTTCCATTCGCCCAAACATTTACTCTTTCTTGTATAGCAGCATCCATGATTAGTAGTTTTTAATAATTATACGAATATACTTAATGTAATAATTTCTTTATTATCTAAAACAGAATATTAATAGTCTTTCGAATAGAATTCTTTTTCAGTCAACATAGTTACTTGTTTCCCGTCTCCAATTCTAAAACGAGTTTCAATGCTCGTAGGATGATTATTTTGTAAAAAGAATACCGCAAAATGCAAGTGTGGGCCACTACTCCATCCTGTATTACCACTATAAGCAATGACCTGGCCTTTCTGAACCTTATCACCTGGTCTTACTTTAGAACCATTGTATTGAATATGGGCATAATCGGCAAATGTGCCATCGCTGTGATAAATGGTGATCACATTATTAAACTTCAGACAGGTTTCATTAGGACAGGACTCACTATTATTATCCACCACTTTCATTACAATACCATCCCTAGCGGCAACAACCAAATTATGTTCTGCCATCGTAAAATCTAAGGCATTTTGATTCTGATGTGTTTGCTTGCCGTTGTATCCTTGTGTTAATTTGAATTTTTGGCCTTTGGCAAAAGGCAGATCATATATATATGCTGTATCATACCCTTTCAAAGTTGCATCGCCAATCACTGATTGATATTTATAAGAAAAACTGAATCGTTTTTTTGGATCTGCTGGACCGATATCTCCCAATAACATTTTTTCAGAACCCGCAGGGATCACAAAAACTTTTTGTTCACCCATACTAAAAACCATGTTATTTAAATTCAAATCCAAAACAACTGTACTCGGACAAAATCCTTTATTCACAGCATACAGCGTAGCGCCATTCGACTTATTTTCTGAGAAAATGGTTGCGTTTTGTTGAGCATAAATAGTGTTGAAAATAGAAAGGGCAAAAACAAAAAAATAAAATTTCATGCGAATCTTAATTGGCTACTATCGATGTGTAATATAAGCACCAATTACTTCCCCATTAGCAACTTCTAATTGAATATGGTCTTCTAAGGTGGTAGCTACCGATAAACCCACATAATCTGGTTTAACGGGATACAATTTATGCATCCTTTCTACCATCACCATGGTTTGAACAGTTCTTGGATAGTAATCTAAGAATGGTTTTAAGCCATATAATAAAGTCTTTCCACTATTGGCCACATCATCGATCAAAACCACGTTTAGATCGTTCAGGTTGATGGCCTCACTAAGCAATACCTCCTTGGGCATATCCTTATCCAGACTAACGGAAATGATTTTGATCTCGTTTTTGATATAGGGTCTTAATAAACCTGCTATTTTATGAGCGATCACTAAGCCGCTGTCTTTTACCCCTACTAAAATCACTGCTGCAGTGCTTCCACTCAGATTCTCGGCCAATTCCAGAGCCATTCGATGCAATTTCTGATTTGCGGCTTCCTGATTAAGAATATATACTTTTTCCAAGTTCTTCGATTTTGTGTTTCAAAAATAAGCACAATAAAACCAATCCCCAATCCAATTTACAACAATACAAAACTGTTAACTTAGCGTATAATTTTATATTATGGGTATCCTTCAGCAAATACTATTTCTAGCACTTACAGGTGTTTCCGTATGGCTTTTTAGCAAAAACGCAGGCGAGATCAAAAGGAATATATTCTTAGGCTTACCCGAGGACTTAAGCGATAACCCATCAGCCAGATGGAAAAATTTGTTCTTACTGGCACTTGGACAAAAAAAAATGTTCAAAAACCCCTTGGTTGCCCTGATGCACTTGGTGGTGTACGGAGGCTTCATTATCATCAATCTAGAAGTATTAGAAATTGTATTGGATGGATTATTGGGTACCCACCGTTTATTTGTTCCGTATATAGGTTTCTTATATATTTGGCTACTCAACGCTTTTGAATTTTTAGCAGTATTAGTAATCATCGTTTGTGCAACCTTCCTGATCCGTAGAAACATCATCAAACTGAAACGCTTTGCCAGTAAGGATTTAGATGGATGGCCAAGATCTGATGCGAACTATATTTTATTTACAGAGATCGTATTGATGAGTTTGTTTTTAACCATGAATGCCTGCGACTTAACGCTTCAATCTCATGGCAGCGAACACTACCATCAAACAGGAATCTTCTTTTTTTCAGGTTTGATCAGTCCGCTTTTTTCTGGACTTGGAGATGGCACTTTAGTTGCTATTGAAAGAACTTGTTGGTGGCTACATATCATTGGAATATTTGCATTCTTAAATTACCTACCCTATTCAAAGCACTTACATATTCTATTGGCATTCCCGAATGCTTAATATGCACGTTTAGAGCCCATGGGTAAAATGAAGAATATGCCATCTGTTCAAAATGAAGTACTGTATGCGATGCAACCAGAACTAGCCCCAACAGATGCAGTACCTCCCGCAAGATTTGGTGCGAAAGATGTATTTGATCTGAGCTGGAAAAGTTTGTTGGATGCCTATAGCTGCACCGAGTGTGGAAGATGCACAGCAGCCTGCCCTGCAAACACAACAGGTAAATTATTGAGTCCGAGAAAGATCATGATGAGCACGCGCGACAGGTTAGAAATAGTAGGAAAAAACATCAATCAGAATAAATCATTCGTAGACGATCAAAAGTCTTTGTTACACGATTACATTACAGTAGAAGAATTAAGGGCTTGTACAACCTGCAATGCTTGTGTAGAAACTTGTCCGGTGAGCATTTCCCCTCTCAATATTATTATTGAATTAAGACGCTCATTGATCATGGAAGAGAGCAATGCGCCTCAGGAATGGAATGGCACATTCAGCAATATTGAAAACAATTTTGCCCCATGGAAATTCTCTCCAGACGATCGAGACCTTTGGGCAGCAGAAGCTTAGTTAAATAAATGGTTTGTATACTATCCGATATAATTGCAGTAAAGCAGTTAACAGAAATATAATACCCATGATCATGTTCAGGGTTTTGTTACTTGCTTTTAGTTTGTTCACCAACCAATATCCCCCGTGTATATATACTGCCAGTCCAGCAATGGTTCCTGTACCTGCACCTACCGTAAATAAATTAAATGCAAGTGGGCTAACATCCAGCAATTTTGCTTGAATTAAAATGGAAGTCCACAGAAACCAAAAAGGAATTTGCACAGGGTTCAAAGCACTCATCATCATGCCTAATAAAAACCGGTGAATTTTATTATTTAAGACCAAGGCCTTCTTTTCTGCCTGCTGTTTTCTTGCCGTAATAAATGCCATCACGCCTAATACCAAAAACAATACAACCGTTACCCATCCCAATCCCAGAAAGATCATACGGTGCTTTACCACCCAATCCATCCCGATCAATGCAAATCGCAAATAGACCATTTCTACAATAGCCACTCCAATGGCAAATTGCCATGCCTTCTTAAAGCCCTCTTGTAATCCAACTTGTGTAGCAGTAAAGCTCATATTCCCTAAGGGCAATTGACCCAAAAAACTCACGAGAAACCCATAAAACAGTGTGATCAGCATGGTATCAATATTAATCAATATTAAACTAAAACTAAGAAAGAGTTCTAAGGCCAAAACGGCGGTTTAATATTAGAGCCACTCAATGTACAATCAATGCATACTGGTATCGCATACCAATAAGTACCAGGTGGTGGTGAATACTTCCCACCTCTAATTGGCAGAAAACCTTGCGCATGCATAAACATGATGGAATCTTGAGACGCTTCAACTTCTGCTTCATTACAGGGCGTTACATAATTCCATTTAGGCAGGTCAGCATTTTTAATAAAGGTTCTTTTTTCCTGAATTTTACAGATATCCAAATATCCAATTACAGGAGCTGTTGGATTAGTGATACAATGAATGTTCCCAATTAATTCCGAAGGCTGTGCATCAAAAACTGAACCGGTGGCTTCCGTATTTTTTTTCATCTTTTGCAAAAACTGATATTTGCCTTCACTCAAACTATATTGCCTGGTATTCATGCTATATAAAACTGCCATTTTAATAGAGCCAGTTGACACAAAATTAAGGGGCAGTTTAATTTTATTTTCGCTTAAACTTATAGTTGAACCAATCAGAATAGTTTTAGAATAATCTTCCTGCCAACAAACATTAATTGTTGTGTCAAATGTGATCCTTACTGTATCAATAAACTCTGGACGATAAAAAGTTCCATTAGCAGTATTAATTGAACCCCATTTTAAATAGATTATTGAAGGAGAATGGTATTCCCAGGTTTCTGTATAATCCCATTGATAATATTTTGTTAGATTGGCTGGATCATGTGTATTGATAAATAAATTAAGTCCCAAAGAATCCTGTTTCCAACTCACACTATCTATTGGTGGAGTAGATTGAACTGTAACAAAATCAGATTGGTATTTTTTACCATCAAGCGTTAGAATATTTAACCGATACTTGATCGAATTATTTAAGTTTAATCCCTGAACAGCATAATTTCCAGCATTTATTTCTTGCAAATTAAATTTGGTGCTATTCTCACCTTCTACAAATACAGTTGCGCCTTTTTCATACACAATGGTTGTGCTATCCAGTTTAGTTGTTCTCTTTAAAACAATATTGGTTGTACCAGCACCAGCATTGATCACGCCCTCCACAACTAAGTACCCTGTTGTTGGTGTAATTGCTGGTGACACATATTTATCCTTACAATTCCCTAACAGCATGATGATACATATGGCCAGACCTATCCTTCTCATATTTAAATTTAATGAATTTAATTTTCTGAACAACTGAGTTCCTTAGTCAATTATTCAATTTTGAGTTACATTCGTAGAAACATTTGCTGTATGAAGGTGAATACAATGGCCGAAATGATGATGAATGGCGAAACGCCCGAAGTTTTATTTTGGGTGGGTTGCGCTGGAAGTTTTGATCAGCGCGCACAGAAGATCACCAAAGCATTTGCAACGATCCTCAATAAGGTAGGTGTTAAATATGCTATCCTAGGCAAAGAAGAAGCCTGCACAGGCGATCCTGCCAGAAGAGCCGGTAATGAATTCCTCTTTCAAATGATGGCTTATCAGAATATTCAGATCCTGAATGGATACGGCATCAAAAAAATAGTCACTACCTGTCCGCACTGTTTCAATACGCTCAAAAATGAATACCCAGAATTAGGTGGCACTTACGATGTGGTACACCATACCACTTTCTTACAAGAATTGATCGATCAGGGTAAGATCAAACTCAAAGAAGGTGGAACCTATAAAGGCAAAAAGATCTCTTACCATGACAGTTGCTACTTAGGTCGTTCAAATGATATTTATGAAGCTCCTCGCAAGGTTTTAGAAGCCCTTGAAGGCGAATTAATAGAAATGAAACGCTGCCGTAGCAACGGACTCTGTTGTGGTGCTGGTGGAGCCCAAATGTTCAAAGAAGACGAACCTGGAGATAAACGTATCAATATTGAAAGAGCTGATGAAGCCCTAGAAACAGGTGCTTCTGTGATTGCATCTGCTTGTCCATTTTGTAACACTATGATGACCGACGGTGTGAAGAACCGCGAAAAAGAAGGTTCAGTAGCTGTATTAGATATTGCAGAAATGATTGC
>CAIYAG010000086.1 GCA_903924075.1 uncultured Bacteroidota bacterium | reverse complement strand
AATCAAATAGAACCGCACTCACGTTTGCATCATAATCTGGACCAGATCTCATGGTATTCGTATTAATCAAAGATACCGATGAATTATACTTCAAGCTTTGATCTAGTACCATGATATTATAATTGACTAAAGGAGCGGTCTGAATTTTCCTGCTATGACCATGATCATCATCTACAGTTGCATACATGGCATCGGTGATTGCATTAAAGAAACCAAGGCCTAATCCGCCTTGCGTTCTCCCGGAAATTTTAAAAGCATTGAGCAATTTTGATTCTGTTGGATTATCAACGATCCTTTCATTGGGATTTAGTTGATTATAAACATCGTCGTGATGCATGGGCATACCGCCAACCCTTCTCGAATAAAAGAGATTTCCTTTTGTAAAGAGTTCTGTTCCTTCAGTAAAAAAACTCCTGTTTTCGTTATACTTAACTTCAAAAGGAGTAAGGTTTAGTACCTGATTATCACTTTGTACCTGACCAAAATCAGGGATCAACGTCATGTCTAAAGTAAAACTCTGATTGATCCCATATTTTACATCCATTCCGCCATTGACGCTAGTTTTTGTATTACTAACGGAGGGGTCGTTATACGGATAATGATTCACATAAGTTGAAAAGTAGGGACTGAATTGCAATCGAAGTGGTGGTTTGATATTTTCTAATCCTGTCCAAATAGCTTCCTGCGTTAGAATTCCATTTACATTCGGATCAACTGGATTCCATGAAAACATTTCTGATGACTTTTTTCTTTGTCGAATTAAAGTCATGCCCCAATCTTGTACATTTTTTGTACTAAAACGAATGGCAGAAAGTGGTAGAAATATTTCAAAGGTCCATCCGTCGTTTTTGATTTTTGATGCGCATTTCCAAACCGCATTCCAACTAAAATCTTCATTATTACCATTCGGATTGGGCGAGAACTTTGCATCCATTTGCTCACCTAGCGGTGTCATAAAATATTCAAATCCGTTGAGTTTATCTCTATAAGTATCAAAGATCACACCCACGAAATCATTATTTCCAAATCCATCTCTTCCAGCTAATTCTGTTGATATACTATCCTTCGAAGCTTCGTGACAATATCCAGCAAGATAAATTCCCTCGTTGCTGTATAGCAGGTACATTTCGGTACGATTTGTATTCGATTCTTTTCTTCCAGGAGTTGGTCTGAACTCAACAAAGTTGGTGGCAAGTGGAGCTGTTTTCCAGGCAGAGTCGTTTAGTTCCCCATCAATTACTATGGTACCCGTAAATCTTTTAGCAGGCATAGTTCTAGGCGCTGGTAACTGTGCCCAAGCGAAACTTGAAGTGAACAATAATATAGTAAATGCGAAAATTAGTTTTTGGAATAGACTCATTGCTCAGATATTGAAGACAAAGTAAGACGTTGTGATAGCTAGATATGTTACCGCTTATACCAATAAAATCTTATTTAACATTTATTAGCATTCATTAACTTACTCAAAAACTGTGCTCTTTACATACATAAATCAAGCAATTTCTTTAGATTTGAGTACATGAGATTTGCATTTTCCCTGCTATTTATTTGCTTGTTGATCAACCGCATCAGTGCACAGGACATGACTGTTGAGAGTTTTCAGAAGAACTTTCAGATCCATATTGCACAAACTTCAACTCCAATCAAAGTGGATGGAATTTTAGATGATAGTATCTGGACTGTTGCTGAAAAAAAGTCTGATTTCTATTTAAAATTTCCAACTGATGAAGGCCGGCCTAAAAGAAAGACAATTGTTCAAGTAACTTATGATGACAAATATTTGTACCTGGCATATACTTGTTATGATTCAGGTAAGAGTCAAATTCAAAGTTTAAAAAGAGATGTTGGTCATATTGATAATGATGGTGTTGGATTTATTGTGGATCCTATTAATAGCAGAACTACCGGCTTTTTCTTTGTTGTAAACTCTATGAATGCACAATCAGAGGATCAGATAAGTGCCAATCAGGATAATGAATTAACATGGAGTTGGAATAACAAATGGTTTTCTGGAACGCATCATTATGCAGATAGGTGGACTGCTGAAATGGCTATTCCGTTTAAAACACTTCGATACCCACCTGGTAGTACTTTATGGGGTGCCAACTTCTTAAGGGTTGACATGAAGAATAATGAATATTCTGGATGGACCCATGTTCCCTCTAATTTTAAGATCTATAATATGGCATTCACTGGGTCTATGATCTGGGACAAGCCTCCTCCAAGTGCTGGAAAGAATATGGTGGTAATTCCATACATCAGTAGTAATATGCAGAGTGATCAAGAAAATGGAGTTAAAACAAATGCAGGACTCAATGTGGGGTTGGATAGTAAGATCGCTTTAAATTCTTCATTGAACTTAGATCTAACGATCAATCCAGACTTTTCTCAGGTTGAAGTAGATCAGCAAGTAACCAACTTAACAAGGTTCAATATTTTTCTTCCTGAAAAGCGTTCTTTCTTTTTAGAAAATTCAGACTTGTTTGGAGAGTATGGAATCCCTGGTTTTATGACGCCTTTTTATTCCAGAAAAATTGGCTTGGACTCCAATAATAATCCCATCCCAATCATCGGCGGCGCAAGGCTTTCAGGGAGTATCGATAAAACAACAAGGATAGGGATCATGGATATACAAACTGGTGCAAAGGGAAGTTATTCTCCAGAAAATTATGCTGCTGTATCGGTTTTTAAAAACCTGTTTGGTCGTTCTTCTATCAAGGGGTATTTTTTAGATCGAGAAAATTTTCAATCGCCTGAACAAAAAAAACAAAACCCTTTAAATGCGTATGGTAGAAATGCAGGATTAACATTCGAATATGGAAGTTTGGATGGAAAATGGAATGCTTGGTTGGCTTATCATCTTTCTATGAAGCCAGGAATAAAAGGCGATAATGGTTTTGGTGAAACAGGGTTTTCGTATGGTGGCAAAAAACTTTCAGTAATGGTTGATTTAGTATCAATGGGTACTAATTATTATACCGACATGGGTTATGTTCAAAGGATGTTGAATTATGATGCATTGCGCGACACCTCTATTCGTGTAGGATTTAATCATTGGTTTACAAATGTTACTTATCGTGCATATCCAACAAATAGTAGGTTGGGAAGGGTTACCTATAAAATGGAAAATTATTTAGTACTAAACCCTGATTATTCTTTCAATGAAAATGATTTAAATCTTGGCATTCAAGCGGAGTATAAAAATACATCCATGTATAAGATCCAGGTGAATCATAACGAGTTGAATTTATTATATCCTATTTCATTTACTGATAAAACGCCTATCCCAGCTCAAAATTATCGCTATTCAAATCTGGTGTTTAATTATTTCTCGGATACTAGAAAAACTTTGGGATATACGGCTGGGTTTACGGTTGGGGAGTTTTATAATGGAACGATACAATCTTTAACCGCCAGTTTTATTTTTAGAAGTCGCCCTCATTTCAACCTCATATTACAAACAGAATATGATAAATTGATTTTCCCTAATGTTTACGGAAGTACAGAGTTACTATTGCTTTCACCAAAGGTTGAATATAATTTTAGCACCAAAATTTCATGGACAACCTTTTTACAGTATAATACACAAGAAAACAATTTCAATATTAATAGCCGTTTCCAATATCGATTTAAACCAATGAGTGATTTATATATTGTGTATACCGACAACTATTTCACAACCCCTTTTATGTTGAACAAGAATAAGGCGATTGTTATTAAGTTGAATTACTGGCTAAACTTATAAGATCCTAATTCAGAAGTGTTATTATTAACTTAACATGAAAAAAATACGATTGTCAATAAATTTGATAACAGAAAATTTATAATTTAACACCAATCTTAAAGAATCTAGAATGACTCAAGCAAACCCTAAGGCATCAAAAAACATCCGTTGGTATATGCGTTATTTACATAATAAAATCGGCTTTTTTATAGTTGGTCTTGTTATTATATATAGCCTCAGTGGAATTGTACAAACATATAGAGATACAGATTTGCTCAAGCAGGTCATCAATCATGAACAAACCTTAACGCAAAATTTGAATGAAACGCAATTGGGAGTTAGTTTGAAAATGAAAAATTTGAAAGTTCTAAAAACAGAAAATAACATCCTTTATTTTAAAGATGGCACTTACGATGCAGAAACAGGCGTTGCAAAATATACTACTAAGGAATGGTATTCATGGGTACATAAAGTAACAGAATTACATAAGGCAAATAGTAAATCTATCGTACACTATTTTACTGTTACGTTTAGTATTTTACTATTTTTTATGAGTATTTCAGCATTTTGGATGTTTAAACCCGGGACTAAGCTTTTTAGTGGCGGGGTTTGGATGACGATAGCGGGGATAGTTGCATCTGTTTTGTTGCTTTTTGTAAATTGATAAAAATTATGGCTTAATTTAAATTAATATTTAAAATCACCACAATGATTAAGTCAATAAATGCACGTATTGCTCTTGCAGTTGTGTTATTAATTCTATCAATCTTAATAGACTATATTGTAGTATCAGATATCTCTCTGTGGGTCATTTATTTATTTCCGATAGTTATATTTTCTTATCAAAATAGTTTGCAATTTAAATATGCTATTTTATTTAGTTTGATTGCTGCAATAGCTTGGTTTGTTGTGGATCACTTAACACATAAAGACATTCCCGAATTATATCGATTGATCAATTGGTTCACAAAAATCGTCTTTGCAATTCTTACTGCTGTTGCAGGAAATAGATACTTTAGAAATCGAAGGATGAAAGAAATAATTCAATTTCAAAAGATTGCACTGGAAAATTCAAATTATCAATTGAACGAAGTTAATAAAGAGCTCAACAAACTTATCGGTATGGCGGCTCATGATATCCGAAACCCAGTAGGTTCAATCAAGATGATTGCAGAAATGTATTTAGAAAAGGAAGAGCTATCTCAGGAATCTATGAAATGGATTCAATTGATTGATGCTGCTGCTACGAATTCTTTACAAATTTTAAACGATACTTTAAATATCAGTAAAATACAATCGGGCACGATTTCTTTAAATATAATAAAAGGCGATTATATAAAATTCATTCATGATTGTGTGATTTCTAATCAATATTTAGCGCTTAAAAAAAATCAGGAAATTGTTTT
>CAIYAG010000085.1 GCA_903924075.1 uncultured Bacteroidota bacterium | reverse complement strand
GGAACTTCAAATGCATTTTTTTCGATCGGAGTTTTCCAACTTACTTCTCCATATCCCTTTTGTGGTGCAAGTTGCACAGGCTCAGATAATAGCCTAGCGTTTTCCTTAGCAATCGAAACTGCAAGCGCTGCGGTTTTTGCAATACTATCGGTATCCAAATTATCTGTTGCCGCAAATCCCCAACTTCCATTCGCAATGACGCGAATGCCAATACCAAAACTTTCGGTATTTACAATATTCTCTACACGATCTTCCCGGGTAACAACAAATTGATTTAAATATCTGCCTATGCGTACATCGGTATAAGTGGCACCCTTCGAGCGGGCGGCATTCAATGCCACATCAGCCATGCGTTTTTTTTGTGCCACATCAATTTTGTTTTCCAAGAAAACCGATGGGTCTACATGGCGCGCATATAGCATTGATTTTGGCAGAAATAAAGCCCCCATTCCCATAGAGGTATTTCTGATAAATTCATTTCTTTTCAAAGTAGGTTGCTTTAAATGGATAATAATTGTAAAATAAGAAAGAACACCTTATTTCTTCAACCACTTATCATATTATTGGAATTTTCTTTCTACCCATAAAAAAACCATGCTGAATAAAAAAATCAGGAACAGGTAGATGGGTTGATTGGGACTTGCCTGATGCCATTCAGCATCTTTGGTACTTATATTAGAAACTCGATTTTTCAAAAATGCCTTCGTTTGACTGATTTGCTTATTTGCATAAATGGTATTCCAAGATCCATTGGGATACACATACCAATCGCTGATCGCCCCCTTGGTTCCGATCATGGTTTGCCAGCCTGCTTCACATGGCCAATAGATTGCCTCCCAATAGCTTGGCAATAAAACCTTTTGTTTTGCCGCAATTTCTTGATGCTGAATGTATAATTGTGGAACCCTACTACTATTAGTTTGTGCCGTAAATTGAATTGATTCATTTACCCTTGGCAAATCAATGGAACTTGCCCATGTTTCTTCAGCAGATTCCTTCTTCGCAACTTGATTGATCAATGATGTCCAATAATTGCGATAATCGTTTTTATTCGCAGCCAATAACCAACTACTCGTTTTTTGTAGTGTATTCACCAGCAATTTGCCTTTGCCAAATACGGTAACAGCTGCGAAAATTCTTTTTTGCTGATCAACATATAAAGGCTGCATTCCTTTCTGCTCAATGATTTGATAAGGATGTTTTAAATTAATTGCAGCAGCATAATTGTTTTCTCCCAATTTGCTGACTTTAATCAACGCTTTATTGCTGTCTGCTGATTTTAAACTAATGCTTTCCCCTATAAAAATTTTCTTAGATAGAATACTATCTGCATTCAGCAATAAGCCAATTCCTTTTTCAGCTATTGCTTGTTTCAAAATGGCTAACTCTGTTGCTGGAAGTGCCTGTATCGCAGCTTCATCGCTAATAATCAAATCCTGTTCATCTAATAATGTTGTCGTTAAATTTTCGAAATTCTGTTGACCAGCATTCGAATATGTTTTTTGAAATTTTTCTTTGCTGACACTTGTTTTTGTGATTACTGTATATCCAAAATCTGCCAACCAATTCTTTAAAAATTTAGATTCAAAATCCGG
>CAIYAG010000084.1 GCA_903924075.1 uncultured Bacteroidota bacterium | reverse complement strand
TTATCGCTTGTAACTTCTGGGTGCATTGGGCAGCTATATTTTTTTGCTGATTCTTTACTGCAGCTAGTGCATTTACAATCGCCAGTAGTACAATCACATTTGCCTTTTGCGCAACCACATTTGGTGCAGCTACACTTGGTTGTTTCTGCTTTTTTTGCAGTTTCCTTTGTTTGTGCTAAAACTGATAGAGATAAGATGGTTAGAAAAGCCATCAAGAATAATTTGATCGATTTCATATAGCGTATTTTATTATAGCTCAAAATTATAAAATATTTTTTATCCTCTAGCTTTTATCAGTTGAACCGCTTTTCTAGTATTGCCTTGAATCATTTCTACGATATAGATACCACTTGTGTAGTTGTGACCTATTTGCAAGGTACTATTCGGAGCCATTTGCTGTTTGGCTTCTATTACCCTACCAGCAGCATCTACCACTCTCATATTCACAGGCGCCTCATTCTTACTTGAAATTTTCAAAGTAAAGTAAGTGGTACTTGGATTTGGCATGACCATTACTGAAAGCTCTTCAACAACTGCGCTGGATTCTGCAGCCATGTTTTTGGTTTGCATTTCAATAGGGTTTGTAATAGGATGCACCGAATAAATATTGTTGCTATTACAAGGTGATTGATTACAAGAACCTAATCTATCGCCCGGATGCGTTAGTAAATGTGTAGCAACTTCAGCTGCACTAACAGTAAGTGTTTGTGATGGAGCACCGTTTGATCCAGCATGACAAATGGTTATTTTATTGCTAGCTGCCCTCACATCTGTTACACAAATACTAATACTTGCAGTTGATACACAGCCATATTTATTGGTAACAGTAACTGTGAATGTTTGCACACCAGCAACTGTTGGTTTAAATACAGGCGATGCAATTGCAGTACTACTCAATTGAGATTTACCCAATCCTTCCCAAACATAGGTATAAGGAGATCCCACATAAGGTAAACTGGTCATTTGCAAGGTAGCAGCTTGTGCACCATAACCAAGGAATAAATTGGTGTTGATACCACCAGTAAACACACTACTATTTGGTACTGCTTTTAGGTTCACAGTAAATAATGATCCTTGTGAAATGATTTGATTCGCAGAACTACTATTACCTGCTACATCTGTTGCTTTCCAGGTTCTTGTGGTAATGTTACCATTTACAACATCTGTATAACTGATATCAATTGGTCCAACGCAATTATCAGTTGCTGTGGCTGTTCCTGTAACTGCAGGACTAGTGAGCGCGCCACAATTCAACACAATATTTGCTGGGACTTTGATCACTGGTTTGATATCATCATGCACAATAACAGTTTGAGTTTGAGTGCTCACATTTCCATTTCCATCATCAAAATTCCAGGTAATGTAGTAGGTTCCTTCGGCAGTATAAACTAGCGGATCAGTTGTTTTTCCTCTGATCCAACCTCTACAATTATCTTTCGCCAAAGGCACTCCTGTAACAGTTACAGAGCATCTTCCCTTGATTGTTGGCAATTCAGCCAAATAAGGAACTGGAGCAGTTATATCGTTGATAACTACTAGTTGATCTTGATAAGAAATGTTACCATGTTTATCATCGAAACTCCAATGAATGGTATGGGTTCCTTCACCACTATATACAATTGGATCAAGAGTTTTTCCTTTGATCAGACCTGAACAATTATCCATCGCATAAGGAACTGGCGAACCGTATTTCGGATCATCGTCTTTATCATTGTTACCATCATAATTCATATTCACGCGTGCAGAACATTCTCCTGTAATTACTGGAAGCTCAGCTACCAATGGAACTGGTTTTTGGTCGTCTTTTACAATGACTGTTTGTTTTTGAACAGTTTTATTTCCAGCAGCATCAGTATAGGTCCAGTTAACTATAAAAGTTCCTTGTTTAGTATAAGTTAGCGGATCTCTTGTTGTGCCTTTTAATACGCCTGCACAGTTATCAGTTGCAGTTGGTGGCACTATTGTTAATACCCCTTGAACATCGGTTTTTAATGTTGCTGAACATTGACCAGTAATAGTTGGCAAATCACTCAACGTAGGCACAGGAGGAGTCAGATCTTTAATGATCACTTTCTGAGCTTGTGTTGATTTATTGCCGTATTTGTCAGTATAGTTCCAATTGATGGTAAATATGCCTTGTCTTGAATAAGTTAATGCGTTATACGTGGTACCAATAACGGGAACACCTTTAAAATCTAATGCGGTAGGTTGTGTGGTAACTGTAAGACCGCATTCTGCAGTTAGGTCTGGAAGATTTAATACAACAGGTACTGGAGGATACAAATCCTTAAATGTTACCTTCTGTGTTTGTGTACTGATGTTTCCACTTAAGTCGTCATATTTCCAAGTAACAGTATAGGTTCCTGGTTTATAATAATTGGTTGCATTCACCAAAACTCCAGTGATCACACCTGCGCAATTATCTGTTGCAGTAGGTGCTACAATAGTTGTTATTCCATTAGTTACTACTGCAGGCAATATTGCAAGATCTGGAACCGGTGCTTTGCTATCTTTTACAGTGATAATTTGAGATTTGCTGGAAGAATTTCCGCTAGCATCAGTAGCTGTCCATGTACGTGTAATACTATAATTATGCGCACCGTTTCCATTGGTAATGCTTTCATTAAAAGTAATTACTGGTGATCCATCACAATTATCAGTTGCAGTTAATGTTGCAGCTTCGGGAATCAAACTACAATCTACTGTTGCGTTTGCTGGCACAGCACTTAATATCGGAGCTTTTGTATCGGATACTGTGATCAACTGTTTCGCGGTTGCAGTGTTACCACTTGCATCAGTGGCTGTCCAGGTTCTGGTAATGATATAATTTCCCACTCCTTCAGTACGAGTTTCTATCATACTTACAGTTGGTGCAACATCGCTATTATCAGTAACAATAGTTGTTCCTATAGATGGCACTGCATCGCATTCTGAAGATGCATCAGCAGGTACTGTAATGGATGGACGTTCATTATCAGTTACAGTAACTGTAAATGAAGCTGATGAAGTTCCATTTTCATTTGTAGCAGTAGCTGTAACTGTAGTAGTTCCTATTTTAAAGAATGAATTTGTAGGAATACTGTAATCAATAACAGAAGCTGGGATACCAGTAGTTTCTGTTGCAGTAAAATTTACAACAGCACCATTTCTACCTGGGTCGTTATTCACAGTGATATTATCTGGCGCAACAATTGCAGGTGCTTTACCAACAGGTGCTTTTTCTAAGACAGTGATCACTACTTTTCCATCGCCGGTATTTACGCCACTGATATTATCTTGATTGGTGCCACTATTAAATGAGCCACCACCGCCCCCATTACCATAAAATGATCCACCGCCACCGCCACTATATCCACCACCACCACCTGCACCCCATTGCCAACCGGGATTTGCATCACTTGCTCCACCACCCCCAAATCCACCATCGGCCGAATTCGCATTCGTGCTTTTACCTCCAGTACCGCCATTTATAAACGAAGCTCCACCAGTTGAATGTGGAAATCCACTATACACTTCAATTGCATCCATTCCATCACTCATTAAACCTCCTCCTCCGGAACCCTCATTTTTATTTGAATTTGTTATTCCATCCACACCACCTCCATTTCCACCTATTCCACCAAGTCCTGCGATTGTTGTAAACCAAGGATTAGGCATAAATAATCCAGGCTTTCCTGAAAATTCAGTTGTACCATTTGCATAACCTAAAATATCTTCATATATGCCCCAAGAAGCTCCGCCTCCAGCACCAGCAATACACATTGGATTATTTTGTGCATCGGTAACAAAAGTACCGCCTCCACCGCCACCCATTTCATTACCGTCGCCTCCTTTCCCTCCTACTAATATTTTCAAAATTTGACCAGGTACAACTGTAAATTCACCTTTCATCCTAGCGCCCAAGCCGGCATAATGTATGCCTCCTCCCGTTAAACACAAGCTGTTTCCACCTTGTGCCCCAAAACTCTCAAGACTAATTTTAGTTACCCCTTCAGGTACAGTATAGGTAACTATTGTTCCAGAATAATTAATGGTACTGGTCTGCGCATTTGCAATTGTTGCAAAACAAAATGCTGCAAGAATAAATACAAATGAAACTAGGTTTTTACATGCGTTTCTCGATAAAACACTGTTGGGTACAAATTTCTTCATAAGGTTAGATAGCTAATAAAATCGTTAAAGATGAGGGGACGCAATAACCCTCGATGGCTAGGGTGCCGGATGTAAGTGCTACATAAAATAATATATAGCCAATCCTCAGAAAGGTTCCATGCAATAAATTGGGCATAGGGGTTATTTGCAATAGCTAAAACGAGAAAATAATCAGATTATTGTACTGAATCCTCTTTGGGAAGGCTGATAATAAATTCAGTCCATTCGTTTAGCTCACTCTTAATTTCGATGTCTCCGCCAAGAAAATCGACCTGAGACTTCACCAGGTATAAACCAATACCTCTCCCTTCAATATTCAATTGGAATCTTTTATACAAACCAAATATGATCTTTCCATAACGGTTCAGATCAATTCCTATACCAAAGTCTTTGAAATGTATGATGGTTTTATTATTCTGTAATTCTGTCCAAATTTGGATCTTAGCAGGAACACCCTGTTTTGAAAACTTAAGTGCATTCACCATTAAATGATAAAATATACTGCTGATATAGGTTTCAAGTGAATAGCAAGATTTGGCTTTTGTAAAGTCTGCTTCAATTACTGTTTGCTTTTCTTTGATAAATTGTTCAATATTACCAGTTACGGAATTTAGAAGGGTTTCAAAATCAACTTCAACCTTTTTTTCTAAACTCAATTTACTTATATTAATGACCTCTGTAACTTCTCTGATTACCTGATCCATTAACTCTGCAGAGGTTGAAATAGATTGCAATAAATTTTGATCAACATTCAATGCATGTCCACGGCTGATCGCATCTTTCAGGCCAAGAATATTTGAAAGTGGACCTCTGATATTGTGTGATAGCACATAAGAGAATTTCTCTAGGTCATGGTTCCTTTTGATCAGGTCGGCAGTTAACCTACGTTGGTCGTCTTGCAATTTTTTCTGCTCAGTTATATTTTCTTTTACTGCTACATAATTGCTAATTTCTCCTACCTCATTTAAGACTGGAGAAATAACAGCATACTCCCAATAGAGTTCCCCATTTTTCTTTTTATTACAAAATTCTCCAGACCACTCTTTATTATGGCTTAAATTATCCCAAAGATTTACGTATTCGCTATCTGGGGTATGCCCAGTTTTTAAAATACGGGGATTCTGTCCAATAGATTCAGCAAACGTA
>CAIYAG010000083.1 GCA_903924075.1 uncultured Bacteroidota bacterium | reverse complement strand
TTCTTAGTAGCACTTACATTTCCTAGATCAGCTGCTTTTGCACTTAATGAAATATTTGGACTTGAGTTATAATCGGTATTCTTTGTGATACGAATAGGAGAAGCTGCATTGTTGTTATCAAGGTACCATGCTTTAGAACCGTTTTGATTTCCGATTTTGATGTAGCCATTATTTAAAACCTGTAAGGAACTACCTCCAGAATAATTTACCTTACCTCCCACTAATAAACCAATGTTTACACCACTTACCTGGTAGGAGAAATTGTTATGGTTTGCTACATTGTAACTACCACCTATGGTTAGGTCGCCTCCCATTGCAACTGGACCTTCTGATTCGCTATTATAAAATGCACCTGTATTTTTAATAAATACATTGAAGTTTAAGGCGGGTGCAGTTGGACTTTGTGCTATTGCAACATTGCCCAAAAGCAAAAAACAGCAGCTTAAAAAGCTTGCCGAAAATAATATGCGTTTAAAAGAATTCTGTATCATATGGATAGTTCTTAAAATTAATTCAAGGTAAGGTTGATAGAACCTGTTGTAGCATTAACTGTTTTATTAGTATCGCCAAATAAGATAGTCACATTTTCGCTGGTACCTGCAATTTCAAGTACAGCCGAATAGTTTTGTGTTGCGCTCTGTAATTTCTGAAAAATAACAGCACCATTGGCATCTATTACTTTTAAAACTGAAGTATAGTTGTCTGTATTGCTTCCAGTAAAACTAAAATTTACTTTGTTCGTGGTTGACCATTTAAAACTATCAGATGTTTTAATGCTCGCGAAATTGGTAACGGCAGCAGGAACAGGTGTTGTTACCGTATTTGAAGTTGTAGCTTTTTGATCAACTTGCTTACTGCAGCTGCTTAATGAAATTACCAGCATCAAACAAAAAACGAGGAATAAAAATTGCTTCATGAGTTGCATAATTTATTTTACTTCTTAGTGAAATAATTATGCCAGAAACTAGAATTAGTATAAGATATGTTGTATCAGTATAATAAGAGTAGTGATTTTATTTAATATGTTGTATTTGATTCCCAATAGTGCCATTATTTCCCATTATTGGAAAAGGGGCAAAATACAAGAGCCGCCTTTTGGGGGCGGCTCTTTAAAGCATATTGAAATTTTACTATAATTTTTTGATCTTGATATCTCTGAACCAAACTTCATTGCCGTGGTCTTGCAATCCGATATGTCCACTGAAAACCTTACCAAAATCGGGCTTGGTTTTGAATTTGCTTCCTGCAATCAGGTTTCTCCAATTGTCGTCGCCAACTTTTGTAGATACCACTGTAACGCCATTTAGCAAAAGATCCAAATTCCCCTTTTTGCTAATGATCTCCACCTGGTTCCATTCGCCAACAGCTTTCACCACGCCCTCTTTACCCTCAATCAAATCGTAAAGGTTGCCAGCACGGTGTTTAAGGATCTTGCCATCGGAATGTCCGTCATTGTCGAGTATTTGCATTTCCGGTCCGGTGTACCAGATATAATCATATTTTTTTGGTTCATCCTGGATATAAAATATGATTCCGCTATTACCATTCTTTGAGATCTTCCATTCTAATTTTAGATCAAAATCGTTAAAGCTTTCGTCTGTTACAATATCTCCCGAACTCAATCCTTTACCAGCATCAAGATGTAGTACTCCGTCTTCTACTTTCCATGCTTCACCGGCGGCAGTTTTACCATAGCTATGCCAGCCCTTGGTAGTTTTGCCATCAAAAAGATCGATCCATCCCTTTTTGTTCTCGATTGGTTTTTCCGTTTTTTTAACTGGGCCACCAACTAAGATGGATAATGCGATCAGGCTTGAAAGGAGAAGTGTTTGCATTTGGATTATTTACGAAGTAATAAAACATATTTTGCTAAAGCTTTGGCATCAGCTTCAGACATAGCAGCATGAGGTGCCATTGGAATCTGACCCCATACACCAGAACCACCTTTGATAATTTTACCAGCAAGTAAGGTAACATTAGCGTCTGTATTCTCATACTTAGCTGCCACGTCTTTATAGGCTGGTCCGATATTTTTGGTATCTGTTTTATGACAAGTTAAACAGTCAGACTTTGCGATCAATGCCACTCCTTTTTGATAATCAGGATTGCCGCTTAAATCATTTGCAGGTGCTGGAGCTGCCGCTGAAGCATCAGTTTTGGTTTCACTTTGGTTGCTGCTACATGCGCCAATAAACACCATCAGTGCAATGGCTACTAAATACTTTTTCAATGCTTACGATTTTTGGTTTTAAAAGGATAAAGTTATTAATGAATTCCTAAAATACGGCGATTAAATTCTTCGTCCGAACCCGTGTTCGCGAAATCATCAAAAGCCTTTTCGGTTACTTTGATAATATTGTTTTTGATGAACACAGCGCCTTCGGCTGCCCCTTGCTCCGGATGTTTGATCGCACATTCCCATTCCATAACTGCCCAGCCCTTATAATTATAGGCTGCCAGTTTGCTGAAAATCGATTTGAAATCAACCTGACCATCACCCAAAGAACGGAAGCGGCCTGCTCTTTCCACCCAACCTTGATAGCCACCATAAACGCCTTGTTTACCAGTTGGATTAAATTCTGCATCTTTTACATGGAACATTTTGATACGCTCATGATAGAAATCGATATAAGCAAGGTAATCCAAGCACTGTAATACAAAATGCGATGGGTCATATAAGAGATTCGCACGTTTGTGGTTGTTTACTTTTTCTAAGAACATTTCATAGCTCACACCATCGTGCAGATCTTCACCAGGATGAATTTCATAACATAGGTCAACACCGTTTGCATCAAACTCATTTAAGATGGGTGTCCATCTTTTAGCAAGTTCAGTAAATCCAGTTTCAACCAATCCCGCAGGGCGTTGTGGCCATGGATAAACAGTATGCCATAATAATGCACCACTAAATGTGGCACAAGCATCCAACCCCAAATTTTTTGAAGCTTTTGCTGCATACATTAATTGCTGTACAGCCCACTCTGTTCTAGCTTTTGGATTGTTGCGAAATTCCTCAGGCGCAAATCCATCGAACAAAGCATCATAGGCAGGATTCACTGCAACAAGCTGACCTTGTAAGTGAGTAGACAATTCTGTGATTTCCATTCCCGCAGCATTTACAATGCCTTTGATTTCGTCTGCATAGGTTTTACTTTCTGCAGCTTTTTTTAGATCGATGCAACGAGGATCCCA
>CAIYAG010000082.1 GCA_903924075.1 uncultured Bacteroidota bacterium | reverse complement strand
TTAAAATGTCTTTAGCAAATACAGGGATCATTGCAACCGCACCTCCAAATAACACGGCAAAAAGATCTAAAGAAAGTGCACCCAAAACTTCTTTGGTTTTGAAAACAAAACGGATCCCTTCTTTAACACTATCTAATGTTTTCTTTTCACCTTGAATATTCAAAGGTGGTTTTGGTTTTATCCGCCACATAAATAGTAGTCCGATGCTTACTAAAGAAACGATGATGCCAAGCGAAGCGGTATTCCCAAATCCAGCAATAAAAAATCCCACTGAAGCGTGACCAATTACAGAAGCACTGAGCCAAATTCCCTGGTTCCAGGTGGTTGCATTTTGTAGAAGATCCTTTGGAACGATACTAGCCACCATGGTTCCAAAACTTGGGCCAGTAAATGATCGGAAGATCCCGGTAAAAAATATGATGATATAAATGCAAAAAGTGATCCAGTGATTCGTCAGAAAGCTCGCAGTAAAACGGGTAGATAAGAACAGCAGTAAACATGCACAAAATAGGTACAATGAAACACCTCTTAATAGTAGTTTTCTTTTTTCGCTAATATCAATGATATGTCCGGCGTATAAGGAAAGTGAAACTGCGGGTATAACTTCAGAAAGACCGATCAAACCGATTGCAAACGGCTCATTGGTTAATTCATAGACCCACCATCCAACAAGTGTTCCCATCATTCTTAAACCCATGATAAACAAGAATCTACCCAGCATTAAATTGCGGTATTCAGCAATTCTCATTGCCGCTAGTGGGTCACTTGTTTTTTGAATTACTTCCATTGCCTAGCACACGAAGGTGCGATTAAAGATTGATTGAAGCTTATGAAACTTGGAATTTGTAAAGTAGCTATTGAATTAACCCATTTATTATGGAAGCGTGAAATAGTGTTGTCCATTGTCAAAATCCTTCTCCAAAGCATCAATCACTACCTGCAAATGCTTTTCATTTCCCAGAAAATCGGCATTACTCGCATCAATGAAAATGGTTTTGATATTGTGCTGTTTGATATAGCTGGTATAGGTTTCCTGTAAGTTGAATAAATAGGTGTCGGGAATGGTTTGTTCGTAAGCGCGATTTCTTTTTTTGATATTTAATTGCAATTTATTGACAGGAGCGTGTAAATAGATGAGTATGTCTGGGAATACCAACTGCTGATTGATGATGTCAAATAGTTTTTGATACAATCGAAATTCTTCTTCAGGCAATGTAACTTTTGCAAAGAGCAAACACTTTGTAAATAGATAATCAGAAACTGTAACACTCTGGAATAAGTCGTTCGTGTGCAACATTTCTTTTTGTTGTTTATAGCGTTCAGCCATAAAAAACAACTCCAATGGAAATGCATATTGATCGGGGTTATTATAAAATTTAGGAAGAAATGGGTTGTCTGCAAATTCCTCCAAGATCATACGCGCATTAAAATGCTTGGCCAAAAGATGGGTCAAAGTAGTTTTGCCTGCGCCAATATTCCCCTCAACAGTAATAAAATGGTGTTTCATAGTTTCCCCGATGTCAACAAAAATAAGTTTCCGATCTATCCCTAGATTGACATTTTTTGCACATCTAACTGATCAGGGCATTCCATTAATAGTTCCTCAATTGTTTTCTGGTATAATGGATGATTGAAATTGGCTGCAATTTCAGAAAGCGGTAATAGGGCAAATCTTCTTTTCGCAATTTCTGGATGGGGAAGTATCAGCAGCGTTGAATGTATTATTAATTGGTTATAAAAAAGCATATCCAGATCAATAACTCTCGGTCCTAGTTTTGTTGAACGAATCCTTCCCATCCTAGTTTCGATCTCTAACAGCTTTTCCATCAGCAATTCAGGCGGCAAATTTGTTTGCAATTTAACGGCTTGATTATAGAAGGCAGGCTGATTGGTTAATCCCCATGCTGCAGTTTCGTATATTGCAGAGGTTTGAACGATCTTTCCACAGGTTTGATCGATCAATAGTATAGCTTTTTTTAGGTTCACAGAACGGTTACCCAGGTTTCCGCCTATCAACAAATAAGCTATATTCATAATTTTGAACTTTAATAAGGGGCAAATATCTTTAAATTCATTCAGCATACTAATAAAATATATGAGAAGCTTTTTTAAATCCTTTTTCGCAGCATTACTTGCCTTGTTCGTTTTTTGCATTTTGAGTGTCTTCATTGTGATCGGAATTATTGCAAGTGCATCCAGTTCTGAAAAGCCAACTATTGGTACTAAAGGTGTTTTGCTATTAGATCTTTCAAAAACTTATAAGGAACAAGCCATCGAAAATCCTTTTGCGATGTTGTCGAGTATGGAAGAAACAGAACAGCCTAGTTTATATGATGTAATTCGACTCATCAAACATGCAAAATCAGATTCAGCGATTAAAGGAATTTATATTCAGTGCAGTAATAATCCGAATGGTTATGCGGCAAGTGAAGAATTAAGAAAAGCGATTGTTGATTTTAAAAGCAGTAAGAAGTTTGTCATTGCATTTGGCGAAACCATCACTCAAAAAGGATATTATATTGCTAGTGCTGCGGATAAAGTGTACTGTCATCCGCTAGGTGGTTTAGAGTGGAGTGGCTTTTCAAGTAATATGCTTTATCTAAAAGGCCTGTTGGAAAAATTAGAAATTCAACCACAGATTTTTTATGCAGGTAAATTCAAAAGTGCCACTGAGCCACTTCGTGAAACACAGATGACTGATGCGAATCGCTTGCAGACCAGCGTGTGGTTGGGCGACTTATACAATCGTTTTTTATACGATGTAGCAGAAACCAGAAAACTAGATACTGCTGCCATCAGGCAATTGGCTGTTAATGGAACCATACAAACTGCGCATGATGCATTGACCTATCATTTAGTAGATGGTTTGAAATATGATGATGAATTAAAATCAGAATTAACACATAGATTGGTAAGTGAAGAAAACTCTGCTATTAATTTTGTTGATTTAAATGAATATTCAAAAGCGGCGGATTTCAGACAAGATGGTGATACAAAAATTGCTGTTGTTTATGCATCCGGCGATATTGTTAGTGGAAAGGGCGATAATGAATCGGTGGGCAGTGATGCATTTAGAACCGTGTTGCGTCAGATACGTTTAGATAAAGACATTAAAGCGGTGGTGTTTAGAGTGAATTCTCCGGGTGGAAGTTCTTTGGCGAGTGATGTGATGTGGAGAGAGATCAGTTTGTTGCGTAAAGAAAAACCTGTTGTAGTAAGTATGGGCGATGTAGCTGCATCTGGTGGTTATTATATTTCTTGCAACGCTGATTCCGTATTTGCTGATGCGAATACCATTACTGGTTCGATAGGAGTATTTAGTATTGTTCCCAATTTTCAATCATTCTTTAAAAATAAATTAGGGATCAGTTTTGATGGGGTGAAAACCGGCCCATATGCAGATCTTGGCAACACCAATAGACCGCTAACTGAACCTGAAAAACATTTTATGCAAAGTAGTGTTGATAGTATTTATTATACTTTCAAATCTCGTGTAGCGAATGGTCGCAAAAAAGATATCGTGTATGTCGATAGCATTGCGCAAGGTAGGGTATGGACAGGTAGCAGGGCTATTTCAGTGGGTTTGGTTGATCGGATCGGCACTATGCAAGATGCGGTTGATTGTGCCGTGAGTATGGCTAAAATAAAATCTTATCGAATCAAAGAATTCCCTCAAAAGAAAAACCTTTTGGAGCAGATCCTAGAAAATTATAAAAAGTCTGTGAAAGTGAATTTGATTAAAGAAGAGATCGGCACAAAGGAATATGACCTATTGCAGCAAGTGAAGCAGGTAAAAAATATGGTTGGTGAGCCACAAAGTCGCCTGCCGTTTATGATGGACCTCCGATAAGATCAAAGAAAAAATCATACAACCTGCGAAAGGGGGAAACCGGTAAATTTGCATTACAATTAAAGAGAATGAAAGGAGAGTATAGCCAATTCAGGGCCATGATGGCGATTACAAAGGGTAGTTTAAAAGCTGTTTTTAGGAGTCCGTCTGCAGTCATATTTAGTATCGCATTTCCACTGATTTTTATTTTGGTATTTGGATTTTTGGGAAGTGGGGGTAAGGTAGGGATCAATGTAGCTTTCGATCCTAATACCGATACGGTTAACGCTATATATACATCCATCAAAAATATTGCTGGGATCAATGTGGTGAAAAAAACGGGTGAGGAATTGAAGGAAGATTTAGAAAAAGGTAGGATCACTGCGATCATACTGATCAAGAAATCTGGACTCAATAACCCACCTTATTCAATAGATCTAACAAGCTCTGAAGCTGTGAATCCGCAGAACATGCAAGTGCTTCAGTCTATTTTAAATGCAGTGATCGCCGGTATAAATCAAAGAACTTTTTCTGATGTGCCAACTTATGCTTTGATCAATCAGAATATTCAAAAAATACCAGGAAGAATTTATCGCACCATTGATTTTATATTGCCTGGTCAGCTCGGATTTTCTTTGTTGAGCTCAGGTGTTTTTGGAGTAGCATTTTTATTCTTCAACCTGCGCCAGCAGTTGGTTTTAAAAAGGTTTTATGCTACGCCCATTAAAAGATCTTATATCGTATTGGGTGAGGCGTTTAGTCGGGTTATATTTCAAATGCTCACTGCAATCATCGTAATTGGTGTTGGTCATTTTGCATTTCATTTTACATTGGTACATGGGTTCCAGACTTTTTTAGAGATCATGTTCTTGAGTTTTCTTGCATTGATCCTATTCATGGGATTTGGATTCATTGTGAGTAGTGTTGCTAAAAATGAAAGCACCATCCCACCTTTTGCAAACCTGATCACTTTGCCTCAGTTTTTATTGGCGGGTACCTTTTTCTCGATCGATGCATTTCCTTCCTGGTTGCAACCCATCTGTAAAATTTTGCCTTTAACGCATTTCAATAATGCCATGCGAAATATTTCATTTGAGGGAGCAAGTTTGGCAAGTTGCTGGAATGAATTGGGAATTTTAGGGATCTGGACCATTGTTGTCTATGCTGTTGCTTTCAAAACCTTTAAGTGGGAATAATGTATGCGCGTAATTAAATTGGCTTTGATCAGCATTGTGGCACTTTTTTTTGTGATGAGTTTTTTTTCGTTGATGATGCCTTCCACTGTGATTGTTTCACGTGCTGTTGATATCAATGCACCTGCAGATTCTATTAAGATGCATATTTCAGATTTACATCAATGGGTATATTGGGTAAAGGGAATGAATTCAAAATCTGTAAACATTCAATCTTCCAAAGAAGCCGATCTTGGTCGCCAGAAGCTAAGTATTCAATCTGTTACAGATAGTTCTGTGGTAAGTTTTTGGACTTCAGCTTCTGCGAGTGTTCAGGTAAGTACTATTAGATTGATACCAGCACAGCAAAGAAATATAACCATTGTTCAATGGCAGTTTGTACAAAAACTGCATTGGTACCCATGGGAGAAATTTGGCTCTTTTATGAACGATAAAATACTCGGACCAATGATGGAGCAGAACCTGCAAAACCTGAAATTACTGTCAGAGCACCAAACTGTAAACCTCGAAGCCAACCCCATCGAAGCCCAATAGAAACCGCATAAATGGAACTTAAAAGTGAAAAAATGAAGCTTTTAGGTTAAAAACATGCAAGATTTTGCGCTTATTTGCGCAGATATTTTTTTGGTCTGCCTTTTTTTGCCCACTTTTAGCATCTAACTGAAGCTACAATGCTTAAAAGAGAAAGGCAGGCGTATATCCTGAAGCAAATTAATTTGCACAATCGAGTGCTATCGTCTGATTTAAGTTTAGAGATCAATGTTTCAGAAGATACTATTCGAAGGGATTTGATAGAACTCTCTGATGCCGATAAATTAATTAAAGTACATGGAGGGGCATTGTCGCGCTCTTTTCACAGTTCATTTCTACGATCGGATGTGTATCAGTTAGATCTTAAAAAGAAGATTGCATCAAAAGCAATGGGCTTGATCAAAGATGGCATGTTTGTACTTACAAGTGGAGGTACTACCATCATTGAAATGGCAAGAATGTTGCCTGTTGAATTGAAAGCTACTTTTTTTACCGGTAGTATTCCTGCAGCTTATGAATATGCGCAACATCCCAATATTGAAGTGATTTTTATTGGCGACAAGGTTTCAAAAAGTTCTCAGATCACTGTTGGGGGTGCTGCTATACAAAAGATGCATAGTATTAAACCCGATCTCTGTTTATTAGGGATCAATGCAATTGATATTGAAAATGGGATCACTGATAATGATTGGGAAGTAGTACAAATAAAACAAGCCATGATTGAATGTGCTGCACGAACTGCGGTGCTCACCATTTCTGAAAAAATAAATTCATTTCAACGATTGAAGATCTGCCCTGTGGATGAAGTAGATTTTTTAATAACTGAGTTGGATGAAAACGACAACATTTTTGATCCATTTGTACAACATGGTTTAAAAGTGCTCTAGCTTATTTTGTTTCTATAAATTGTAAGTTCCTTTGAATACCCGCAAATTTGGTGCGCTTTAGAGGTGAATCTTGGAATACCTTTTTAAAAACATCTTCACTAATCGATTTCCATTGTAAATTGGTGTAGGATAATATTTCAGGGATGGCTTTGAATTGAGGCTCAGCAGTTGCTTTGCTAAAACGGTTCCAGGGGCAAACATCCTGACAGATATCACAACCAAACATCCAATTTTTAAATTTTCCTTTCATCTCTTCCGGAATCAAGGCATCTTTTAATTCGATGGTAAAATAACTGATGCACTTGCTACCATTGATTTGTTTAT
>CAIYAG010000081.1 GCA_903924075.1 uncultured Bacteroidota bacterium | reverse complement strand
TTTAAAGATCAAGCGGTTATTAAATATATTGGATTAGAAGATGCAGTTGTAAAATTAGATAGAAAGGATTCTGTCTGGAATTATCAATTCATCGTTAATTATTTTGGCAATTCACCTAAGAAAAAAAAGCAATCGGGCGGACTTGAATTAAACCTTAAAAAAATAGACCTTAAAAATATTCATTTTACCAACAAAGATCTTTGGGTTGGTGAAACAATGGACCTTAAACTTGGAAGCTTACTCTTAGATGCTGAGAATATGAACTTCTCAAAAAGCATTTTTCAAATCAACGAAATAGCGATCAATAAACCGTTCTTTACGATTCAAGAAATGGATGCTTTGCGACCAGATTCTTTAAGAAAACCTAAGAACCTCAAAATAAAAGATACTTCCATGTATTTTAATGCTGGAGATATCACAGTTCGTGTAGCAGATATTAAAATCAAAGACGGGCAACTTTGGATCGAAGCAAACAAAGACAAACCTTCCAGCAATTTTGATGGTGAACATATTAGGCTAAGCAAATTAAATGGTGCGATCTCGAATTTCAATTTTATTAAAGACACCATGCGTGCCTCTATTGTATTGTCTGCCAAAGACAGGTCTGGATTTGAATTAAAAAAATTGAAAACACAGTTTCGATTTACACCACAGATCATGGAGCTGTCTGCCTTAGACTTACAAACCAATAAAAGCAGAATCGGACCCTATTACGCTATGAAGTTTAAAGACTTTAATGAAGACTTTAACGAGTACATTACCAATGTTACCATGGTCGGTAATTTTAAAGACTCGAAAGTTCATAGCGATGACATTGCTTTTTTTGCTCCTGAATTAACTAATTTAAATAAACAATTAACCCTTAGCGGCAATTGTATCGGCACAGTCGAAAACTTTACTGTAAACAATTTAAATGCCAAGGGAGGTGTAGGTAGTTCACTTGTTGGTGCACTTACCATGAAAGGTCTCCCCGATATTAATACAACCAATATCATATTTGAAAATGGAACACTGCTAACAAATTATTATGATCTTGGAGTAATCCCAGTTTTAAAAGATATTAAGTCGCCCGACCTTGCAGCACTAGGAAATATTCTCTACAGAGGCAGCTTTAGAGGAACCATAAATAATTTTGTAACCAATGGCGTTTTTAGTACTGCACTTGGTGGCGTAACTACGAATGTTTCCATGCAATTTCCACACAAGAAAGATCCGATCTATACTGGGTATATAGAAACCAATAGATTCAATATTGGAAAATTCATTGATTATGATCAATTAGGTCTGGTAGATTTCAAGGGGAAGATCAGTGGGAATAGTTTTAATATCGATCGACTAAAAACAGAATTAGACGGAAAGATCTCAAGCCTTGATTTCAACAACTATACTTATACAAATATTATTACGAAAGGTACCCTACAGAAAAAATATTTCAGTGGGGAATTAAAGATCGATGACCCCAACTTGGATTTTACAAGTGATATTGAAATTGATCTAAACAAAGATCAGCCAAGTTATAATATGGTTGGAGATCTGGTTCATAGCAATTTAAAAGCTTTGAAATTATATCCTGAACAAATTGAAGTGACTGGACTTTTAGATGCGAATTTCACAGGAAAAAATATTGACAATTTCTTAGGCTCTGCAAAATTCTTAAATGCAACCATTAAGGGCGATGTAACAACTGTTAATTTCGATTCTCTTAAATTGAGTTCCAGTTATATTGATAGTATCAAATCACTAGAGCTCACAAGTAACGATTTCAATGCATCGATCATTGGAAAATTTACGATCATTGATCTGCCAGCGAGCATTCAGTCATTTTTGAACCACTATTATCCAGCCTATATCAAACCGCCAAAATCGGTTCCCAAAAATCAATCTTTTCAAGTAGCTGTTAGTACTAACTATATTGAGCCCTATATTAAATTGTTCAACAAAAAAATAAGCGGCTTTAACGATGCCAGTTTTTCAGGCTCAATTGATACAAAGAAAAACAGCCTTTTACTAACCGCTAATGTGCCTTATGCAAAGTATAAAAAATATATTCTATCGGGTGCACAGATCAATGGAAAGGGCAACAAAGACACATTAAAGATCAATGGGGATATAACGAGTATTCAAATCAGCGACAGTTTCCATTTGCCCAATTCTCACTTTGATATTAGTTCTGCAAATGATCACTCAATGGTATCCATTAAAGCTAGTGCAGACAATACGATCAATGATGCCACGCTCCTAGCTGATGTATATACGTTTCAGGATGGACTTAGAATAAATTTAAGACCCTCCACTTTTGTGATCAATGATAAGAAATGGAATATCGAAAAAAATGCGGAATTAATCATCCGAAACAATTTTTTACATGCAAGTAATATTCGTTTAACACAGGGATTCCAAGAAATATTTGCGGAAACTGAAGAAGAAGATGGAGGTAATACTAGTAATTTGAATGTATCACTAAAGAATGTTTATTTAGGAGATATCACATCCTTATTTTTCAAGAACCCAAGAATGGAAGGTATTTCTTCGGGAAATATAGTACTACGCGATTTCTATGGTAAATTCAATGCAGAAGCGCAAATCAGAACAGAACAATTCAGAATGGATGAGGATAGTGTTGGGCTTGTAAATATTACTGCAGGATACAACAATGAAACCGGTGAGATCCCATTCACAGTGCGATCTGAGAACGACGGTTATCACCTTGCTGCAACAGGTTCTTATAATGCAAAAGATAGTGCAGTTAATCCACTAAAAACAGATATACAATTAGAGAATACGAAAGTGAACATTCTTCACCGATTCATCGGAGATATCTTTAGCGATATCACTGGAATGGCGAAGGGAAACCTTAGTATTAATGGAGACCCGAATGCACCTGATCTATTGGGGAAAGTAAGTTTACGAAAAGCCGGACTAACTGTGAACTATACGAAAGTGCATTACACGATCGACTCTGCCGAAGTAAAATTCGAAGAAAATGGTATTGATTTTGGTGAATTGCAAATACAGGATAAATATCAAAATAAAGCAACCATCAATGGAAAGCTTTTAGAAAAAGGCTTCAAGAATCTGGCATTTGATTTTGATATGAACACCAAAAGATTGTTGCTGATCGATACCAAGTTAAAGGACAACAATATGTTCTATGGCAAAGCGATTGGAAAGGCACAAATGAGTTTTAAAGGCCCTGAAGATAAAGCACAAATGAATATTGTGGCTGAGGCAACAGATAGTTCGCATATTGTATTACCCAATTCTACAAGTAAAGAAAGTGGCTCATCCGATTTCATAGTATTCAAACAATATGGCACTGAAATGCAGGCCTTAAGACCATCTAGCAATTTTAATTTGGCTGTAGATTTAGATTTAACTGCTAATAATAAAGTTTCGATAGATGTAATACTTGATGACTTAACTGGGGATGTCATCAAGGCAGTTGGAAATGGCCGTTTAAAAATTCATGCAGGAACTTCAGATCCATTAACTATTAGAGGACGATATAATATTGACCATGGTAATTATGATTTCAATTTCCAATCCTTTATTCGTAAACCTTTTGTATTAATGGCCGATGCGGGTAACTATATTGAATGGAATGGCGACCCTTTTAGGGCTGATGTTCATATTGATGCACTATACACAGCAGAGCGGATCAGCATGAATGAATTAGTGGGTAACAATAATTTTAGTGGTGCAGTAAAAGCTTATCGAGGTGATGTATATGTAATTGCACAGTTACGCGATAAACTCAACCTGCCTTCTATTAAATTTAAACTAGATTTTCCACAGGGCAGCCCCATCAAAACAGACAATGAGTTTACTGCATTTTTAAATAGGATAGAAAAAGATGATAACGAAATTTTAAAGCAGGTTTCATTCTTAATTGTGCTTGGCTCATTTGCCCCTACAGGTAATAATGGAAACAATAATATTGCTAACCCATATATGATCACTTCATTGGGAGTGAATACCATTTCACAAGTACTCACCAAAGAAGTAAATAAATCTGTTTCCAATATTCTCTTTAAAATAACTGGGGATAAAAGTCTTCGATTTGATTTAGGCACTTCACTTTATAGTAGTAATACATTATTGGATGCGAGTAGTGGATTAACAACGAATAGTAATAAACTCGATCGTACTAGGGTTAATCTGAAACTGGGTTATGCTTTTGCGAATGACAATGTAGTAGTTACACTTGGAAGTGACCTAGATTTTAATGTAGGAAATGCAACAGCTTTCCAAAACGGGAACTTCCAATGGCTTCCAGATTTTAATATTAAATTCATTTTAACTAAGGACAGAAAGCTAAGTGCGATCGTATTTACAAAAAACAGTTTGGACATCAGTGGCTCAACTTTTGGTCGTAGAAATAGACAGGGTGTGAGCATTTCTTATCGTAGAGACTTTGATCAGTTATTTGCCACCAAACCTGAGTCGATCGAAATGAAAAAGCCCGCAGAGAATTCATTAGAAGATAAAAAATAACTAGTGAATAAGTTCCATTGGAATTTTTTTGCATCCTTTTAATCGGTACACTTTAAAATAGCGCACCATTCCCCTATTCCTTATTTGAATTATTAATTCAGGTGCTAGTATCCTAGTAAAATATGCTCCATACTGCTTTTCAACGTCTATTGGCAAATTTGAAGGAACAATAGTATAAGCGTCATCTCCAATTTGCAATTTTTTCCTATCTCGATTTAGCCATGCGAATTTATGAATGTCCTGTAGTGGCCCTATTGCTATCAGTGTTTGCATCGCCATTGGAGCAGTATAAAATTCTAAATGGCCTCCAGGGAACCATTTCGGTACAATTAGAAAGCTGTTATCGTTCATTGTATGATGCTCCCGATCATTTGCAACAAGTCTGGTATATGCTATACTAAAATCTTTCCAACCACTTAAATCAAGTGTGGGACAATATTCTCCATAGTTTTCTTTCTGCTGACTCCCAAAATTGATCGGAGAGAATCGAACAATGGCTGTTGCAAGTATCAAAAGAATAAACAAAAATGAAATAGCAATTTTTAAAACTTTAGGAGTAGCTCTAATTTGTTTTTGCTCCAGATAAACAGCCGCAAGTAAATATAATGGAATATATGCGGGGCCAGTCCAATGTGGCAGTGTAGGGTTAAATAGTGCAATGACCCAGAACAATAAGATCATCGGCAAACTCATACAAAGCAGCCAGGTTGCGATATTTTTTTTACTAAACGAAAATCTTTTTCTTATAAATGCAATGAGCGCAGTGATCAAAAGCAAAAAAACAATTGGATTCTGATAAGCGAATTCTCCTGCAATTTCTCTGGCTAGCATATCCCATTGCAAATGCGTATGTGTAACTCTTTCTGAATGGAATTTGTATGTGATAAAATCGTATTGAATATTCCAATACACAATTGGTATCAAGAAAAGGAGGGTAATAAAAACAGCCAGATAAAATCGGTAATTCAATAACCATTTGATGCGGAAAATTAACATGCTCAAACCAAAACCCACCCACAAATACAAACCATGTACTTTGCAAAGCGCAGCCAGTCCTATTAATGCACCCAGCAAGATCCAAATAGCGGTTTTCTTTTCCATTTCAGGCTGAAATAATAATACTGCCATGCAATAAAGCGCAGCAGTCCATATAGGCATTTGTGGAGAATCAGGCAGTATAAAAAGTCCAGCAATGACCCCAGTATAAATAGAAGCCTGATAAATTAATGCTGCGTACCAACCGGCTTTTTCTGAAGCGATCAGTTTCGCTGTTAAAAACAAAAACCAAGTAGCAATGCTTGCAGCAATGATGCTCCCTAATCGAAGTGATATTTCTGAAACCCAATGAAGGTTGATAGTAGTGAGACGGATCATCCAGCCAATCATTGGGGGATGATCAAAATGATTCCAATCTAATTGCAAAGCATAGGTCCAATAATACACTTCGTCGTTTCCCAATTCCAATAAACCTGCAACTATTAATTTGATCCCCATGGTAATGAGTATCAGTAGTCCAAGTTTTTTACTATATGATGGAAAATTGTTTCGCATTTTTTTACTGCTGATCTAACAACCAGCGAACGGCGAGTTCATATCCTTTTAAACCCAATCCGATGATACTTCCTGCTGCTTTTGCAGAAACATGAGATAGTTTTCTAAAATCTTCCCTTGCATGCACATTGCTGATATGTACTTCAATCAATGGTGTTTTGATCGCAGCAATAGCGTCGCCAATGGCAACAGAGGTATGTGTATAGCCACCAGGGTTCATGACGATGCCTTGAAAATCAAAACCAACTCTTTGTAATTCGTTGATCAGTTCGCCTTCAATATTACTTTGAAAATAACTAAATGTTACTTGGGGGAATAGGGTTTGCAATTCACTGAAATACGCATCAAAACTTTGATTCCCGTAAATGCCGGGTTCCCTTTTACCTAATAAATTAAGATTAGGCCCATTGATGATTGCAATTTTCATGTGTCTCTTATTGATTTATTACATATTCAATCCTGCATAATAGATCGATCCCAGCATTGGTGCTTTCTCATTCAACATTACATAAACTGAAACGGTATTTAGTAAATGCTTCATCCTTCCACTAGATTCAAATATTTCTTTCCAGGTAACAGGATCGAGCATGGTAATGATCTTAGGTGCAATACCTCCTGCAAGGAATAGCCCACCGGTTGATTTAAATTTCAAGATCATATTAGCAGCTTCAATAGCTAAGAAACGATCAAATAATTTAATAGCCTCAACGCAGGTTGTACATTTTGCTTCCTTAGCTGCATTACTAATTACAGCAGCAGGGTCTGTTGTTTTCATAGCATCCAAGATCCATTGAGGTTTAGGTTTGAATTCAACTTGGGTCAGAAATTCCCAGATGGTTACAATACCATTACCGCTTAATAATCTTTCCCAGCTTACGTGTTCATGTCTTGCTTGAAGAAAAGTTAATATCCCTAAATCTTGTTTTGTTCTTGGTGCATAATCGCAATGCCCGCCTTCAGTTGCAAAAGGATGATAGCTTTTGCCATCCCAGAAAAGTCCGGCTTCGCCCAATCCAGTACCTGCAGCCAAAATACCAATATTACCCGGAGTTTCATTGGTACCCTCGTGCAATGTAAAGAGTTCTTCCTTTTTAAGTGCTGCCAAACCATATGCAGTTGCTTCAAGATCGTTCAAGATCGTAACCGGACTCCCTCCTAATTTTTCTGAAATTTCATTTCGATCAATTTGCCAGCTAAGATTGGTGAATTTCACTTTGCCGTCAATAACAGGACCAGCTACTGATAAACAAACTTTTTGCGGATTAGGAAACCCATTGATAAAATCGCTGATAATATCTGTAAAAGACACATGATCTTTACTTACATACCTTTTCTCTTTCACCACTTCCATTCCATCAGCAGTAAATTTACATAAAGACATATTCGCCTTAGTTCCCCCAATATCACCTGCCAAAACAATCACATTTTCATCATTTGCAAATTCGGTCTGTTTAAATGCGATCGGAACTAAAAGCTTAATTTCCATGTCTTTATTATTTTTCTTGGTCTATGTAAAGGAAAGAAATATCGTTTATAAAATAGAAAAAATCTGCTGGGGGGTAAAAAAGTGAAAAGTGAAAAGTGAAAAATGAAAAATGGAGAAAATTGATATGAAATGAGCAAAAAAAAACCACTGAAAAAATCAGTGGCTCTTTATATAAACAGTTTTAGGAATTTATTTACCTAATTTGAAAGCTAAGCCTCCACCTAAACCAAACTGGTAGAAAGAAGAGTAACTAGAAACGCCAACTCCACCACCACCGGTGCCGAAGTAGAAACCACCTCCTACAGCTTGAGAAGCAGACATTAACTGTGCTTGTAATTTAATTCCAACTTTTGGAGAAACCCAAAAGTTTCCACCTAATCTGAAGCCATAACCAAATTTGGTAGTTGATTGCGATCCAACTTTACCAGCAGTTACACCTAATAATATACCACCATAAGCCTCAGTTTGAGCATTTGAAACAAAATAACGGTTAATTCCAAGCATATAATTATTGATAGCTGTAGTGAAAGTGCCATTTTGGGGGCGACTATTACTACTATTAAAATAATCCAAATTTGCCTTCGTATCCAAACGATTATATAAGAATTCAACACCCATCATTTTATTTGGTTTGATTTCTATTCCACCACCCCACTGTAAACCACCATTTACTTGGCCATTAAAATAATCAGTACTTGAATAGTAAGAATCAACTTTGTCGCTAAATGCGCCAACCGCATATCCATTTAAACGGATGTCGCTATGTTGTGCTTTTGCAGCCATTGTAAAACCGAAAAGGCCAATGGATAAAATAATTAGATTTTTCATTTTGAGTTTTTTAAACTTTGAAAAGGTGTTATCATTTAATAACGAATAAATTAGGCAAAAATTATAAGCCCTAAATAATCAGCGCGAATTTCGGAATAATTGATGGAAATTTTACATTTGAAGCTATTTATTTCATATTTATTCATGATTTAAATCAGTTGATTCAGAAAGATTAGCTGATAATCATCATATCCAAGCATCCTAATAATCAATAATTTTGCAATTGAGCAACAATCGATAAACAATGACAAACGCACTATATTTAAGTACTACAGAACCCTTTTCGGGAAAATCGATCATTGCCCTTGGGTTGATGAACCTTTTGGCGGGCAAAACAGAAAAAATTGCTTATTTCAAACCAGTGATCAGTAGCACTGCTGGAGAGCGAGATAATCATTTAGATACCATGATCCACCACTTTGGATTAACTACTCCGTATGAAGACATGTATGCCTTTACAAGGGAGGAAGTAGAAAAATTACGCAATACTGGTAGTGAGGCTTTGATCATTGATAGGATCATTGAAAAATTCAAAAAATTACAAGAAACCACTGAATTCGTAATTGTTGAGGGTGCTGATTTTCTAGGCAGCAGCACGATTTTGGATTTTGATGACAATATCAATTTTGCAAATAATTTAGGGATCCCGGTTGTGTTGGTTGTAAAGGGTGAAGGAAAAACCGACCAGGAAATCGTAACGAGT